>JBBQDX010000058.1:0-18676 GCA_038320125.1 Rhodobacterales bacterium | reverse complement strand
CGCCCCCGCCGGACAGGACCGCCGACGACCAGCCCGAACGGACCCAAACCGAAGCCGACCCGATCCCCCGCCCGACGCGCCAGAACCGCAACGCCGAGGTCGCCTTCAAGGGCGAGAAGCGTTCCGATGCCACGTCTTCATGGACCACCGATCCGGACGCCCGGCCTTACGGGAAGTCTCCCGGCCCCGGCATCGGCGCTGCACTCTGTTTCATGGGCGATGCCATGATGGAAAACCGCAGCGGCCCGATCGTTCGAGGCGACCTGACGCAAGCCTGCGGCGGTGCCGAACGGTGTGCCGCGCTCGACAGGGTTCATCGCCACGCCCTTGGATTGACGCGGAAGCCGACCCTCGTGGCAGACAAAGGATATTCGGTACATACGAGGGCCATGATGCCGCCGTGTTCGTCGCCGACCTGCGCCAGGCCTGCGTGTCCCCACACGTTGCCCGGAAATCGAGATCTTCGGCCATCGACGGGCGCATCATAGGGCACGATCGCCACACCATGTCCCCGAAGCACCCGAAGCGGATCGAAGCGGCGTTCGGTCGGGCCACGACCGTCGGCGGCAAGGCACCAACCATGTCTCGTGGCGTCGAACGCCCCCGCTCCCGCTTCCTCCCGACGATGGCCGCCAACACCCTCGCCCGACTGCCCAGATTGCCCCGATTGCCGGCCACATGAGGCCGGACACCAGCATCGGAAGCGAATACCGTTCGCGCCACCGTGCCAAGCCATCAAGGCAACCACCCCGGAAGCGGGTAAACCGTTCCAACCCGGCGGGTATCTCAGCGACTTGCTAGAATCCAAGCGCAACCCCATCCTTGCGATGATCCGATGAGCCCCGGAGAACGCCATTCTCCCGGTCGATCCGGATTGCCTGACATCCGCCAATAGGTCCTAAACCGACATCGACTTCATGTCCGCGGGCCTCGAGGTCGGCGCGGACGTCGTCCGCGATGGTAGGCTCGGTGCCGAGATGCCATTTTCCAGAAACTGCATCGCGCGTCTGATGCGGCTTGCACGTCGAGATTGAGGTCGATGATCTGCATCAGCATATGAGCGTGACCAGCGGCTTGATACTGGCCCCCATGACGCCGAAGGCCGTATCCGGTTCGTCGTTCCGCATCGTCATTGCCGGAATGATGGTATGGAACGGCTCGGTTGCGCAAATCGTGTCAGGGGTCCATGTCGTGAGTCCAGCGAGGTAGCTGGACGTTATGAGCAGACCGTCATCCACCACCTACAAGACCAGGAACTGGCCAGCTTACAATGAAGCGCACAAGCGCCGTGGCTCGCTGACGATCTGGTTCGATCCCGACATGAGCTGGGACGCCGCGCCATCTGGCAGGCGGGGACGTCAGCAGACCTACAGCGATCCGGCCATCCAGACATGCCTGACGATGAAGGTCCTCTTTGGCATGGCGCTGCGTCAGACGACCGGGTTCGTCGAGAGCCTCCTGCGGCTGGTGGGGCTGGACTGGCCAATGCCCGACTTCAGCACCCTGTCCCGCCGCCAGAAGAGCTTGGCCGTGAACATCCCCTACCGCGGCTCCAACGGTCCGCTGCACCTTCTGATCGACAGCACCGGGATCAAGGTGGAGGGCGAAGGCGAGTGGCAGGCCCGCAAGCGTGGCGGGCCCAAACGGCGCGTCTGGCGCAAGATCCACCTCGGGATCGACGAGCAGACACTGGAGGTCCGTGCGGTCGAGGTAACCGGAAGCCACATCGGCGACGCGCCGGTACTACCTGACCTGCTCAACCAGATCCCGGCCGACCAGGAGATAGGCTGCGTCACCGCAGACGGCGCCTACGACACCCGCAAGTGCCACGATGCCGTCGCTGAGCGCGGCGCCCAAGCCGTCATCCCGCCACGAAACAACGGCAAGCCATGGAAAACCGTCACCGCCGGTGCGGTGGCGCGCAACGAGGCCCTGCGGGCATCGAAATACTTGGGCCGCGCCATCTGGCGCCGATGGAGCGGGTATCACCGCCGGAGCAGCGTCGAGACGAAGATGCATTGCGTGAAACTGCTGGGCCAACGGCTCATGGCGCGAGACTTCGATCGTCAGGTTGCCGAGCTCCAAGTCCGCATCGCCGCTCTGAACGGCCACACCGCGCTCGGCATACCCATCACAGAGGCCGTAGGATAAGTCCCTCCGGGGAAAGGGAAACCTTGGCCGTCAGCTGATTTGCGCAACAAAGTCGTATGGAACGACCGTCTGCCAGGCGCGATCACGTTCCGATTGCCGTCAACGAGCAAGAAACCCTCACCGCGGCTCTGAAGGAGATCTCCGGATGCGGGGAAGTTGGAATTGATCAGCGAGACCGCGTTGCCGTCAGCATCGACGACCGCGAGGTAGGCGGTGTCGGGATGAAGGGGTATGTCCACTTCCGCCGGTTCTCCTGCCCTGTCCATCGCGACGCCGTCTCGCATGGCCCGGATCGCGCGATCCGACAGTGTCTTTTTCACGCAGACGCGCATGGAGGCGGGGTCTGCCACGATGAGATTGCGCGGACGAAAGCCGGCTTTCGCCGCTTCTGCGAGCAGATCGATGCGGTCGGCTTCCCCCATTTCGGCGACGTCGAAGGTCTCGATCATTCGCGCAAGCATCAAGGCCGCCAGATCCTGACCATTCGGCGGGCATTCCACAAGCGTCCGGTCCCGGTGGGCGGCCACGATCGGCGTGGAATCCTCCGGACGATAGCCTGCGGGGTCGCTTTCAGAAAGCGTCCCTCCTTCCGCTGCGATCGTGGCAGCGATATCAGCCGCGATCGCACCTTCGTGGAACGCCGACCCGCCGTCCCTTGCTATTGCACGAAGCGTCCGGGCGAGGGCCGGATTCGCGTGGTGCTGACCGGCTTTCGGGGCCTGTCCACCGGGGAGGTATTGCTGCGCAGCTGGCGCGTGACGGCGAAGACGGTCGGCATAGGCATTCCAGTCCGGGGCAACCCTCGGCGTGACGACAAAGCCGCCCTCGGCCGCGGCAATCGGCGGTGCGAGGCTGCGGTCAAGGCCGATGCGTCCGTAATGCTCCGACATGTGTCCCCGGGCTCCGACCGCCTACAGCACCGTGAACGCATTGGCCGACATGTCCTCGATGGTCGCACCCTTCGCGGCCGGCGGGGGAAGATCGGCATTCGCCGACGCATACCCCGATCCGTGAGACTTTGCGGCGCGGTGACGCTGGCGCTGTGCATAACGAAGCCGTCACCGCCGAGCCCGGTCATGCGCGGGCCGACCAAACCCCGAAGCACGATGGCATCGACGGCCGCCTCGACGGCGTTCCCTCCTGCGCGGAGGATGTCGAGCGCCGTGAGCGTCGCGAAGGGATGTGATATCGCCGCCATAGCGGTGGACACGAGGGCGGCAGATCGACCGGGCCTCGTGTGATCCCGGTGTCTCTCGTCGCCTCCCAATTCACCCGTTGCGACGCGCCTCAGACCGTCGTGCCGATGAGGCTCGCGTGTGCCGAGACGATGCGCCAACCTTCGTCCGTTCGGACGAGCACCTTCGTCTCGCGCCCTGGCAGGGCTTCGTTCTCGCGCTGGTATTCGGTATTCGCGGTCGCGAAGTCCTGTCCGTAGGTCGTGACGATCGTGCGTCGCAGATCGCGTCGAAAGGCTCCCAGTTTGCCGCTCCGGCGGAAGGCGGAGATTTCCAGCCAGCCGTAGAGGTTTTCGCCGACGCCGTAGCGTGTCGTGGTCGGCGCATCGAGGAACAGGCGCTCGAGCACGGGGATGTCGTTGGCCTGGAGCGCCGCTTCGTACCGGTCGAAGACCGCGCGCACCTCGGCAACGATCTCGGGATCGTTTATTTCAAGCGCCATCGGTCAGCCATCCGAGCGCATTGCGCCAGAGCGTCCCGTAGCCTTCCCATTCGCAGAATGCCGTCGGCAACCAGTGCGGCCCGATATCGCTGGTCCAGGCGAGCGTGCGGCCCTTGCCGTGACGGCCGAGGACCAGCAACGGATGCCCGCCCTGATCGTCGGGAAGGCGGGCAATGACCTCGGCATCGCGCTTCGCCTCGACCTCGTTGATGCCGAGGATCGGGGGCCAGTCGGAGCCGAGGCCCGCAAGGATCGGATGGTCGGGCCGCTCGATCTGCGCCGTGAACCCTTCCGGTATCTCGACCCGGTCGTCGTAGGGCAGGCAGGTCACGGGCAGCGCCTCTTCCACGGCAGTGCGACGCCAGCGGGCACGGCCATCGATGCCCTGGAAGCTGAAATAGCCGCCGGCCATCATCAAGCCGCCGCCCTGCGCCACGAAGTCCCGGATCAGCTTGAGCCGGTTCGGTGCAGTCTGCGAATGCAGCCAGACGCGCTGCGGCAGCAGGAGGGTATTGGCGCCGATATCCGACAGTACGATCGCGTCGTATCCGGCGAGGCCGTCCATCTCGAACGGAAAGCCCTCCGCCGTCTCATGCGCCTTCATCCAGGTGATGTCGAATTCGGAGCCTTTCAGTGCGGCGACGAGGGGGTCGGCACCCGTATGGAAGGTGACCGATCCAAATTGATCGAAGCCTTTGTAATGGGTCGCGGAACTGACCCAGCTCTCGCCAACGAGCAGTATCTTCTTCATCATCGTCTCCCGTTTCCGTCAGTCGTCCCGACCCTTGCGGACCGGACGTGTCACTGCGTGAAGGACGCGAATTGCAGTTTGAGCGCGCCGTCGGGCCACTGCGTCCAGTCGAGACCGGTCACCGATGCCTGCAACGTCTCGGGAAACGCGAGAAACAGCATCGGCGCCTCGTCTGCGATGATGCGTTGAGCCTGACGGTAGAGATCCGCGCGCTCGGCGGTGTCAGTCTCCGCGCGGGCCTGCTTCAGGAGGTCGTCGGTCTCCGGATTCTTCCAGCCGGCGAAGTTGTTCGGGCCATCGAGGGTGAAGTAGTTGAACATGTTGCCATCCGGGTCGGTGCGGCCGGACCAGGGTGACATGCACAGATCGAAGCTGCGATCGCGCAGAACCGTGATGAGGCTGGTCGCGTCGATCTGGTTGATGGTGACCTCGAAGCCCGCCGCGCTCGCCTGCGCCTGCAGGATCTCGGCGGTCCGCACGTAGATGGGGGAGTTCGTGACGGTGATCGCGACCGCGACGGGCATCGTGACACCCGCTTCCTCCAGAAGGGCGCGGGCGCCATCGGGGTCGCCGCGCGGCGCGGACAGATCCGGGTCGTAGAACGCCTCCATCGAAGGTGGGATGGGACCGAAGGAGGCGGCGGCGGCGCCGAAGTAGGCCGCCTGCACGATGGTCGCGGGATCGGTCGCCATCGAGAAGGCGCGGCGCACGGCAGGGTCGTCGAACGGGGCGGCCGTCGTGTTGAAGGAGAAGGCGCTGAACCCGAGACCGGGGCTCCGCTTGAGGGTGATGCCGTCGGTTCCGGCCATCTGGCCCACGCTCTGCGGCGGAATGCCGTCGGCCAGGCCGATCGTGCCTGAGCGCAGGTTGGTCAGTCGGACGGTCTCGTCGGAGATCGGGCGGAACACGACCCTGCCGATGGCCGGCGCGCCGCGCCAGTACTCGGGGAATGCCTCGAGGACGAGTTCGGCGTTCTTGGTCCAACTCACGACGCGGTAGGGACCCGCGCCGACGGCCTTAGTGGCGAAGTCGGCGCCCATCTCGGCGACGGCCGTGGGCGAGACCATCATGCCGGCGCGGTTGGACAGCACCTGTAGGAAGGGGGCGTAGGGCGCGTCGAGCGTGATCGTGACCTCGAGCGCGCCGGTCACTTCGACCGAGGTGACAGGGGCAAGGTCGCTGGCCCGCGGGGACCCGGTGGCGGGGTCCATCATCCGGTCGAAGTTCGCCTTTACCGCCTCCGCGTCGAGGGGGGTGCCATCGTGGAAGGTCAGCCCGTCGCGCAGGGTGAACACGTAAGTGGTCTCGTCGGGCGTCTCGAAGGAGGCGAGGCCGGGTTCGGCGACGAGTTCGGGCGTGACGTGGACCAACGGCTCGTGGATGTTGTACTGGACCGCGATCTCGAAGAACGAGGCCATAAGGGCTGGATCGAGCGTCACCGGGTCGGAGACCACGGCGACCGAAAGGGTGCCATCGGCCTGCGCGAAGGCCGGGAGCCAGGCACCCTGGGCGAGTAGGGCGGCGGCCGAGGCCGAGGCGAGGAAGGTGCGTCGTGCGATCTTGGGCATGGAATTTCCCTTGGGTCAGGTGTTTCGGGGATCGAAGAGGTCGCGCAGGGCGTCGCCGAGCAGGTTGAAGCCCAGCACGGTCACGAAGATCGCGGCGCCCGAGAACCATGCCATCCACGGCGCGAGGTCGAGGAAGGCGATGGAGTTGCGCAGCATGTTGCCCCAGGTGGCGGTTGGCGGCTGCGCGCCGAGGCCGAGGAACGACAGGTAGCTTTCGGTGATGATCGCCATGGCGAACAGGAGCGAACCCTGGACGATCAGCGGGGCGGCGATATTGGGCAGGATGGTGCGGATCAGGATATTCGCCGGTCCGAATCCCATGGCGCGCTTGGCCTCGACGTAGTCGAGCCCGCGCACCACGAGCGTCTGTGCGCGGGCGATGCGGGCGAAGACCGGAAGGTTCACCACCGCGATGGCGAGGATCGCGTTGCCGAGACTGGGTCCGAGGACGGCTGTGATCGCCAGGGCGAGAAGGATGCTGGGGAAGGCGAAGATGACATCCATCGCGCGCATGATCACGGCGTCGGCCCAGCCACCGGCATAGCCCGCCATGCTGCCGAGGAGAGCACCGACGGCAAGCGCGGAGAGAACGCTGAAAAGCCCGACCGAAAGCGAGACGCGCGCTCCGTAGAGAATGCGGGTGAGCAGATCGCGCCCGAGATCGTCGGTGCCAAGGGGATGCGCGGCCGACGGTGGCGTAAGCAGGGCCGCGAAGTCAGGCGTGTCTGGCGTGTAGGGCGTAAGAAACGGGGCAAGGATCGCGCCGAACACGGCAAGGCCCACGAGGACGAGACCGAACACCGCGCGGCGGTTCGAGACGAGCGCGGGCAGGCGCATGGAGGGGGAGGTCGAGGCGATCACGTCAGGCGCAACCGGGGATCGATGAGCGTGTAGACGAAATCGGTGGCGAGGTTGATGAGCACGAACAACGTCGCCGTCAGCAGCACTGCGCCCTGCACCACCGGGTAGTCGCGGGCGAAGATCGCATCGACGGTGAGCTTGCCGATGCCGGGCCAGGAGAACACCGTCTCGGTGATGACGACGCCGCCAAGAAGCTGCCCAAATTGGACGCCGAGCAGGGTGACGATGGGGATCTGCGCATTGCCGAAAGCGTGCCTCCAGACGATCGTGCGCCGACGCAGACCCTTGGCCCGGGCGGTGCGGACGAAATCGGCATCGAGCACCTCGAGCATCGTGGACCGGGTCATGCGCATGACCGCCGCCGCGAGCGCGGTGCCCAGCGTGATCGCCGGCAGGACGAGATGGCGCGCGAAAGCCAGCGGATCTTCACCGGGCGCCACGTAGCCCGAGGCGGGCAAGATCGGCAGGTGGATCGAGAACGTCAGGATCAGCAGGACGCCGAGCCAGAAGCTGGGCATCGAGAGGCCGCAGAGGGCGATGAAGGACGCGCCATAATCGGCGGCGGTGTCGCGGCGGGTGGCGGCCACCACGCCGGCAGGCAGGGCGATGGCGAGCGAGACCGCAGTCGCCGCCAGCGACAGCCAGAGGGTCGGCAGGAAAGCGCCGAGCAAAAGCGGCAGGACCGGGCGTCCGGTCTGGATCGAGCGGCCGAAATCGCCGGCGAGGATGTTCCCGAGCCAGGTCACGTATTGGACGGGCAGGGCGCTGTCGAGCGCGAAGCGGGCCCGCAAGGCAGCGATAGCTTCCGGCGTCGCCTCCATCCCCAGCAGGGCCACGACCGGATCGCCCGGGATCAGCCGCGCGAGGAAGAACACGACGAGCGACGTGCCGAACAGCACGGGCACGAGGCTCAGCACTCTGAGAAGCAGGAATTCCCTCACGCTCGGCTCGGCCCCCCGTGTGCGTTGACCGGATCGCTCTACGACGATCCATCCCGATATTTATTGAACCGGTTCAATCAATCGAATATTCGAATGACAGCGCTTCTTGTCAACGGATTAATCGCGACGTGCATGAGACCGGATCCTCGACTGCCGCGGAGGGCCGCGCGCCACCTGTGCTGCTGATCACGGGGCTGCGCGCGGGATTTGGACGGACGCCGGTGCTGGACGGGATCGACCTCGAGGTCGCGGAGGGCGAACTGCTTTGCATCGTGGGCGAATCCGGCTCGGGCAAGAGCGTCACGGCCCTGTCGGTGATGGACCTGCTGCCCCGCGCGGCGCAGGTGACGGCCGACGCGATGATGTTCCGGGGCCGCGACCTTTCCGTCATGCCCGAACGGGAACGTGCCGACCTGCGTGGCAATGAGATGGCGATGGTCTTTCAGGAGCCCATGACGTCCCTCAACCCGGTGATGCCGCTCGGCGACCAGATCACGGAGCCGCTGATTCGGCACCGCGGTATGGGGGCGCGGGAAGCCTGGGAGGTTGCGGTCGAGATGCTGCGGCGGGTCCACATCCCGGCGCCCGAGGCACGGTTCGCAATGTACCCGCATCAGCTCTCGGGGGGCATGCGACAGCGCGTGATGATCGCGATGGCGCTGGTCTGCCGTCCGGCGCTCCTGATTGCGGACGAGCCGACGACCGCGCTCGACGTGACGATCCAGAACCAGATGCTGCGGCTGATCGACGAGCTGCGCACCGATCTCGGGACTGCCGTGCTCTTCATCACGCACAACCTCGCCATCGTGTCCGAGATCGCGGACCGGATCGCGGTGATCTATGCCGGGCGGATCGTCGAGCAGGGCAGCCGCGACGAGATCTTCGGGAACCCGCAGCATCCGTACACGCTGGCGCTGTTCGCGGCGATGCCGCGGCTGTCGGACCGGGGCAGGCGTCTCGCCTCCATCGAGGGTCAAGTGCCGTCGCCGGACTCCATGCCCGAGGGGTGCCGCTTCGCGCCGCGTTGCCCCTTCGCGGTAGCCCGTTGCCGGGAGGCCGCGCCGCCGCTCGTGCGGATCGCTCCCGAACACGTTGTCGCCTGCTGGCGCGCGCCCCTCGAGGAGATGGCGACATGAGTCCAACGAACCTGCTCGAGGTCGCGGGACTGACCAAGAGCTATCCGGGCAAGGGGCGTTTGTTCGGGACCGCTCCGCGCGCCACGGTGGTGGACGGCGTGAGCTTCGGGATCGCGCGGGGCGGGACCTTCGGCCTGATCGGCGAGAGCGGGTCGGGCAAGTCGACGATCGGTCGCGCCATCCTGCGCCTGGTCGAGGCGGACAGCGGTTCGGTCCGGTTCGATGGAACGGACTTGCGGGAGCTGGATGTGGCGGGCCTGAAACGGATGCGGCGCCGGATGCAGATCATCTTCCAGGATCCGTTCAGTTCGCTCGACCCGCGGGTGCGGATCGGTCGCGCCATCGCCGAGCCGATCCGCCTGCACCGCCTGCGGACGGGTGCGGAGGTGGACCTGCGGGTGGATGAGCTTCTCGAGATGGTCGGGCTTGCCTCCCATCACGGCAGCCGCTTCCCGCACGAGTTCTCGGGCGGACAGCGGCAACGGGTCGCCATCGCCCGTGCGCTGGCGGTGGAGCCGGATCTCATCGTCTGCGACGAACCGGTCTCGGCGCTGGACGTGTCGATCCAGGCGCAGGTCCTGAATCTGCTCGAGGAGTTGCGCGACCGGATGGGCATGTCGTTCCTGTTCATTTCGCACGACATGGGCGTGGTCCGGCATTTCGCCTCGGATGTGGGGGTCCTCTATGCGGGGACGCTGGTGGAATCCGGGCCGGCGGAGGCCGTGTTCGGCGATCCGCGCCATCCCTACACCCGGATGCTCCAGGTGGCGACGCCAAGTCTGGGCATGACCCGGCGGACGCGGGCGGCGGAGGTCAGGGGAGAGCCGCCGAGCCCGTTCGCGCGGATCCCGGGATGCCCGTTCGCGTCGCGCTGTCCGCAGGCCACCGAGATCTGCATCGAGCGCCGGCCGCCACCGGATGCTTGGGCGTCGGGCCCGCATCGCTCCGCCTGCTGGCATGCGGAAGAGCTTCCGACCATGGACGGAGATGCGGGCATCGTTGCGGATGACGAGGCGGGCATGACCGACGCGTATCGGCGCCGCATGGCGCTCCTTCGTGCCGCGCGAGCGGTCTGAGTTGGGCGCCCGGGCGAGCAGTGGACCGGGTGCGGCCACCATTGCAGACGTCGCGCGGCATGCGGGCGTCGCCAAGAGCACCGTCTCCAACTTCCTGAACGGCCATGTCCGGGTGGCCGAAGCGACGGGGCGGCGGGTGGCGGATGCGGTCGTGGCTCTGGACTACCGTCCGGCCGAGATCGCCCGCTCGCTCAACGCGCGTCGCCGGGCATCTGGCGATGTCGCAGGTTCGGGCGGAACGGGTCCGCGCCTGACCACCGTTGGCCATGTCAGCGTCGATTACATCTCGCAGCTGGACCGCTTGCCGAAATCGAACGACCGGGTGATGGCGTCGAAGATCTTCAAGGCCGTGGGCGGCCCCGCAGCCAACGTCGCCGCCATCGCGGCGGGCATCGGTGGGGACTGCGCCGTCACCTGCTCGTTGCTGACGGCCGTGGGCAACGACGTCGACAGCGACTGGGCCATCGCGGAGCTTGCCTCGCGCCGGGTGCGGATCCTGACGGCGCCGGCTCGGCGAAAGGGGCGACTGGCCCGCGCGCTGGTCATGGTGACGGGCGACGGTCGGCGCAGCATCGTGGCCGAACCGATCAGCGTGGGCGAAGTCGATCTGGAGCGTTTCATCGAGCAAGCCGATACGGCGGGGCTGACATGGTGCCTTCATCTGGAAGGATTTCAGGTGCCGTCACAGATCCCTCAGGTTCGCGCCGCGCGTGCCGCCGGGTTCCGAACCTCGATGCATACGACGGGCCTGTCTGCCGAATGGCTTGAGGGTCATGCGGAGGAGATGTTCGCAGAGTTCGATCTGCTGGTGCTCCAGCCGGAGACGCTCGGCCTGATCCCGGGTTGTCCTTTCGACGCCGAGGGGGCGATCACCTGGCTGACCGCGCGGGCCGGGGCCGAGGGGCCGAGGCCAATGGCGGTGATCGTTTCTCTTGGGCGTGACGGCGCTGTCCTCATCGACGCTGACGGACTTGTTACGCGGTGTTCGGGTGCCCCGGAGGCGCCGCTCGACGAGACCGGTGCTCCGGATGCCCTCGTCGGGACGGTCCTGGCGCTGTGGCTGAATGACGTCACGCCGGCAGAGGCTCTCCCGTTCGCGTGCATAGCGGCAGGCCTCGTCGCCAGTCGGCTCGGCGCGCAGGAAATGCGGCCGACGATCGAGGATCTCGTCGCCCGCGCGGGGATGCGACCGCGTCGTACCGTCTCAGTATCGTCCACCGAGGAGTAGAGCCTTGCCGAGAGCGCCATCTGTCTACCTGCCGAAACCCGATGCGATCCTCGACCTGTTTGGTCGTGGCAAGGCGGTGATCGGCGTCATCCACGCCCTGCCGCTGCCCGGTTCGTCGCGCTACGACGGAATGCCCGTCGGCGAAATCTACGACCATGCCGTCGCCGAGGCGCGCCGCTACCGCGAGAATGGGGTGGACGGCCTGATCGTGGAGAATCACGGCGACATTCCTTTCGCCAAACCGGACGAGATCGGGCCCGAGACGGCGGCGGTGATGGCGGTGATGACCGACCGGGTCCGCGCGGCCGTCGACGGGCCGGTGGGTATCAACGTGCTGGCGAATGCGCCGATCCCGGCACTGGCCGGCGCCAAGGCGGCGGGAGCGGACTTCATCCGCGTGAACCAGTGGGCGAACGCCTATGTCGCCAACGAGGGATTCATGGAAGGCAGGGCGGGGGCAGCGACACGTTATCGGTCGTGGATCGGCGCGCGCGACGTGAAGGTCTTCGCAGACGTGCACGTCAAGCACGGCGCCCATGCCATCGTCGCGGATCGCCCGCTGGAGGAGATGGCGCGCGATGTGGAGTTCTTCGACGCGGACGCCATCATCGTCACGGGACAGCGCACCGGAAATGCGGTGCAGGCCGAGGAACTGGAACTGTTTGCCGAAGCCTCGGCCCTGCCGGTGATGGTCGGCAGCGGAGTGACCAAAGACAACGTCGCCGCGATCCTTGCACATGCCGACGCGGTGATCGTGGCCTCGTCGCTGAAAGTCGACGGAAACTGGTGGAACGAGGTCGAGCCCGCTCGGGTGAGGGACTTCATGGTGGCGGTGGAGCGGGCGCGGCAATGAGCCGGGGCTTCGTCCTCGGCAATGCGACGGTGGACCTGACGTTGATGCTCGCGGCCTGGCCGCGGGCGGGCGAGACGGTTCTGGCCGACCGCCTGATCCGGGGGGCGGGGGGCAAGGGCCTGAACCAAGCCCATGCGGCGGCGCGGGCGGGCGCGGATGTGGTGCTCTGCGCCCCGGTCGGCCAGGACGCCGACGGTGCATTCTTGCGCGCGGCGGTCGGGGGCCGGTTCGCGGTCCGCTGGCGGGCCTGCGCGGTGGCGACGGACGTCTCGACGATCTGGGTCGGGGCCGGAGGCGAGAACATGATTGCGTCTTCGGCCGACTGCGCCCGCGCAATCGGCGAGGATGAGCTGGAAGGCTTGCTCGAGGGGATCGCATCGGGCGATGTCCTGATCCTCCAAGGCAATCTGGCGCAGGCCACGACACTCGCCGCCTGCCGTCATGCCAGGTCGATCGGCGCGCGCGTGGTGCTGAACACGGCCCCGATCGTCTGGGACATGGCCGGAGCGATTGCCGAGGCGGACGTGGTCGTCTGCAATGCGCCCGAGATACATGCGCTTACCGACCTTTCAGGGGCGGCGGCGGCGCTGGCGATCGCCGAACGCGGGCCCGCCGTGATGCTGACGCTCGGGGCCGCCGGTGCGCTCGTCGCGGAAGGGGGGGTGGTGAGGGCGGTTCCGGCTCCCCGCGCGACGCCCCTCGATACATCGGGAGCGGGTGACGTCGCAGTCGGGTATCTTGCCGCGGAATTGCTTCGGGGGGCGTCGCTGTCCGACGCTGCCCGGATCGCGGTCCGCGCCGCGTCGATTTCCGTCACACGGGCCGGAACGTCGAGTTCCTGCCCCGCGCGGAACGAGGTATTTTGACAGGGGATCGAGGAGACCGCAGGATGACCCCGGCGTGCAAGGGCGGGCGCGCGCGAGGGGACGACGGGCCCGTCTCAACAAGACCCGGATGCGATGCCGCAGCGGGTCCAGCAGGAGAGAAAACATGACACATCGGATCATGGCAGCCGCACTGGCAGCATCGACCATCATTGCTGCGGATGGGGCCTTGGCGCAGGACGCGAAGACTTTCGCGCTCATGCAGATCAACCAGCAGGCCCTGTTCTTCAACCAGATGAATGCGGGCGCGCAGGCTGCCGCGGATGCCGCGGGCGCGGAATTGCTGATCTTCAACGCCAATAATGACCCCGCCGCACAGAACAGTGCCATCGAGACCTACATCACCGAAGGGGTGGACGGCCTGATCGTGGTCGCCATTGACGTCAACGGCATAATGGCCGCCGTGGAACAGGCCGATGCGGCAGGCATTCCGGTGGTCGCGGTGGACGCGATCCTGCCCGAGGGACCGCAGATCGCGCAGGTCGGCGTGGACAATGCGGAAGCCGGCGGCATGATCGGCGCGGACTTCGTCGCATGGGCCGGGGAACAGGAGGGTGCGGTCGAGATCGGCATCGTCGGGGCGCTGAACTCGTTCATCCAGAATGTCCGCCAGGACGGGTTCGAGGCCGCGATCGACGGCGTGGACGGAATCACGACCGTCGGCGTGGTGGATGGCCAGAACGTCCAGGACAGCGCGCTCACGGCCGGCGAGAACCTGATCACCGCGAACCCTTCGCTGGATGCAATTTATGCCACCGGGGAGCCGGCCCTACTGGGGGCCATCGCGGCGGTGGAGAGCCAGGGCAAGCAGGGCGAGATCGCGGTGTTCGGGTGGGACCTGACGGCGCAGGCTATCGCCGGGATCGATGCGGGCTACGTCAAGGCCGTCGTGCAGCAGAGCCCTTACGGCATGGGTGAGGCTGCGGTCCAGGCGCTCGCGACGGCGACGAGCGGTGGTGATGTCGAGGCGCAGATCGGGGTGCCGATCACGATCGTCACGCCGGACAACGTGGACGAGTTCCGGTCGATGTTCGAGTGACGGATTTCCCGCTCCCGCAGGTTGGCGGGGGCGGGAAGGATCACGTGGGAGGAGTGTCCATGAGTGAGACGGCCATCGTTGCGGACGGGACCGTCCCCCGCATCCGCCTGCGCGGGATCGTCAAGAGCTTCGGATCGGTCGAGGCCCTGCGCGGCGTCGATCTCGACCTGTGGCCGGGCGAGTGTCTGGGCCTTGTGGGCGACAACGCGGCGGGCAAATCGACCCTGACCAAGATCATCTCCGGGACTTACATCGCGGATGGCGGGACCATCGAGATGGACGGCAGGCCGGTGCGGTTCACGGGACCGGGCGACGCACGGGCGGCCGGGATCGAGATGGTGTTTCAGGACCTGAGCCTCTGCGATCATATCGACGTGGCGGGAAACCTGTTTCTGGGACGGGAGCCGTCACGCGGGCTGTTCCTCGACCGACGGCGGATGCTGCGGGAGGGGCGCGAGATGCTCGACACCCTGCAGATCCGGATTCCCCGCCTGACCGCCAAGACGGCGCAGTTGTCGGGCGGGCAGCGCCAGTCCATCGCGATCGCCCGTGCCGCCGCCTTCGGCCCGCGCGTCCTGATCATGGACGAGCCGACGAGCGCGCTGGCTGTGGCGGAAGTGGAGGCCGTCCTGGCCCTGATCAACCGGGTGAAGGCAACGGGAGTTTCCGTGATCCTGATCACGCACCGACTGCAGGACCTGTTCCGGGTCTGCGACCGCATCGCGGTGATGTACGAGGGGACGAAGGTGGCCGAACGCGCCGTGGACGACACCGATCTGGAGGGCCTCGTCCACCTGATCGTCGGGGAGACAGTGGCAGGAAAGGCCGTGTCATGAGCTATACCGAGCGCGGGCAGGGTTCCGGCTGGACGGACAAGCTGGCCGAAAATGCGCAGGTCCTGTCGATCCTCGCCTTCTTCGTCGCTTGTCTGATCGTATTTTCCGTCGGCAGCGAGAATTTCCTGACGATGGGCAATGCCCTCAACGTGCTGCGTCAGGCAGCGCCGATTCTCGTCGTGGCGGTGGCGATGACATTCGTGATCGTCACTGCCGGGATCGATCTGTCGGTCGGCAGTCAGGTGGGGCTGGTCAACGCGGTTTGCGCGATCCTGCTGGCCGGTGGCTGGCCGTGGATTCCGGTGGTGATCGGGATGCTGGCCTTCGGCACCCTGATCGGCCTCGTGCAGGGTTGGTTCGTGGCGTATCAGGGTATCCCGGCCTTCATCGTGACGCTTGCCGGCCTGTCGATCCTGCGGGGCGTCGCCTTGTGGCTGACGGAGGGCTATTCCGTGCCGGTTCCGCCACTGCCGGGCTTCTACTTCATCGGGCGCGGCACATTGGCAGGCGTGCCGGTGCCCGTGCTGATCGCGGTGGCGATCGTGGTGCTCGGCTACCTCGTGTTCCAGGCGACGATCTACGGGCGGCGGGTCGTCGCTGTCGGGTCCAACCCGGAGGCGGCGCGGCGCGTGGGCATGCCGGCGCGGTGGACCACCGCTTCGGTCTACGGCGTGGCGGGCGCGGCCTCGGCACTCGCGGGCCTGATGATCGCGGCGCGGCTCGGCTCGGGATCGTCGAACGCGGCGGTCGGGTTCGAGTTGCAGGTGATCGCCGCCGTGGTCCTGGGCGGCACCTCCCTGATGGGCGGGCAGGGCACGATCATCGGCACGACGCTCGGGGCGCTCACGATCGCGGTCATCGGCAACGGCCTCATCCTTCTGCACATTTCCCCGTTCTTCACGCAGATCGTGACGGGTGCGATCATTCTGATCGCCATCTGGCTCAACACCCGGATCTTCGCGGTGCGGCTGCGACCGGGACGGAGGAAAGCATGAGCGAACTGTCGCAAGGCTGTACCGGATCCGGGCAGGTCATGACGGTCACGGGACCGGTTGCGCTCGATGCACTCGGCATGACGCTCATGCATGAGCACATCCTCAACGACTGCTCGTGCTGGTGGCACGAGCCCGAACCCGACCGGATGCATCTGGCCGAAGCGCCGCTCAGCCCGGACATCCTGTGGGAGCTGCGGCAGGATCCCTTCGTCTGCAAGGCCAATCTGGCTCTCGACGACGAGGAGGATGCCGTGGCCGACCTGCGGCTATTTACGGTCGAAGGCGGGCGCACCGTCGTCGATCCGACTTGCCGGGGCATCGGCCGCGATCCCGCGGCGCTCGTCCGCATTTCCCGTGCAACCGGCCTCAATATCGTCATGGGCTCCGGATACTACCTGGAAGGATCGCATCCCCTGGAGTTCGCCGCCATGTCGGTCGAACAGATCGCCGATCAGATCGTGGCCGAGGCGACGGACGGTCTCGACGGCGTCCGCATCGGGCTGATCGGGGAAATCGGCGTCTCATCGGACTTCACGCCGGCCGAGCTCAAATCCCTGCGCGGCGCCGCCCGTGCGCAGGTGCGCACGGGGCTGCCGCTGATGGTGCATCTTCCCGGTTGGTTCCGGGTGGCGCACGATGTGCTGGACGTCGTCGAGGCCGAAGGCGTCGATCCGGCGCGCGTCGTTCTCTGCCACATGAACCCCAGCCACGGGGACAGGGCCTACCAGACGAGCCTCGCGCGACGGGGGGCCTTCATTGAATACGACATGATCGGAATGGATTTCTTCTATGCCGATCAGCAGGTCCAATGCCCGAGCGACGACGATGCCGCCAAGGGGATTGCGAACCTTGTCGATGCCGGCTTCGGGGCGCAGATCCTCCTCAGTCAGGACGTCTTCATCAAGATGATGCGCACGCGACACGGCGGCAACGGCTACGCTTATGTTCCGCGCCACTTCCTTCCGCGTCTGGTCCGGAATGGTATCTGCCGGGAATTCGCGGGAACGCTGCTCGTCGACAATCCGGTTCGCGTCTTTGCCTGAACAGGCGCCAAAGTGCGGGGAGAACGTCTGGCAATTTCGACGACTGGCGTTTTATAGCTGGACGTTCGAGGTTCATACTCCATCTGGCAGGCCGCTGAGTCAGTTCTTCCTCGATGCGGTTTGAGAGACATGCGTCGCCGTCGGCACGAGAGCGGCGGGGTTCATGATCCGCGAATCGGATGGGAGGAGCGGATCGCTGTTCAGCTATGTCGATCTTGAAGATCGGACTCCCGTCCAACACCCGCTCCGCAAGATCCAGCGGGTGGTGAATGATTCCCCGGCCAACCTCGATCCAGAGTTTCGAGGCGCTCCGCACCGATTTCGGCCGCCCCTTGATCGCGCCGGAGCGGCTGATCCGGGCCAGCTTGATCCAGATCCTGTTTTCGGTTCGTTCCGAGTGGCAGCTGAGGAGCAGATGCAGTATTGCCTGCTTTTCCACCGGTTCGCAGGCCGCGGGATCGACGATGCGGTCCAAAGCCCGACGGTCTTAACCAAGAACCGCGACCGTCTACTGACGAGAGATGGCACGCGTGATAGCCGCGATCCTCGCGCATCGTGAGATCGCGCCGCTCTTGTCGGACGACCACTTCTCGGTCGACGGCGCTCTGGCAAAAGCATGGGCTTCCATGAAGAACTTCCAGTCGAAAGCCGAGGCGACCCCGCCCGATGACGACGGACCGGGTGATCTGCCCGGTCCTGATGTCCCCACCCGCGCCAATCCCACCCAATCCGAATCCGAGGCCGACCCGATCCCCCGCCCCACCCGCAAGAACCGCAATGCCCAGATCGACTTCAAGGGCGAGAAGCGTTCCACTGCCATGTAGTCATCGATTACCGATCCGGACGCCCGGCTCTAAAGGAAGTCCCCCGGCACCGGCGCGATGCTCTGTTTCATCGGGCATGCGCTTATAGCGAACCGTTCGGGGCTGATTGTTCCGGGTGACCTGATCCAGGCCGATGGCCATTCCGAGCGGCGCGCCGCCCAGGATATGATCCACCGGCATTTCCCGGGGGATCAACACGAAGACTAACATTAGAGGCGGACCAGGGCTTCGACAGCGCTGACTTTGTCGCCGACTTGCGGCAAGCTTGCGTGACCCCGCATGTCGCCCGGAAGGCTTGCCACTTTGCTATCGATGCCCGCATCACTCGCCAAGAAGGTTACGCCCTGTCCCTGAAACACCGCAAACGGATCGAGGAGGCTTTCTGCTGGGCCAAGAGCATCGGCAGCATGGCGCAAACCGTCTATCGCGGCGTCGAAAAGGGTGCGATCGTGCTTCGCCCTGACGATGGCTGCAAACAACCTCGTTCGGCTGCCCCGGTTGCGCGCGGCTTGAGGAGGAAGAACGGCGAGTGGTGGAGCTACACGCATGGGCAGCCTCCAGAATCCCAACACCCCTGAGCCGCAGAGAGGAAAACCGTTCCCTCCCGATGGCTGATTCAGCGGCCTGCCAGAGCATGGCCCGGCAGGACGCCGCCGCCGGGATAGACCGGGAGCTCGCGCATCTTTCGCCCGAGGCGCGGTGGCGGGAGTGGCTGGCGCGGATCGAGGCGGTGCTGTTTGCCAGCGCGGGGCCGGTGCCGCGGGCGCGGCTCGCGCGCGTGGTGGGGCAGGGGGCGGTCCTGGACGACCTTCT
>JBBQDX010000057.1:0-18761 GCA_038320125.1 Rhodobacterales bacterium | reverse complement strand
TCGGCGTGGCGAAGCGCCGCGCGGCGAGCTGCGTGCCGCCCGCGTCGAACAGGCGCGCCTCGATCTTGGTGCCGCCGAGGTCGATGCCGCCGATGGCGGTATTCCGCGAGATGCCGGCCATGGTCGCCCCCTTCGCCGCCGATTTGCGGCCGGGACCGCAGCCTTGTCAAACCAGCCCGGAGGGCCGAAGACGCGGACCATGGCCTATTCCCTCGACACCCTGTCGCAGCTCGCCCAAGCCCCCTACGACGACGTCATCGACGTGCGCGCGCCCGCCGAGTATGCGGAGGACCATATTCCGGGCGCGATCAACCTGCCCGTGCTGTCGGACGCGGAGCGGGCGCGGGTCGGCACGATCTACCTGCGAGAGGATCGCTTCCTCGCCCGCAAGATCGGCGCGGCGCTGGTTGCGCGCAATTCGGCGGGCCATATCGAGGGGCCGCTCTCGGACCGCGACGGCGGCTGGCGGCCGCTTGTGTACTGCTGGCGCGGCGGCCAGCGCTCAGGCTCCTTCGCGTCGATCCTGAGCCAGATCGGCTGGCGGGTCGAGGTGCTGGACGGCGGCTACCGCGCCTATCGACGGCTGGTGTCGGGTCTGCTCTACGATGCGCCCCTCGCACTCGACATGGTTCTGGTCGACGGTGGCACCGGCATGGGCAAGACGCATGTGCTGGGCCATATGGCGGCGGCGGGGGCGCAGGTGATCGACCTCGAGGGGCTGGCGAACCATCGCGGATCGAACTTCGGCGCCCTGCCGGGGGGCCAGCCGTCGCAGAAGATGTTCGAGTCGCGGCTGGCGGCGGAGATCTCGGCGCTCGATCCGGCCCGGCCGCTCTTTCTCGAAGCCGAGAGCAGCGCCGTGGGCCGGGTGCGTCTGCCGCCGTCGCTTTGGGCGGCGATGGGGCAAGCGCGGGTGGTGCGGGTCGAGGCCCCGGTGGCGGCGCGGGCGCGGTTCCTGACGCGGGCCTACCCGGACCTCGTGGAGGACGCCGACCTGCTGCACACGCGGATCGAGCGGCTGCGCCCCTATCAGGCGAAGGACCGCATCGCGGCTTGGCACGAGTTGGCCGACCGGGAGGCTTTCACCGCTTTGGCTGAGGAGCTGATCGCGCATCATTACGATCCGCGCTACCGGCGGACGGGGCGCGAGGGGCGCAGGAAGATCGGCGTGGTGGCGGCGGATGATCTGACGGACGCGGATCTGGCACGGGTGGCGGCACGGGTGCTGGAAATCAGCGGAGCCTGATCGCCGCGCCGTCCGTCAGGGCTCCGATGCGGGCTGCGGCATGGCCGGCCATCACGAGGCGCTCGATCAGCGCGTCGGCCCCGGCCGGCTCGACGGCGGCGAGCAGCCCCCCCGCCGTCTGCGGATCGTGCAGCAGCAGGACGCGGGGATCGTCGGGGCTCTGCGTCTCCATCGGGGCCGCTGCCCGGTTGGCGGCGAAGAGCGTGGAGCGATGGCCCCGTGTTGCAAGATCGAGCGCGCCGTCGTGAAAGGGGAGCGTCGAGAGGTCGATGTCTGCACCCGTCCCGCTGGCCCGGCAGATCGCGCCGAGGTGGCCGGCGAGGCCGAAGCCGGTCACGTCGGTCATCGCATGCGCGCCCGACAGGATCGCGGCGGCATCGCCCTGCGGCGTGGCCATGACGTGCAGCATCCGCACCACGTCGCGTCCCGAAGCCTCACCCGCCATCTCCGCCGCGAGGATCGTGCCGGTGCCCAGCGGCCGGGTAAGCAGGAGCACGTCGCCCGGCCGCCCGCCGCCGTGGCCGATGGGCGTGCCGTCGCACAGACCGGTGAGCGTGAAGCCCAGCGTCATCTCGGCCCCCATGGTGGAATGGCCGCCGACGAGCTCCGCCCCCTCCGCGGTCAGGATTTCGGAGGCGGCGGCGAGGATCTCCGACAGGGTGCGGGCTTGCAGCGCCTCGGACATGCGCGGCAGCACGACCTGTGCCAGTGCCGCCTGCGGGCGGGCTCCCATGGCCCAGATGTCGCCGAGCGCGTGGATCATGGCGATGCGCGCAAAGAGGGTCGTGTCGCCAGTGAACTCGCGCAGGTGGTCGGTGGTCACCACCTGCCGGATGCCGCCGATCTCGAGGATGGCGGCGTCGTCGCCGGGGCGGGAGAGGACATCCGCGCGCCGAGAAGGCGGCAGGGCGGAGAGTGCCTGCGCCAGCGCGCCGGGCGCCACCTTGGAGCCGCAGCCGGCGCACATCGGCTGGGTGGAGGTATCGCCTCCGAGGGCGAACGTCGCCGGCGCCTTTGGCCGGGGCATCGCGGGCAGGTCGGTGAGCTTACGCATGAAGGTGGTGTCGATCCGGTCCTTCCAGCGCCAGACGAGCGGACCGGAAAGGGCCAAGCCGCCCCGCTCGGCGAGGGCGGAGCGCCCGCCCAGCGAAATGAGCTTGAGATAGCGCTTCTGCGGCTGGTAGGCGCGCATCGCACCGCCGGTGAGCGCGGCGCGCAGGTTGTCGTGCAGGACGGGCGCCGCGCGCACGGCAAAGACGCCCGCCTTGGGGCGCGGCGCGTGGGTCAGGTGGGCGCAATCGCCGGCGGCGAAGAGATCTTCGTGGCCGACGACGCGCAGCGTCTCGTCGACGCGGACGAAGCCCGCCTCGAGCGGCAGGCCGGTCGCCCCGAGCCAGGCCTGCGGCCGCGCCCCCGCGACGCCGGTGACGAACCCTGCCGGGACGGTCGTGCCCGAGGCAAGCGAGACGCTCCGGTCGGTGACCGCGGCGACGCGCTCGCCTGTCCGCACTGTCACTCGCAACTCCGCCAACGCGCGCAGCAGGCGGTCGCGGGCGCGCGGGCCGGTGCCGGTGAGGGTGTCGGCCGTCTCGATCAGGGTAACGGAGCCGGGCGCGCCCGCAGCGTTCAGCGCATGTGCCATCGCCAGCGCCAGTTCGACGCCCGCGACGCCGCCGCCGATGACCACGGTGGCGGGATCGACGTCGCGCGCCCTCACGCCGGCCAGATGCGCGCGCCAGCGGACAGCGAAGGCGCCGAGTGGCTTGGCGGGCACGGCGTGGGCCTCGAAGCCGGGGATCTCGGGCATGTCCGTCGTGATGCCGATGTCGAAGGAGGCGACGTCATACGGCACGGGCGCCCGGCCCGGGACGGTCAGCATCCGCGCGACCGGGTCGAAGCCCGCCACCACCCCGTCGATCAGCCGCGCGCCGGCGAAGCGGGCAAGGCGCACGAGGTCGATGTCAAGCTCGTCGTGCGCGTAATGCCCCGCGACATGGCCCGGCAGCATGCCGGTGTAGGGCGCGGTCGGGCCGGGGTTCACCACCGTCAGGCGCGCGCCGGGCAGCGGGTCCATGCCCCATCTGCGCAGGACGAGGGCATGGGCATGACCACCTCCGATCAGGACGAGGTCGCGGGTCAGGGGCGTGTCGGTCATCATCATCGGTCTCTCCTGCCCCAAGTCGCGCGCCGGGGAAAGCGCCGGTCGCGGCTGTGTGATGGCACGGGGAGGCCCGATTGCCGGGCATATCGCCCGAACGCGGGCGATCCGCGGGTCGAGGCGCTTGACAGGATGCGCCGGGCGGCGGAGTTTTGCGGGCGCAACCAGGGGAATGCCGCCATGATCCATCCGACCCGCCGCCAGGTTCTGACCGCCGCCGCGGCCCTTGCCCTGCTCACCGCGCTGCCCGCCCGCGCGCAGGATGTCCTGCGCGTCGCGGGCATCTATACCGTGCCGGTCGAGCAGCAGTGGGTCGGCCGCATCCACGCTGCCGCCGAGGCCGCCGTGGCGCGTAGCGAGATCGAATACGCCTACACCGAGAACGTCGCCAACACGGATTATCCGCGGGTGATGCGGGACTACGCCGAGCAGGGCTACGGCCTGATCGTGGGAGAGGTCTTCGGCGCGGAGCAGGAGGCGCGCGAGGTGGCGGCCGATTACCCCGAGACCGCGTTCCTGATGGGCTCGTCGTTCAAGGAGGATGCGTCGCTACCGAACTTCGCGGTCTTCGACAACTACATCCAGGATGCGGCCTATCTGTCGGGCATCATCGCGGGGGCGATGACGCAGACCGGTAACATCGGCATGGTCGGCGGCTTTCCCATCCCCGAGGTCAACCGCCTGATGAACGCCTTCATCGCGGGCGTGACCGAGATGAAGCCCGAGATGGTCTTCCAGGTCAGCTTCATCGGCAGCTGGTTCGACCCGCCCAAAGCCAAGGAAACCGCCTTCGCGATGATCGAGAACGGCGCCGACGTGCTCTATGCCGAGCGGTTCGGCGTGTCGGACGCGGCCAAGGAGCGCGGCGTGCTGGCCATCGGCAACGTCATCGACACCCAGGCGGAGTACCCCGAGACCGTCGTCGCCTCGGCGCTCTGGGACTTCGCGCCGACGCTGGATGCGGCCATCGCGGCGGTAAAGGCCGGCGAGTTCGTGGCTACCGACTACGGGCGCTACAGCTTCATGGACCGGGGCGGCAGCATGCTGGCGCCGCTGGGGACGTTCGAGGGGAAGGTGCCGCAGGAGGCGCTGGACCTCGTGGCGGAGCGGGAGGCGGCGATTCTTGACGGGAGTTTCTCGGTCGAGATCGACGACAGCGAGCCCGTGTCCCGCTGAATGGCACGGCACGAGGAGCAGGAGGTCGTCCTCCGGCTCGAGGGCATCACCAAGCGGTTCGGGTCGGTCGCGGCGAACGATGGCGTCTCGTTCACCCTGCGCCGGGGCGAGGTCGTGGCCCTCCTGGGCGAGAACGGCGCCGGCAAGACGACGCTGATGAACATCCTCTTCGGCCTCTACACCGCCGACGCGGGGCGCATCGAACTCTTTGGCCGGGTCTTGCCAGCGGGCCAGCCGCGGGCGGCGATCGAGGCCGGCGTCGGCATGGTGCACCAGCATTTCACGCTGGCCGAAGGCCTCTGCGTGCTCGACAACATCGTCCTCGGCACCCGGCCGCTCTGGGCGTTCGGGTCAGGTCGCCGGGGGGCAGCCAAGCGCATCGCCGCGTTGATGGCGGATTACGGCCTGCGGGTCGACATGGATGCTCACGTAGCCGACCTGTCCGTAGGCCAGCGGCAGCGGGTCGAGATCTTGAAGGCGCTTTACCGCGACGCGCGCATCCTGATCCTCGACGAGCCGACGGCGGTGCTGACCCCGCAGGAGGCGACGGACCTCTTCGACACCCTGCGCCGGGCCGTGGCGCGCGGTCTGTCGGTCATCTTCATCAGTCACAAGCTGCACGAGGTCGAGGCGATCTCCGACCGGGTGGTGGTGGTGCGCCACGGCCGCGTGGTGGCGGAGGCCCGGACGTCGGACACCCCGCCCGCCGAGATGGCCCGCCTGATGGTGGGGGCGGAGATACCGGCGCCCGTGCCCCGCCCGGTGAAGCCCGGTCCGGTCCTCGTCGACCTGCACGGCATCGGCACGGGAACGCTCCGCGAGGTAACGCTGCAGCTTCGGGCCGGGCAGATCGTCGGTCTGGCAGGTGTCTCTGGGAACGGGCAGGGCGCGCTGGCCGATCTGCTGGGCGGGCTGATCGAGGCGGAGACGGGGATTTTGCGCATCGAGGGGCGGGAGCCGGTGCGCTGGAGCCCGCGCGATGCCGTCGCAGCGCGGATCGGCCGCATTCCGGAGGACCGGCACGGCAGCGGCTCCATCGGCGATTTCGACCTGTCGGAGAATGCGATCCTCGAGCGCTACGCCGACCCGCCGATGAGCCGCTTCGGCTGGCTGAACCGGCGCGCGGCGCGGGCGGCGGCGGAGCGGATCATCGCCGCCTACGACGTGCGCTGCCTAGGCCCCGACACGCCGATCCGGCTGCTGTCGGGGGGCAACATGCAAAAGCTGATCCTGGGTCGGGTGATGGCGATCGCACCGAAGATCATCCTCGCCAACCAGCCCGTGCGCGGCCTCGACATCGGCGCGCTGACCTATGTGCACGGGCAACTGCTCGCGGCGCGGGACCGGGGCGCGGCGGTGCTGCTGATCTCGGAGGACCTCGACGAGGTGATCGCGCTTTCGGACGTCATCCACGTCATGTCGGAGGGGCGGCTGTCGCCCGGCTTCGCACGCGGGGCGAAAACGCCTGCGGAGCTGGGCGAATGGATGGCCGGCCGGGGGTTCGCCGCCATGGAGGTTTGGGGTGCGGCTTGAGGCGATCCCCGCCCCTTCGCTGGCCCGGCGCATCGGGTTTCCGCTTCTGGCGCTGGGTGGGACGGCGCTGCTCGCGATGCTGCTCGCGGCCATCGCCGGGGCGGCGCCCTTGCAGGTGGTCGGCCTGATCGCGAAGGGCGCCGCGGGCTCGAAGTTCGCGCTGCTCGAGACGCTGAACCGGGCCACGCCGCTCATCTTTACCGGCCTCGCCGTTGCCGTCGCCTTTCGCGCGAAGCTCTGGAACATCGGGGCGGAGGCGCAGCTCTATCTCGGCGCGGTCATGGCGGTCGTGCTGGGCACCGGCGCGCTGGCCTGGCCCGCCGCCGCCTTGCTGCCCGCGATGGCCATGGCTGCGATGGCGGCAGGGGCGATGGCCCTGCTGGTGCCGACGTTCCTCAAGACGCGGTTCGGCGTGGACGAGGTGGTGACGACGCTCCTGCTCAACTTCGTGGCGCTCCTCTTCGTCTCCTACCTGCTCGAGGGCCCGCTGAAGGACCCGATGGGCCTTGGCTGGCCCAAGAGCGCGGCCCTGATCCCGGAGGCGCGGCTGCCGCGAATGGCCGAGGGGCTGCGCCTGCACTGGGGCTTCGGTCTGGCGCTGATAGCCGCCGGGCTGGTCTGGGTGCTGCAGGTGCGGACGATCTGGGGGTTCGAGATGCGGGCGGTGGGTCTGAATGCAAAGGCCGCGCGCTTTGCCGGGATGCCGGTGACGGCGGTGCTGATCCGCACGGCGGTCCTCTCGGGCGGCCTCGCGGCGCTGGCGGGCTTCTCGGAGGTGGCGGGGGCCAAGGGGAACCTCACCACGGATCTCTCGCCGGGCTTCGGCTACACCGGCATCATCGTGGCGATGCTGGCGCTCCTGAACCCGCTGGGCGTGGTGGTCGCCGCGATCTTCGTCGCGGGCGTCTTCGTCGGGGCCGACAGCATGAGCCGCGCGGCGGGGGTGCCGACCTACATCGCCGATATCGTGCTGGCGGCGGCGCTGCTCGGCATGGTCCTGGCGATCGGGCTGGGCCGGATGCGGGTGCGGCGCGGATGAACGAGATCGTCGACATCCTGCTCTCCACCGGGTTCTGGGCCGCCGCGATCCGCATCGCCTCGCCGCTGATCTTCGCGGCGATGGGCGAGCTGATCTGCGAGCGGGCGGGCGTGCTGAACCTCGGGATCGAGGGGATCATGGTCGCGGGGGCCTTTGCCGGCTGGATGGCGGTCTATTCGGGCGCCGGTCTCTGGCCCGGCGTGGGCGTGGCGATGCTGGCGGGAATGGCGTTCGGTCTTCTGCACGGCGTGCTCACCGTCCCCTTCGGCCTGTCGCAGCATGTGGTGGGCCTCGGCATCACCCTGCTTGCGACCTCCGCCACCTATTTCGCCTACCGCGTCGCCCTGCCGGAGGTAACTTCGCCGCCGAAGATTGCCGCCTTCGCCTCCTATGCGATCCCCTGGCTGTCGGACATCCCCGGCCTTGGCCCTGCGCTCTTCCGGCAGACGCCGCTGACCTACGCGGCCTTCGGGACGGCCATCGCCGTGGCGCTCGTGCTCTACCGCACACCGCTCGGCCTCGCGATCAGGGCGGTGGGGGAGAACCCGGCGGCGGTGGCGGCGCAGGGGCTGTCGGTCACCGGGCTGCGGATGGGGGCGGTCATCATGGGCTCCGGCCTGATGGCGGTGGGCGGGGCGTTCCTGACGATGTCGGCGTTCGACAGCTTCTTCTTCGAGATGGTGAACGGACGCGGCTGGATCTGCATCGCCCTCGTCGTCTTCGGGGCATGGCGGCCGGGCAAGACGGTGCTGGGCGCGGTCCTCTTCGCGGCGTTCGACGCCTTGCAGATCCGCTTGCAGCAGACGCCGCTGGGTGCGGGCGTGCCCTATCAGGTGTTCCTGATGGCACCCTATGTCCTGTCCATTCTGGCGCTGGTCGTCATGTCGCGCCGCGCGTCGGTGCCGGCGGCGTTGATGGTGCCGTTCAACCGCGGGGAGCGTTGATGTTCGATCTGATCGTGAAGGGGGGCATCCTGCCCGACGGGCGGGTGGCCGACATCGGCATCCAGGGCGCGGAGATCGTCGCCGTCGAGGCACGGCTCGAGGCGGAGGCGGGCGAGGTCATCGACGCGGCGGGCGATCTGGTGTCGCCGCCCTTCGTGGACCCGCATTTCCACATGGATGCGACGCTGAGCTACGGTCTCCCCCGCGTCAACGCCTCGGGCACGCTTCTGGAGGGCATCGGCCTCTGGGGCGAACTGAAGGCGGTGATGACGCAGGAGGAGGTGCGTGACCGGGCGCTGGCCTATTGCGACTGGGCCGTGTCGATGGGGCTTCTGGCGATCCGCTCGCACGTCGACACCTGCGACGACCGGTTGCTGGGCGTCGAGGCGCTGCTGGAGGTAAAGCGGCTTGTCGCGCCCTACCTCGACCTGCAACTCGTGGCGTTCCCGCAGGACGGTCTGCTGCGCGACCCGACGGCGCGGGCCAATACCGAGCGCGCGCTGGAGATGGGCGTCGATGTGGTCGGCGGCATCCCGCATTTCGAGCGGACGATGGCGGCGGGCGCGGAGTCGGTCCGCATCCTCTGCGAGATGGCGGCGGCGCGGGGGTTGCCGGTCGACATGCACTGCGACGAGACGGACGACCCGCTGTCGCGCCATATCGAGACGCTGGCGGCGGAGGCGGTCCGCCTCGGATTGCAGGGGCGGGTCACGGGGTCGCATCTGACCTCGATGCAGTCCATGGACAATTACTATGTCTCGAAGCTGATCCCGCTGATCGCGGAGGCGCAGATCGGGGTGATCCCCAATCCGCTCATCAACATCGTCATCCAGGGACGCCACGACACCTTCCCCAAGCGGCGTGGCCTGACGCGGGTGAAGGAACTGCTCGCGGCGGGCGTCGAGGTCGGCTGGGGGCAGGATTGCGTGCTCGACCCGTGGTATTCGCTGGGTGCTGCCGACATGCTGGACGTGGCCTTCATGGGGCTGCATGTCGCGCAGATGACGCATCCGGCGGAAATGACGAAGTGCTTCGAGATGGTCACCGCCGCGAACGCGCGGATTATCGGGCTTGAGGGTTACGGGCTGGAGCCGGGATGCACCGCGTCGCTGGTCGTGCTCGACGCGGGCGATCCGGTGGAGGCGCTGCGTCTTCGAGCCACACGCAAGGTCGTCGTCTCGAAGGGCAGGGTCGTCGCGCGGGCCCCGTCCGGGGCCAGCGCCCTGGACATTCCGGGCCGGCCGGACCGGGTGGACCGGCGGCACCGGCACTGACGCGAAACAGGCGCGATCCGCAAGAACCGCGCCTGTTCGGATCATGGGTGGTCGGGTCAGACTTTCTTGGACCCGGTTCCTTCCGACTTGAACTTATCGCCCGTAGTCCCGGTCTTCGTATCGTTGGTCCCGAACTTAGTATTGTCAGTCCCGGACTTAATGTTGCTTGCTCCAGGTTTCATATCATTTGTTCCGGACTTCATGTCGCTAGCTCCGGACGTCGCTTCGTCGAGCTTGCCTTCGGCCCTCGACGTCGCGCCCTTGGCCTCCGACGCCACGTTGTCGAGCGTCTCGCTGGCCAGCCGCTTGGCTTCCTCGACGGCGTCCTCCGCGACCGAGCGAAGCCTGTCGGACTCCGACCGGTAGAAGCGTTCCGCCTCGTCCACCGCGCGGTCGCGGTAGCTGCCGAGATAGTGGTTTTCCTGCCGAGTGCGGGGCAGGGCGGCACCGATGGCGGCCCCCAGACCGAAGGCGACAAGACCGCCGATCAGCGGCTGACTGCCGTAGAATTCGCGCCCGGCATCGGCATAGTCGCGGGCATGCGCTTCCAGCCGCTTCTCCGCGTCCCATGCGGCCTGACGGGCCGCCATCACACGCTCGCGCGTCGCCTGGCTCATCTGTTCGGTTCCTTCGCTGAGGTAGTCGCGCAACTCGCGCGCGGTGGTCTTCGGGTCGTGGGCCGCATCGGCCAGTCTGGTCTTCAGGGACATGAGTCTCTCCTTTGCGGAGGCCATCGCATCGCCGATGCGCTCCTTGATTGTGGGGTCGGTCTCGTCGCCGCCGGTGCGGGCGAGGCGATCGTCGAAACCGGCCATCGGATCGGCCGCGCCCCGGAAACCGGTGGCCCGCTCGTAGGTCCGGTTGTCGTAGGCCGGGATCGGCCTCGGGGCGACCGGGGGATGCCGGCCCGCTGTGGAGCCCGGGGAAAGCGACGAGCCCGCGCGATACTCCGAAGGGGAGGCCGGACGTGCCGGCGAGGCGATACGCGAGGACGGCTTCGGAGGCGGCAGGCGCAGGGTGCGCCGTCGCCCCGTTGCCGGTCCGGCCGCGAGCCACGCGAGGCCGAGCCCGGTGACGGCCATCGCCATCGGGTTCTGCCGCGCCTGTCGCAAAGCCGTCTCGGCCACCGAACCGCCATGCTCGCGCAGTTTCGCCGTTGCCTTGTCGATGAGGACGTCGGGCGAAAGCTCGCGCTGCAGCGCATCGAGCGACCGCGTCAGCGCGGCGCGCTCCGCCTCGATCTCGCGTTCGATCTCGTCGGGGGTGCGATCGGCCATCAGAGCGACTCCTTCACGGCATCGGTGTCGCGGCGCACGTTCTTGGCCGTGCGGGTCGGCGCGAGATTGGTAAGCTTGAGGTCGTTGACGCCCTTGGTGACCATGATGAACGCAGCGATGGCGAGCGCGCCGCCGACGATCAGTGCAGACCAGCCTGCAGCGAGGCCCAACTCCGTCAGCGCCGCCACTAGTGCCGCTGCAAGCACGTTGAGCGCCACCAGCGCGACGATCAACGCACCGGCCAGAAGGCCTACGGCGACGCCGGCCTGGCTGACGTTTTCGCCCATCTCGGCGCGTGCAAGGTCGAATTCCTTGCGCACCAGGTTCGACACATGGGTCAGGACGTCACCGACCAGCCCTGCGGGGCCGCGGGGGTTCGGGTCCTGTCTCACACGAGCGGCCCCCGGTTGTACGGCGCGCCCTCGGAGGACGACTGACCGTATTGGGGGCGGTCATATCGGCTATCGTCAAAGGACGACCGCTCGAACGAAGAGCCGGTATCGGCCCGCTCCGACGCCTTCATCATCCGTGCCGCAGCGAAGCCGAGAAGCGCAGCACCGCCGAGGAACAGAGCCGGGTTACGGCGCGCGAACTCTGTCACGTCGTCGACCAACTCGCCCAGATCCTTGCCGCGGATCATGTCGGCGGCCTGGGTCAGGTTGGAGGCGAGATACTCGGCGGCCTGCGCCTGATAGCTGTCGTCGCCGAACTCCTGCCCTGCGTTGCGGATCTGCTCGGCCGTCCGGTCCATGCGCGAGGTGGCCTCGGATTTGCCCTCCTGAAGCTTGGAATCCGCTACGTCATAGGCCTTGTCGGCAAGGCTGGAGGCTTCCGCCTTCGCCTTCGACTTGATGTCCCCGGCGGCGTCCGCGGCGGTGGCCTTGACGTCGTTTGCAGAGGTCTTTGCCGACGGATCGGTGCTCGTACCGGGGGTCTTCGAGCCGGGGGTCTTCGGGGTATCGGTGTTCATGGGATATCCTCGGTAAGGGGAGATACTGTGACCGTGCGGGTCTCAGGCGACGAAGCTGATGATGGCAAGGACCACGACGACGACGCCGATGATGTAGAAGATGCTGCGCATTCAAAACTCCGTTTTGCTGGTGCGGAAGGGCGTTAGTCCTGTCCAATTCTGCACTCCCAACGCCGCGTCGCGCGATCCTGTTCCGCGCCTCGGCCCTACGGGTTCGCAAGGCGTCGCCGCGGCGAGGGCCGACCCGCGTCAGAGCGAGGCGGTGATGCCGCCATCGACGTAGAGAATCGTGCCATTGACGAAGCTGGACGCATCGGACGCCAGGAAAATGCAGGCCCCGACCAGTTCCTCGACCCGCCCCCACCGGCCGGCGGGCGTCCGCTTGCAGAGCCAGTCGGTGAAAGTCGGATCCGCCACCAGCGCCTCGTTGAGCGGCGTGTCGAAATAGCCCGGAGCGAGACCGTTGCATTGCAGGCCGTGCCGCGCCCAGTCGGTCGCCATCCCCTTGGTCAGGTTCGCGACCGCGCCCTTGGTGGCGGTGTAGGGCGCGATGCCGGGACGGGCCAGCGCGCTCTGGACCGAGCAGATGTTGACGATCTTTCCGGCGCCGCGGCCGATCATGTGGCGCGCGACCGCCTGACCGACGTGGAAGACGCTCGCGATGTTGGTCTGCAGCAGCCGCTCGAAGGCGTCGGCCGGAAAGTCCTCGAGCGCGGAGCGGTGCTGCATCCCGGCGTTGTTGACGAGGATGTCGATCGCGCAGCCCTCCTCCTCGAATGCATCGACGGCGGCGCGCACGGCATCGTGGTCGGTGGCATCGAACGGCAGCGTGGCGACCTCGGCGCCGCGGTCGCGCAGGCCGGTCGCGGCGGCCTCGAGCCGGGCCGTGTCGCGGCCGTTCAGGACAATGCACGCGCCGGCCTCCGCCAGTCCCCGGGCGAGTGCGAGGCCGATGCCCTGGGACGAGCCGGTGACCAGGGCGCGCTTGCCGGTCAGATCGAAGAGGGTGGTGGACATGGGGCGCGGGTCTCCGACGGTGGCGGGGCGATGGACAGGGCGCGCGGGCGGCGCCTATGGTTCGATGTCCGTCCCTTATGGAGAGGCATTCCCGTGAAATCCATCGTGATCCACGCCGCCCGCGACCTTCGCATCGAGGAGGGGGAGGCCGGCCGGCCCGGACCCGGGGAGGTGCAGGTCACGATGGCGGCGGGGGGCATCTGCGGCTCGGACCTGCATTACTTCAACCACGGCGGTTTCGGCGCGGTCCGCCTGCGCGAGCCGATGGTGCTGGGCCACGAGGTCGCGGGGCATGTGACGGCTCTGGGAGAGGGGGTCGCGGGGCTCGCGGTCGGGCAATTGGTGGCGGTCTCCCCGTCGCGGCCCTGCGGGGCCTGCCGCTACTGTCTGGAGGGGATGCCGAACCACTGCCTCAACATGCGGTTCTACGGCTCCGCCATGCCGTTCCCGCACATCCAGGGGGCGTTCCGCGAGATCCTGGTGGCCGAGGCCGCGCAATGCGTCCCGGCGGACGGTCTGAGCGCGGCGGAGGCGGCGATGGCGGAGCCTCTGGCCGTCTGCCTGCATGCGGTGCGGCGCGCGGGCGGGCTTGTCGGCAAGTCGGTGCTGGTGACGGGCTGTGGCCCGATCGGCATCCTCTGCATCGTCGCCGCGCGTCGGGCGGGGGCCGACCTGATCGTGGCGACGGACCTGTCGGAGTTCTGCCTCGGGATGGCGCGGCGGGCCGGGGCCGACGTCGTGCTGAACGCGGGCGAGGGGGCGCCGCTGCAACCCTACGGCGAGGGCAAGGGCACCTTCGAGGTGATGTTCGAATGCACCGGCGCGGCTGCGGCGCTGGCGGGCGGTATCGCGGCGATGCGGCCGCGCGGCACGGTGATGCAGCTCGGGCTCGGCGGCGACATGCAGGTGCCGGTGCAGGCGCTGACCGCGAGGGAGCTCTCGCTGAAAGGCTCGTTCCGGTTCCACGAAGAGTTCGCCACGGGCGTCAGCCTGATGCGCAAGGGGCTGATCGACGTGAAGCCCTTCGTCACCCACAGCTTCGCGCTGGCCGACGCGGTGGAGGCCTTCGAGACGGCGGGCGACCGGAGCCGGACAATGAAGGCGCAGATCGTCTTCCAGCCGGGTCCTTCCCCGGCACGGCCGTGACGCCGGTCCGGGCGCAGGCCGATGCCGCTGCATCCGCGAGGGTTCGGGCGCAGGGGTCGTCACCCTGGCGCAGGCACCCCGCGTTGCGGACTTCGATGCGCCCGATCCGGCCGAAAGGCCCGCGCCGCGGGCGACCGTCCTGCGCGATGCGCCGCACCCTCGGCGTCGGCACCGCGGCTACCCTCATTTCGCCCGCACGTCGCGGGGGCGGTCGGCAGGTTGCCGCTATCCGGTCCGGCGGCGGTGATGTCTAGCATCGGCCGCGGCACCAAAGCGGCCGTCACGAGGGGCGCGCGAACGCCCGAGAGCGGTCCGGGGGTCATCGCTTCGCCGCGCATCCGGCACGCATGTCGGCAGAACGCCGAGTTTTTTCGAGCAGATCGTCACCCCGACGCCGCGTATCCGGCGCGTCGGGGTGGCTGGCGCGCTGCGCGTCCGCCCCCTTCGCCGTAGTCGGACGATAATCCGCATCGACCGTCCCCTCCCATGTAGGGCAAGGCGATCGGGCACTCGACGCTGGCCGGGCAACCTCCGCGATTGACCGGCGCGTCGCTGGCGGCCCGGAGCTATCGCCAGAGGACGGCGACCGGCGGCGACGCGCGCGGGGGGCCTTCGGAGCCCGATCGCGGTCAGAGGACGTAGCGCGAGAGATCGGTGGAGCGGCTGAGCTCGCCCAGTTGCGCCTCCACGAAGGCGGCGTCGATCACCACCGACTCGCCGCCCTTGTCGGGAGCGTCGAAGCTCAGGTCCTCGAACACCCGTTCCAGCACGGTGTAGAGCCGGCGCGCGCCGATGTTCTCCACCGAGGCGTTGACCTCGGCGGCGATGGCGGCAAGGGCCGCGATGCCGTCCTCGGTAAAGCTGACCGTGACCTCCTCCGTCGCCATGAGCGCCGTGTACTGCCGCGTCAGGGCGTTGTCCGTCTCGGTCAGGATGCGGACGAAATCCTCCTCCGTCAGCGCCCGCAGCTCCACCCGGATCGGCAGGCGGCCTTGCAGTTCGGGCAGCAGGTCCGACGGCTTGGCGCTGTGGAAGGCGCCGGAGGCAATGAAGAGGATGTGGTCGGTCCGGACCGGGCCGTGCTTGGTGCTGACCGTAGTGCCCTCGATCAGCGGCAGCAGGTCGCGCTGCACGCCTTCGCGGCTGACGTCGCCGCCGCGTGCGTCGGCGCGGGCGCAGACCTTGTCGATCTCGTCGATGAAGACGATGCCGTTCTGCTCCACCGCGCGCACCGCCTCCCGGGTGACGGTCTCAGCATCCAGCAGCTTGTCGGCCTCCTCGTCGATCAGGAGCGCGTAGCTGGCGGCGACGCTGAGGCGCTTCCGGGTGGTGCGCTGCATCATCTTGCCGAAGATGTCGCCGAGGTTGGCCATCTGGTCCATCCCCGGCTGGCCCGGAATCGCCATGCCCAGAGGGTTGGAGGTATCGGCCACCTCGAGCTCGATCACCTTGTCGTCGAGCTCGCCGGAGCGCAGCTTCCTGCGGAACACCTCGCGCGTGCCGTCGCGCGCGTCCGTCCCGGCCAGCGCCGTTATCACGCGGTCCTCGGCGGCGTCATGGGCCTTGGCCTTGACGTCCTCGCGCATCTGCTCGCGGATCATCACCTGTGCTACGTCCACCAGATCGCGGATGATCTGCTCGACGTCGCGGCCGACGTAGCCCACTTCTGTGAACTTGGTCGCCTCGATCTTGAGGAACGGCGCACGGGCGAGCTTGGCGAGACGGCGGCTGATCTCGGTCTTGCCGACGCCGGTGGGGCCGATCATCAGGATGTTCTTGGGGTAGACCTCGTCGCGCAGGTCGTCGGCGAGCTGGCGGCAGCGCCAGCGGTTGCGCAGAGCCACGGCGACGGCGCGCTTGGCATCCTTCTGGCCGATGATGAAACGGTCCAGTTCGGACACGATCTCGCGCGGGGTCAGGTCGGTCATGGGTGTCTCCTCAGCTTGCGCCTACCTAATCGCGGATCGCGGGAACGCAACGGTGTGCGGGGGACGATGGCCCCGCGCCGCCCGTCCCGCTTCACGCGGAGGGCGGCAGCCGGCTGCGCAGGCCCTCGGGGACGGCGCGCATGAGGCCCGCGCGAACCGACTGCCAGCCGGCGCCGAGCCCCACGAGGCCTGCCCCGAGGAGTAGCACGGCGACGGCCGAGCCCCTCGTATCGGCGCCGGTCTGCGAGACCAGGGCGACGGTGTAGCCCACGGCGGAGATCAGGAACGACCGCCGGTCGATGACGACGGCGACTACGGCGATGGCCGCGAGGAACGCCGCCAGAGCGACCAGCGCGCCGCCCGAACCGCCGGTGAGGAACGTCAGGGCGAGCGTGTTGACGATGGCGGGGGCGGCGATGACGTGCAGCCAGAAGCCATTGGCCGCGCGCAGCGTCATGCGGTGCGGGTCCGACATGTCGAACCGCATCGCCAGCGCGAAGAGCGCCAGCCCGAAGACGAGCGTGCCCCAGGCGAAGGGGCCGGAGCCCGACAGCAGGAAGAGCTCCGACAGGTTCACCGCCCGCCCCGACGCCTGCCCCAGCCAGACGATGAGGACGGCGAAGGCCGAGGCCCCGATCAGCGCCATGGCGAAAGGGACACGGTAGCGTGCCCAGTAGAGGAGGATCGTGCCCGTCGTCAGCGCCAGCGGCACGCCCGCCAGCGACCAGTCGAGACCGCCCAGAAGGGTGACGCTGCGCCACGAGAGCAGCCAGAAGCCGGCCGCGTTCAGCGCGAAGGCGGTGGAGAGGACGATGGCGGGGGCGACCATGCGGCGGCGGCGGATGAAATACTCCGACAGAAGCAGGAGGACCACGGCCGTCGCCACGCCCGCGACGGACCAGATGAAGCGGAAATCGTCGGAGGCGGCGGTGATCAGCGCCCAGACGCCGGACCAGCCCAGACCGAGGATGCCGAGGCCCACGACGATGAAGATCTCGTTGAAGCCGCGGAAGAGCTCGAACGGCTCCTCGCCGGCCCTGGCCGCCGCGCGCGCGGACAGGCGGTTGTCGGCGAGGCCGGTGAGCCGCGCGGCCTGCGCCTCGGTCAGCACACCCGCGCCCACGGCGGCGCGCAGGTCGTCGCGGGTGATCATGCGGCGGGGGCGCCCGGCGCGATCGTCTCCACCGTGAGGCTGCCGTTGGTATAGACGCAGATCTCGGAGGCGATCTGCATCGCGCGGCGGGCCACCTCCTCGGCCGAGCGTTCGGTGTCCATCATCGCGCGCGCGGCGGCCAGCGCGAAGTTGCCGCCCGAGCCGATGGCGGCGACGTCATGCTCCGGCTCCAGCACGTCGCCCGCGCCGGTCACGACCAGCAGGTCGGTGCCGTCGGTGACGATGAGCATGGCCTCCAGCTTCTGCAGGTACTTGTCGGTGCGCCAGTCCTTGGCCAGGTCGACGCAGGCGCGTGTGAGTTGTCCGGGGCTCGCCTCCAGCTTCTTCTCCAGCCGTTCGAGCAGGGTGAAGGCGTCCGCCGTCGACCCCGCGAAGCCCACCACCACGTCGCGCCCGCCCGGCGACAGGCGGCGCACCTTGCGCGCGGTCCCCTTCATCACGGTCTGGCCCACGGAAACCTGCCCGTCGCCCGCCACCACGACCTGGCCCCCCTTGCGGACGCCGATGATGGTCGTGCCGTGCCAGCCGGGAAAATCGTCGCTCATGGGGTGCTCCTCTGCGTGCTTCGGGCGCGATATGGGGGTTCGGCACGCCGGACGCCACCCGTCGGGCGGGCGTCCGCCGGGTCGGCCCCGGATCGACGGGGTTCGGAAGGGCGGGCCGAGGATGCCGTCTCGATGCGGGGCGGCGGAGACGCGCAGCCGAGGGGCTTTCGCGCTGCGGCTCCGCCGACGTCCGGGTGGCGAGGCTGTCGGTGACGACCCGATCGGTCGCCGGCAGGCGTTCGGCTGGTGTCCGCCCCGAGCCTTGGGCCAGGATGCTTGTCCGCCGCGCACCGCTGGATCAGCGGGCGCGGGCCTTCTACCGCGAAGCCACACCGCCCGGGGCCACACCATCGATCATGCCGACCGGCCCCACGAGCCGTCACTCCATGCCGGACGCAAGATCTCGGGCCCGATCCGTCCAGACTGTCCTTCGTTCGACCCTCGACCCGATCCGACGGGCCGAACCACCGCAGCCTGATGCAAGCGCTCTGACGGTTCCGCTCAAGCCTCACGTCCGGGTCCGCCCCGACCGCCGCCTCCAGCCCTTCCGGCCACAACATCGGGACGATGTCGACGGGGGGCGGCATGGCACCTCCACGTGGGCCCGGGTCACCGGCGAGGGCCACGCGCGCCGGTGGCAGGTCGTCTCCGCCGCTCCCGGACGGGCTTCTCGGGTGGGATCTCGCGCGGCCGTCGGGCCGCGGCTGCCCACGCCCCTGTTCGATGCGGCGGCGGTTCCGAGATCGGCGTCGATCCGGGATCGCGCCGCCTCGCGCAAGTCCGTTGCCCCGGCCGGAACACCGGATATGCCCGGTATTCCCTTGCGGGTGCCGCGGATGCTGTCCTGCGGGACCTGATGACATGCCATTCGGAGACCGCCATGATCCGCCACTCGCGCACCACCATTGCGGCTTTTCTCGTCATGACCGGACCGGCGCTGGCCGAAAGCCATGTCGCCGCGACCGCCTGCGCCGCAGAGGGCGAAAGCGCCTGTCGCCAATGCCAGTCATGCCATGTCGTGCAGGATGCGTCGGGCGAGGTTCTCGCGGTGCGCGCGGCGCGCACCGGCCCCAATCTCTACGGCCTGGCGGGCCGCACGGCGGGCATGTTGCAGGGCTTCCGGTTCTCCGAGGTGTCGGTCACGGCGGGCGTGGCCGGCATGGTCCATGACGAAGCCACGTTCGTCCCCTAGTTGTTCGGTCCCGGAGTGTGGTGGGTTGGGTCGATTCTGAACCGTTGTGGCTTTTCGGTCCAGCATTTGACGATGAATTCGCAAGGCGTGAGCCCGCGTAGGCTCTTGAGCCTCCGAGCGTAGTTGCAGGCCCCGACGAAAT
>JBBQDX010000056.1:0-18855 GCA_038320125.1 Rhodobacterales bacterium | reverse complement strand
CGCTGCGCTTCATCCAGGCGGCCATCGAGGTGGAGGCGAAGCGCCAGATCGCCATCCTCGAGGCGGGCGGCACCGTCACGCAGGAGACCCGCCTCTACGACGTCGAGAAGGGCGAAACCCGGGCGATGCGCTCCAAGGAGGAGGCGCACGACTACCGCTACTTCCCCGACCCGGACCTTTTGCCGCTGGAGATCGAGCAGGCCTGGGTCGATGCCATCGCCGCCTCGCTGCCCGAACTGCCCGACGCCAAAAAGGCCCGGTTCGTGGCCGACTTCGGGCTGTCGGACTACGACGCCTCGGTCCTGACCGCGGACACCACCTCGGCCGCCTACTTCGAGGAAGTCGCCGCCGCCTCGGGCAACGGCAAGGCCAGCGCCAACTGGGTCATCAACGACCTCTTCGGGCGGCTCAAGAAGGACGACCGCGAGATCGACGCCTCCCCCGTCAGCCCCGGCCAGCTCGGCGGCATCCTGCGCCTGATCGAGGCGGGCGACATCTCCGGCAAGATCGCCAAGGACCTGTTCGAGATCGTCTACGTCGAAGGCGGCGACCCGGCCACGCTGGTTGCGGAGCGCGGCCTTCGCCAAGTGACGGACACCGGGGCCATCGAGACCGCCGTGGACGCCATCGTCGCCGCCAACCCCGAGCAGGTCGAGAAGGCGCGCGCCAATCCCAAGCTCGCCGGCTGGTTCGTGGGGCAGGTGATGAAGACGATGCAGGGTAAGGGGAACCCGAAGGCAATCAATGAGATCGTCGCGCGGAAACTCGGGCTCTAGCCCGGGTTTCCGTGCGATGAGCGTCCCCGCAGGGAGCGCGGTCGCACCCGTTGGCGTTTGAAGGCCTCCCGCCGCCCTTGCCCGCCTCTCAACCCTTCCCTAACGTTTCCCTGCAACACCGGGGCGACACCGGGCGGCGGCGGGGGCAACGGAAATGAACGAACTCTACTACGGCGACAACCTCGCCGTGCTCCGCGAGAACATCGCGGACGCCTCGGTGGACCTCATCTACCTCGACCCGCCGTTCAACTCGAACGCCAGCTACAACAAGCTCTTCCGCGCGCCCGACGGCAAGGAGAGCCTCGCCCAGATCGAGGCCTTCGACGACACATGGCACTGGAACGACAGCGCGCAGGCAGCCTTTGACGACGTGCGCCGCTCCGGCAACACCGCCGCCTGGATGATGCTGGGCGCGATGCAGAAGTTTCTCGGCAAGAACGACATGATGGCCTATCTGTCGATGATGGCCGTGCGGATGCTGGAACTGCATCGGGTGCTGAAGCCGACGGGGAGCCTCTATCTCCACTGCGATCCGACGGCGAGCCATTATCTGAAGATATTGCTGGATGCGGTTTTTGGGGCTAAGAACTATCGCTCTGAAATAATCTGGAAGCGAACAAGCGCACACAACGATGCAAAGAATCAATATCCAGACGTTACCGATACAATTTTTTTCTACTCAAAAACATTAAATTATGTGTTCAACCGTCAATTCGGAACTTACGATGAAGGTTATGTGGAGCGGAACTATAAGCGGATAGATAGCAATGGGCGGATATATCGGACGTCAGATCTAAGAAGTCCACAGCCTCGCCCCAATTTGCGATATGAATATAAAGGGTACAAGCCTCATCCGAACGGATGGGCTGTTTCACTTGAAAGGATGGAGCAGCTCGACCGAGAAGGCAGACTGCATTTTCCAGCTTCCAAAGACGGGCGCTTGTTGATCCGTCGTTATCTTGACGAAATGCCGGGGATGCCCGTTGGAAGCCTCTGGGATGACATTCCACCAATCCACCCAATGGCGAGAGAGAAGCTCGGCTACCCCACCCAGAAACCCCAGGCCCTCCTCGAACGCATCATCGCCGCCTCCTCCAATCCCGGCGACACCATCCTCGATCCCTTCTGCGGCTGCGGCACCACCGTCCATGCCGCGCAGGCGCTCGGCCGCAAATGGATCGGCATCGACGTCACCCACCTCGCCATCGGCCTGATCGAGAAGCGCCTGCGCGACGCCTACCGCGACCGCCCCGCCGACCTCGTGTTCAAGACCTACGGCGTGCCGCAGGACATCGAGGGCGCGCGCAACCTCGCGCAACGGGGCCGCAAGGAGGGCCGGCATTACTTCGAGTTCGAGAAATGGGCCGTCTCGCTGCTGGCGGGCGAGCAGACGAGGAACACCGGGGACGGCGGCATCGACGGCATCATCCCCTTCGGCAAGAACGCCATGGCCGTCGTCTCGGTCAAGGCCGGCGAGAACGTCGGCGTCGCCATGATCCGCGACCTGCGCGGCGCCATGGAGCGGACCGGCGCCGAGATCGGCATCTTCCTCACCCTCACCCCGCCGAAGGGCGGCATGACGGCCGAGGCCGCCGCCGCCGGTCAGCACGTGGAGCCCGGCTTCGCCCCGGTCCCCCGCATCCAGATCGTCACCATCGAGGCGGCGATGGCGCTGCGCGACCGCGCGGCCCAGATCCCCGCGCGGCTCGGCTCGACCCAGAAGGTCGCCCCCAGGGAGAAGGACAGGACGGCGCAGGGCAAGCTGCTCTGAACCCCGGCGCGTTACCCCTCCGACAGCTCCATCGACAGCGCGTGGATGCGGCCCATCACGTCGCCAAGCGCCGCGTGGACCATCCGGTGCCGCGCCAGTCGCCCCTGCCCCGCGAAGGCCGTCGATGCGATGACGACGTGCCAGTGGCTCTCGCCCGTGCCGTCGTCGCCGGCGTGGCCCGTGTGTTTGCCGCTCTCGTTCACCACCTCGAGGCGGGTCGGCGCGAGGGCGGTTTCCAGCCGCTCGCGGATCGTCTGCTGCATCGTCATGATTTTTCCCCCTCGAAGGCCTTCCCTCTGGCCGTGCAATGACTAAACTCCGCCCCCTCTGGCCGAAAGGGGTTCAGGATGAGCAAGAGTGACCCATTCGATTTCGACATGCGGGTGTCGACGGCCAAGAAGCGCAATCCGCGGGGCAAGCGCGGCATGTCCGGGGCCGTCGAGACCTCGACGCGGCTCTGCGCGCAGGACGGCTGCCAGGAGGCGGGACAGTTCCGCGCGCCCAAGTCGCGCGACACGAAGGACGACTACTACTGGTTCTGCAGGGACCACGTGCGCGAGTACAACCTGAAGTGGAACTTCTTCGACGGCGCGACCGAGGCCGAACTGGCCAAGCAGGCCGAGAGCGACGAGCGCCCCACCACGCCCTTCCGCAAGACGGTGGAGGAACTGGCCTGGGCGCGCCTGGGGATCGAGGACGCGCATCAGGTGCTGGGCGGTAACGCCACGCGCAACCCGGGCCGCGGCGTCGTGGGGCGAAAGCTGCCGCCGACGGAACGGAAGGCGCTCGACATCCTCGAAGGGCGCGACGACTGGGACAAGGCGATGATCCGCAAGGCCTACAAGTCGCTGATCAAGGTGCTGCATCCCGACATCAACGGCGGCGACCGCAGCCAGGAGGAGCAGCTCTCGGAGGTGGTCTGGGCCTGGGATCAGCTCAAGGACAGCCGCAACTTCAAGTAGCCGCCCGCTCGTCGCGCCACCGTGCGAGCGCGGCCTCGAGAGGAGCCAGCGGCGGCGGGCGGTAGGGCACGAAGCCGGGCCGGTCGCCCTCGAACGCCCAGCGGATGCGGGCGGCGTCGCTGACATCGGCAAAGCTCGCGACGGCATCGCGGGGCCCGCCGAACCGGCGCAGGAGCGCGGCAAGCAAGCCCCCCTTCGGCGGGCAGGAATTGGTCAGCGGGGCCAGCGGATCGCCTTCGGCCCGGATCGCCGCCATCACCAGGTCGTCGAACTCGAGGCCCTGCACCTCTGCGCCCGCGATCACCCAGGCGAGGCTCAGCGCGCTCAGCCCCGTCAACGCGCCCCCGCCGCCGACGGCTCCGTGGTCGCCCGGAAAATGCGCCTGCCGGTAGGGACGATCCGGCCGATCCCGGTTCAGGGCGTCGAGATTCGACCAGAGGGTCGGGCGGTACGAGTGGCGGCGCTCGTCGAGGGCGACGGCATGCCGCGCGGCGCGCACCATGGGGACGAGGGCGGTGTCGTGGAAGGCGAACCTGCGGTTGAGGAGCGGCGCCGCGGTGACAAGGCCGGGGATGCCGAGGGATCCGACCGTGTCCCAGACGCCGAGGTAGGCGATGTCGAAGGGCACGGCGCGGTCCGCCCCGAACTCGGCGTAGACCTCGGCATCCATCGGATCGACCAGATAATCGGGCGCGAAGCGTGCCCGCCATTCGGCGTTGCGGGCCTGCCGGCGTTCCGGCGTCTCGATCCGCCGCTCGGAATAGCGCGCCACCGCCTCGGGCAGGCGCGACAGCCGGCCGCGCGACAAGAGCCCCGTGAAGCGGATGAAGCCGGCCAGCGACCGTGCGGTGAAGGCCCCGCGCGAGAAGCCGAAGAGAAAGACCTCGTCGCCCGGTTCGTAGAGAAAGACGAGGTGGCGATAGGCCTCGATCACGTTGTCGATCAGGCCCAGACCCAGCAGCCCGCCCAGCACCCGGTCCATCGCGCGCGACAGGCGCGTCACGCCCCGCCGCCCGGTCCCCACCCCCTCGATGTAGACGGGCACCTGGACGCGGCCGTCGGCGCCGGTGGGGGCCAGCGCCTGTCCCAGACGGACGACATTGGTGGGATAAGGGGCCTCCGCCGCGTTCCATGTCCCGTCGCAGAGGATGACGATGCGCTTCATTCCGCCCCGCTCTGGCTGCCGTCGTCGCCATAGTGCCACGAAGCCTGCGGTCCGTCCAAGCCGCAGGCCCGAAAGCTCTCCGCCGCGCAAACGAAAGCCCCCGACGCGGGGTGGCGCGGGGGCTTTCGGCGATCGGGTCGGAAGTTCACGTCCCGACCGCTTTACCCGCTCCGGCAGCCGCCGGCAGGGGTGCCGACGGGACCCGGAACGTGGTGTGTCACTGCGGCGGCAGGAGCACCGTGTCGATCACGTGGATGACGCCGTTCGACTGATCGACGTCGGCGATGGTCACATTGGCGGACCGGCCGTTCTCGTCGGTCAGCGTGATGGCGTCGCCCTCATAGGTCGCCTGCAGGGTGCAGCCGCCCACGGTCGCCACCGGGTGGGTGCCGTTGTCATCGTCGATCATGCCCTTGATGGCACCCGACATCGCATCGGCGGCCACGACGTGACAGCCAAGGATCTTCTGGAGCTGCGCCTGGTTCTCGGGGAGCAGCAACGACTGCAGGCTCTCGTCCGAGATCTTGGCGAAGGCCTCGTTGGTCGGCGCGAAGACCGTGAAGGGCCCCTCGCCCGAGAGCGTCTCGACCATGTCGGCGGCCTGGACTGCGGCGACCAGCGTGGTGTGGTCGGCGGAGTTCACCGCGTTCTCGATGATGTTCCGGTCGGCCATCATCTCGGCACCGCCGACCATCACCTGCGCGGACGCAGCGGTGCCGGCAAGGGCGAGGGCGGCGGCGGCGGTCGTGAATGCGAGCATTTTCATAAGTCTCTCCGTTCGTTTTTCCGGGAGCTTGCTGCCCCCGGTCATTCCCTAAACACGGCGGCAGGGCATCGGAGTTTCAAAGAATCCGGCCGACCGGCGAAATGTCGCCCCGGCAGCCCCCGCCCGCCCGCGTCAGATTGCGAAGAGGGGAGCCGCGGCCAGGACGGGACCGGTGGGCGCGCCGGTGGGCGAGCCGCCTGCGGGCTCGTCGGAGACGGCGATCGTGACCCCCACGGCCAGCCCCGGCGGACGCGGCAGGTCGATCTGGCCGCTGTCCGGCAAAAGGCCTAGCGACACCGGGGCGGCGTCGCCGTCGATCAGCCACATCTGGAACGCGCGGCCCGCCGCCGGCTCGCCCGACAGGTTGATGAGCCGCAGGGTATCCTCGTCGGCCCCGACCGCGATCGTCAGCCCGGCCTCGGGGGCCGTCAGGTCGACGTGCAGCGATGGATCGAACGCCGGCGGGCGCAGCAGGACAAAGGCCAGCGCGAAAGCGGCGACGGGCCCGGCAAGAAGACCCGTCCAACCGAGCCAGCGCCGGCGGGGGCGCGCCTGCGGGAAGAGCCGGGAAATGAGCGCTGCACGCAGCTTCGCCGGCGGCTCCACCTCGCGTCCCGCCAAAAGCCCGGTCATCATCTCGGCCCATTCCGAAAGGCGGAGGGCCACGGCGGAGTCGCTGGCGATGCGCCGCTCGACGACCTCGGCCTCGTCCGCCGGCAAGAGGCCGAGCACGTATTCGCCGATGGTGGCGTCGTCGTCTTCGGGCAGGAGGGGCGCGTCGGTCATCGGCTCATGCACTCCCGCAGCGCGATCAGGCTTCGGCGCAGCCAGGTCCGCATGGTGTTGAGCGGCACCTCGAATCGCGACGCCAGATCGGCGTAGGTCTCCCCTTCGAGATAGGCGCGGCGGACGGCTTCCGACCGGCGCTCCTCGAGCTCGTCGAGGCAGGCGGCGATCGCCCGCGCCTCGCCGCGCGCGACGGCGCGGGCTTCCGGCCCGGGGGTGGCGTCGGCCAGCAGATCGTCGTCGGGCATCTCTGCCCGGGCGCGCTCGGCCCGGCGTCTGCGGATACGGTCGATGCAGTGGTTGCGCGCGACGGTCGCCATCCAGGTAATCGGCGAGAGCCCGTTCACACGGTAGCTGTCGGCGTTGCGCCAGATCTTGACGTAGATTTCCTGCAAGGCATCCTCGGCTTCCCCCCGATGCCCCAAGACACGGAGCGTGATCCCGAACAGTTTCGCCGAAGTCGCGTCGTAGAGCTTGCCGAATGCGACCCGATCGCCAAGCGCCGCCCCGGCAAGCCAGCCTTCGATCTCGTCGCGTGTCGTCATGCCATCCCCCGCCCGGATCGGCCGGACCTGCGACATCGCGCGTCCCGGCTCCCCTTGCCCTCCCCGCACTTATGGGGCATCCGAGGCCGCGACTTCAAGGAGATGCAGACGATGGCTGACGGCGGGATGGACCGGAACGCGCGACCCGACACGAACTACTCCGTCCGCGAGACGTTCGGCATCGACAGCGACATGATGGTCAAGGGTTTTTCCAGCCCGGGCGAGCGGGTGCCGCCGATCGATCCCACCTACAAGTTCGACCCGGACACGACGCTCGCGATCCTCGCGGGCTTCGGCTGGAATCGCCGGGTGATGATCCAGGGCTACCACGGCACCGGCAAGTCGACGCATATCGAACAGGTCGCCGCGCATCTCAACTGGTCCTGCGTGCGGGTGAACCTCGACAGCCACATCAGCCGCATCGACCTGATAGGCAAGGATGCGATTCGTCTCAAGGACGGCGTGCAGGTCACTGAATTCCATGAAGGCATCCTGCCTTGGGCCCTGCGCAACCCCGTCGCCATCGTGTTCGACGAATACGATGCCGGGCGCGCGGACGTGATGTTCGTCATCCAGCGGGTGCTGGAGACAGACGGCAAGCTGACGCTGATGGACCAGAACACCATCATCGAGCCGCATCCGTCGTTCCGCCTCTTCGCGACCGCCAACACGGTCGGCCTCGGCGACACCACCGGTCTCTACCACGGCACGCAGCAGATCAACCAGGCGCAGATGGATCGCTGGTCGCTCGTCGCGACGCTCAACTACCTGTCGCACGACGCCGAGACGGCCATCGTGCTCGCCAAGAACTCCCACTACAACACCGCCGGCGGCCGCACGACCATCGGCAGGATGGTGACCGTGGCCGACCTGACGCGCACCGCCTTCATGGCGGGGGATCTCTCGACGGTCATGTCGCCGCGCACGGTGCTGGCCTGGGCGCAGAATGCCGAGATCTTCCGCGACGTGGGCTACGCCTTTCGCCTCACGTTCCTCAACAAGTGCGACGAGCTCGAGCGGCCGACCGTCGCCGAGTTCTACCAGCGGTGCTTCAACGAGGAACTGCCGGAAAGTGCCGTGAGCCTGTCGCTGGGCTGACCGCTCCTCGCCGGTCTGGTCAGAAACCGCAGCGCTCGGTCCGTCCGTTCGCCCGAACCCGCGGCACCTCGGAGTCGGCCGGGAGCGTCAAGCCCGCGCGGTGACACCGGCAGTCAGAAGGCGTGCGACCCGGTCCGGGCCGGCGTCGATTTGCGTCCCGCGCGGCGGGCGGATGCGCGCGGCGCATCCGGCGAGGCGACGGCGCGATCCCCTTGCCCTGCGCCCGGGTTCGCGACATCTAGGGGGACATGAGCAAGCCCAGCCTGAAATCCGCCGAGAACCCCGCCGACGCCTTCAAGAAGGCGCTCGCCGAGGCCACCAAGACGATGGCCGACGACCCCGACCTCTCGGTGACCTTCTCGGTCGATCCGCCCGGCCGGACGGCGGAGTCGATCCGGCTGCCGCAGGTGAGCCGCCGGATGACCCGCGAGGAGGTGACGCTGGCGCGCGGCACCGCCGACAGCTTCGCGCTGCGCCACCGCCACCACGATGCCGGCGTCGGCGCGCGCTACATGCCGCAGGGGAACATGGCGCGCGACCTCTACGAGGCGATGGAGTCGGCGCGCTGCGAGGCCGTCGGCGCGCGCGCGATGCCCGGCACCGCCGCGAACGTCGATGCGAAGATCGGCGTGGAGGCGGCCCGCAAGGGCTACGCGGACGTTACCGACAAGGCGCAGATCCCGCTGGCCGCCGCCGCCGGATACTGGATCCGTCAGATGGCGACGGGCCGCGACCTGCCGCGTGGCGCAGCCAACGCGCTCGACCTCTGGCGCGGCTTCATCGAGGAGTCGACGGGGGATCGGTTCGACGGCATCCAGGACGTTCTGGGTGACCAGACCGCCTTCGCGCGTCTCGCCCGCGAGCTGATCGCCGACCTCGGCTACGGCGACCAGCTCGGCGACGACCCGGACATGGCCGACGAGGACCAGGAGGAGGAAGGCCGGACCGACGAGGAGGAAGACCCCGAATCGACCGGTCAGGACGATGACGACGAGGAGGCCGAGGCCACCCCCGAGCAGAGCCAGGAGCAGCAGGACGATCCGTCCCAGGCGCAGGTCTCGATGGACGACATGGCCGACGAGGAGGCGGGCGAAGAGGCCGAGATGCCCGACAGCGACGAGGCCGCCGACCCGCCTGCGCCGCAGCCGATCAGCGATGCGGATCCGAACTACACCGTCTTTTCCAGCGCGCACGACGAGATCGTGGGCGCGGAGCAATTGGCCGAGCCCGCCGAACTGGAGCGTCTGCGCGCCTATCTCGACCAGCAACTCGAACCGCTGAAGGGGGCGGTCTCGCGGCTCGCCAACAAGCTGCAGCGCAGGCTCCAGGCGCAGCAGAACCGCTCGTGGGAGTTCGACTTGGAGGAAGGCATCCTCGACGCCGGCCGCCTCGCCCGCGTCGTCGCCAACCCGACGACGCCGCTGTCGTTCAAGATGGAGCAGGACACCGAGTTCCGCGACACCTGCGTCACGCTGCTGCTCGACAACTCCGGTTCGATGCGCGGCCGCCCGATCTCCATCGCCGCGATCTGCGCCGACGTGCTCGCGCGGACGCTCGAGCGCTGCGGCGTCAAGGTCGAGATCCTGGGCTTCACCACGCGCGCCTGGAAGGGCGGGCTGGCGCGCGAGGACTGGCTCAAGGCCAATCGCCCCGCCGCCCCCGGCCGGCTCAACGACTTGCGCCACATCGTCTACAAGTCGGCGGATGCGCCGTGGCGCCGGGTCCGCCCGAACCTCGGGCTGATGATGAAGGAGGGGCTTCTCAAGGAGAACATCGACGGCGAGGCCCTCGAATGGGCGCACCGCCGGATGATGGCGCGGACCGAGGCGCGCAAGATCCTGATGGTCATCTCCGACGGAGCCCCGGTCGACGACAGCACGCTGTCGGTCAATCCTGCGAACTTCCTCGAAAAGCACCTGCGCGACGTCATCGCCATGGTCGAGAAACGGAAGGCGGTCGAGTTGCTGGCCATCGGCATCGGCCATGACGTGACGCGCTACTACGAGCGCGCGGTCACGATCACGGACGTGGAGCAGCTCGCGGGGGCGATGATCGAGCAGCTTGCCGCGCTCTTCGACAGCGACCCCCGCGCCCGCGCGCGCAGCAAGGGCCTGCGCCGCGCATCATGACCGGCCCGCATGCATCACCCGTCGGCTTGAGTATTTGCGGAACGAAGAAGCCCGGATCCGCTCCGTCCCCCGCCGGTCCGAACCGGGTGAGGACGGAGCTTCTCCGTTCACGGCCATCGGCTCTCCAGCCTGTTCCGCATCCGCGATGTGCCGCAAGTTTCTGAAGATCCCGTCAACGGCTTCTTCGTTCCCCAAATACTCATCGTCCCTCGCGCCCTGCCCCGCCGTTGCCAAGGTGAAGCGCGGCCCCTAACCGCCCCTCTCAGGAGGTTTGCCCATGTTCCAGTCCTTCGATGTCACCGCCCGCCCCGACGCGTCTCCACCCCGTGTCGCCCGCCTGCGGACGTGGATGAAGGCGGAGGATCTCGATGGCTTCCTCGTGCCCCGCGCCGATGCCTATCAGGGCGAGAACGTCGCCCCCTGCGACGCGCGGCTCGCCTTCATCTCCGGCTTCACCGGCTCGGCGGGCTTCGCCGTCATCCTGCGCGACCGGGCCGCCGTCTTTACCGACGGGCGCTACCGCGTGCAGGTCAAGGCGCAGACCGATCCGGCAACCTTCGAGACGGTGGAGTCGCCGGGCACGAAGCTTGCCGATTGGCTCCGGGAAGCGCTGCCGGACGGCGGACGGGTCGGGTTCGACCCGATGCTGCACACGGTGGCCGAGATGACGACGCTCGAAGGGCTTGCCGCCATCGCAGTGGTACAAACCGTTAATGGCATCGACGCCATATGGGACGATCGCGCCCCACCGCCTTGCGCGCCGATGAGCATCTTTCCAGCCGAACTCGCCGGACGCACGTCGTCGGAGAAGCGCGGCGAGATTGCCAAGGCGCTTCAGAGCGAAAAGGTCGTGGCCTTCGTCACCAACCAGCCCGACGCCATCGCATGGCTGCTCAATGTTCGGGGGGACGACATTCCCCGCACGCCGGTCGCCCAGGCCTTTGCCGTCCTTCACGACGACGGCCGGGTCGACCTGATCTGTGACCCCGCCAAGACGGTTCCGGTCGCCGCACACCTCGGGCCGGACGTGACGGTCCATGCAACGGATCGGCTCCTCGATCTCACCGGCAACCTCGAGGGGCCGGTGGGATACGAGGCGACCACCTGCCCCGTCGCACTGGCGACAGCCCTGCGGGACGGGCGCGCGATCACCAATCCCGTCGCTTTGCCCAAGGCCTGCAAGTCCGGGGCCGAGATTGCCGCCACGCGCGAGGCGCATCTGCGCGACGGGGCGGCGATGGTGCGGTTCCTGCGCTGGCTCGACGGCGTCCCGGAGGGAACCACCGAGATCGACGTGGCCCGCGCGCTCGAGGGGTTCCGGCGGGACACCGGCCTGCTGCGCGACATCAGCTTCGACAGCATCGTCGGATCCGGGCCGAATGGGGCCATCGTGCATTACCGCGTCAACGAGGCGACCAACCGGACGCTCGACCGCGACAGCCTCCTGCTGGTCGATTCGGGCGGGCAGTACCTCGACGGGACGACCGATATCACCCGCACGATGCCGCTGGGCCATCCGCCGGCGCTCATGGCCCGGGTCTTCACGCGGGTGCTGCAGGGGATGATCGCGCTCAGTCGCGCGCGGTTTCCCGTGGGCGTGGCGGGCGCGCATCTCGACGCGCTGGCGCGGGCCCCGCTCTGGATGGAGCACCGCGACTACGACCACGGCACCGGCCACGGCGTCGGCGTCTACCTCGGCGTTCACGAAGGGCCGGCGCGCATCAGCCGCACCTCGAGCGTGCCGCTCGCACCCGGCATGATCCTGTCGAACGAGCCCGGCTACTATCGCGAGGGGGAGTTCGGCATCCGAATCGAAAACCTCCTCGTCGTGATCCCGGCGGACCGGCCCGAGACCGGCGACGGCCGCGAGATGCTGGCTTTCGAGACGCTGACCTGGGTGCCCATCGACCGCCGCCTGATCGCGGTGGAGCTGCTGGCCGCCCCCGAGCGGGCCTGGCTCGACGCCTATCACGCGGGCGTCCTGGCGCGCCTGGCGCCGCGCCTCGACGGTGCGGACATCGACTGGCTGGCCGCGATGTGCGCACCGCTCTGAGCCTTTCGCGCCGCGCTCGGTGGCGTTAAGGCTTTTGCCTAATCCAAGGAGACTACGAATGCCCCAGATCGACGTCGTGCCCGCCGGGGGCACATGGACCGTGCGCACCGATGACGGCATCCTGGTTGAGAGCCGCAACGCGATGGCCCTGCGGGAAGGGGGACTGGCACCGGTGATCTATTTCCCGCGGAAAGACGTCGCCATGGCGATGATGGAGCGGACCGACACCACGTCGGAATGCCCCCACAAGGGCACGGCGAACTACTATGCGCTGGCGGGCCGGTCGATACGGATCGACGATGCCGCCTGGACCTACGAGAAGGTCACGAACCCGGACGCAAAGGCCATCGAGGGGTATCTCGCGTTCTACGGCTCGAAGGTGACGATCGAACAGATCTGAGCGGGGCGCGTCCTGTGCCGGATTGCCGCGCGCGGACAGGGCGGCGATCGCGCGGGGGCGCTGGTGGACGCTCTGAGGGGGCGCGTGGGCCGTCGCCTCGATACGGCACGCCGTTGCGGGATCATGGCCGAGGGCGCGGGGTCTGCGCCTTCGCCATAAGGTCGGTGAAATCGGGTACGTGACCAGGGGGTTGTCGATACAGGATCGGCGGGCAGGACGCAGGCGACGGTGGTGCTGAACCCGCGTTACGCGACAGCGCAAGACGGGAACGCACTGTGCACCGCGATGCGGGGAGCGACCTCGGAGAGGCGGCTCATTCGGTCCGGCGAATCCCGGAGAGACGCGACGACATCCAGAGGGGCAGCCGGCAACGGCGGGTCGATTCCTGTGGCATCGGCTTGGCGGGGGTCCACCGGGTTCCATGATCCGGCACCCGTCTGACCGCTCCCATGACGTCGCCGCCAGCGCCGTGCCGGTGCCCCGGCCGATGAGTGGCAGCCCGTCAGGGGGCAGACGCCGAAGATGGCCGCCACCTTTGCCGCGCCACCCGGGGAGACCGTCCGGGCGGGCCGTATCGCGGTTGCCGGCGTCTGAGGTGGGCCCGGATCGAAAGATCGCTCTTCCCCGCCGGCGGGCTTTTGCCTAGCATCGGCCCCGGTTCATCCAGCGCGCCCCTCGGGTCCATCGTCCCCTGCCCGTGCGTCGCCCATCAGCCTGCCGGAGGGGCGCGGCGAGGAGAAGCGTGCCCGATCCCTCCGCGTCCCCGGCCCCCTCTCCCCGGGCCGCAACGGCCCCTGCCCCGGCGCTTCCCTCGCCGGGCGACCGGGCCCGCGCCATGCTGCGCGCGAACTGGGCGCTGATCCGGCAGAAGGGCCCCTCCAAGGTCCAGTTCTGGTTCATCGCGCTCGCCATCGGCATCGTCTCGGGCTACGCCGCGGTCGCCTTCATGACCGGCATCGAGGCGCTGCAGAGGTTGCTTTACGGCACCGACGACCCGCGCACCCTGCACAGTTTCGCGCGCACCCTGCCGTGGTTCTGGATCCTGGCGCTGCCGGCGGCGGGCGGCCTGCTGGTCGGCTGGATCCTCACGCGCTTCACGCCCGACGGCCGCATCCGCGCGGTGGCCGAAGTGATCGAAGCCAGCGCGATGAAGGAGGGCCGGGTGGAGCGGCGCGCCGGTCTCGCCTCCATCGCGGCCTCGCTCATCACCCTGTCGTCGGGTGGGTCGTCGGGGCGAGAGGGGCCGGTCGTGCACATGACCGGGATGATTGCGGGCTGGGTGTCCAACAGGATCAACGCCGACGGCGTGACGGGGCGCGACCTGCTGGGCTGCGCCGTCGCGGCGGGCGTCGCGGCCAGCTTCAACGCCCCCCTCGCCGGCGCGCTCTTCGCCATGGAGGTCGTGCTGCGGCATTTCTCCGTCCACGCCTTCGCGCCCATCACGATCGCGGCCGTCTCGGGCTCCGTCATCAGCCGCACGCATTTCGGCGAGGTCACGGAGTTCGTCCTGCCGCAGTCCACGCAGCTTGGCTTCTACGTCGAGCTGCCCGCCTTCCTGCTGCTCGGCGTCATCTCCGGGCTGGTGGCCGTGGCGCTGATGCGATCGGTCTTCATGGCCGAGGACCTGGCGAACAGGATCCAGTCGACGCTCTCCTTGCCGCCGATCCTGCGCCCCGCCTTCTCGGGGCTGATGCTCGGAGCCATCGCCATCTTCTTTCCCCACATCATCGGCGTCGGCTACGAGACCACCAGTGCCGCCCTCTCCGGAGACCTTCTCTTGAACGAGGCCATCGTCTTCGCCGTCCTCAAGGTCGTCGCCGTATCGATCACCATGGGGGGCCGCATGGGCGGCGGCATCTTCTCGCCCGCGCTGATGACGGGCGCGCTCACCGGGCTGGCCTTCGGGCTCATCGCCACCGGCATGTTTCCAGACATCTCCGGCGCGCAGACGCTCTACGCGCTGGCGGGCATGGGGGCGGTGGCGGGCGCGGTGCTCGGCGCGCCGATCTCGACGACACTGATCGTGTTCGAGCTGACGGGCGACTGGCAGACCGGCATCGCCGTGATGGTCGCGGTCTCCATCTCCTCGGCGATCTCGGCAAAGCTGGTGGACCGGTCGTTCTTCCTGACGCAGCTCGAGCGGCGCGGCATCCACCTCGCCGCGGGACCGCAGAGCTACCTTCTGGCGATGTTCAAGGTCTCCGGCGTCATGCGCGCGCCCGAGCACCCCAAGGCCCCGGCGGAGGACCGCATCCGCCGTGCCGTCAACGAGGCGCTGTTCGTGGCGCCCGGCGACACGCTGGAGCAAGCGATGCCCCTTTTCGAGCGGTCGAGTTCCGATTTCCTCGCCGTCGTCCGCCTCGATAACAGCTCGGCCGTGCCCGAGGTCCTGGGCGTCCTGCTGCACGTCGACGCGCTGAGGGTCTACAATCGGGCGCTCGCGGCGACGGCGGCGGAGGAGCATTCCTGACGCGGGCGCCGAACGTCATCCCGGCCGGCGCGGAATGATCGCGCCGCGCGCGCCGATCACCTCCGCCGCGAGGTCGTGCCCGGCCCGCAGCGCCTCCGCCAGCGACGCGCCCGTGAGATGCGCCGCGAGGAACCCGCCGTCGAAGCTGTCGCCCGCCGCCGTCGTATCCACCACGCGGGCCGCCGGCGGATAGCTCGCCCCGGGCAGCCGCGCGCCGATCGGCAGGGGCCCCGCCGCGCCGCACTTCAGCGCCCCCGTCGCCACGCCGCAGCCCTCGATGCGCGCCAGAACGGCACCTGCGTCCGCATCGCCGAAGAGCGCCATCTCGTCGTCCACCGAGGGAAATCCGATGTCGGTCTGCCGCCACATCGCCGTCACCGCCGCCCGCGCGGTCGCCACGTCCGGCCAGAGACGCGGGCGGTAGTTGCTGTCGAAGGCGACGCGGCCCCCGCGCGCGCGATACCCCGGCAGCCAGTCCATCAGGGCCGCCCGCCCTTCCCATGACAGGATGGCCAGCGTGATGGCGCTGAGGTGCAGCACGTCGAAGACGTCGAGCGTTTCGGGCTGGATCGGACTTGCGGGCTCGAACATCGTGCGCGCCGCGGAGGTGTCGCGCCAGTAGACGAAGCTGCGTTCGCCCGCGCCGTCGGTCAGGATCGCGTAGGCTCCGGCGATGCGGTCGGGATGGCGGGCCAGAAGATCCGTCGAGACCCCCTCGGCGGCCACCCGCGCAACCAGCCTGTCGGAGAGCGCATCGCGCCCCACCAGCGACACGAAGGCCACCTCGTGCGGCGCGGCGAGCGACCGTCGCAGATAGACGGCGGCGTTGAGCGTATCACCGGCGAAGCCCAGATGCGCGATCTCCCCCTCCAGCGAAAGTTCGATCATGGCCTCGCCCAGGCAGGCGATGCGTAGTGGCGTGGCGGACATGCCGACCCTCCCTGGAACCCGGTCGCGCGCACCCTAGAGGCGGGACGGGTCGGGGAAAAGGTCGGTGGCGAAATGTCAGGGTTGCAATATCCGACAATAATTGTCAGCATTGTCGCAGCCCAGCCAGCCCGTCGCGTTAAGTCCCCTTCGACGCGGTCAGCCCGGACCTTGTGAGACCCGCGCCCGTCCAGGAGGCTTGCCCACCATGAATGACATGATCCGCCCCGCGCCGGTGGCCACGACGCCGCCCGACCACCCCGTGACCCACACCGCCGAGAACCTCCTCGCCGGTGGCACGCAGGCGCGCATCGTCCTCGGCGACCGGACCTACACCCTGCGTCTTACCCGCGCGGGCAAGCTGATCCTGACGAAATGACCGCGCCCTTTCCCGCGCCCGACCGGGGCCAGCCGGTGGGCGCCGCGCCCGTGGCGACCCTTCGCGACCTGGACAACATGCAGGCGTTGGCGGTGATGATGATGCGGGACGGGTTCTGCAATTCGCCCGGCCAGCTCCGGGTCCGCGATGTCTTCGTCAACACCCTGGGAGCGAGCGCGGGCGCGGCCGCCGCCGGGCACTGGGCCGAGTTCGCGCGGTTCCTTGTCGCCAACGCGCGCCGCCCCCTGATGTGTCACGCGCGCGCCTGCCCCTGCGTTGGGGCGGACGAGGCGGTGGTGGCGCATCTCCTGTTCCACGCCGCCACCGGGGCCCGCGAGGATGCGATGCTGATCCTGATGCTGCTCATCCCCGGCGACCGCGCCCTCTGCGCCGTGATGATGGCGGAAGGCGCGGGCCGCGCCGTGATGCGCGCCGCACGGATCGCGGCGCAGCGGCCGGACCAGCCGATTGAGACTCTGCACTGACCGCCAAGGCAAGGAACCGATCCAGGAGATTTCTCGCCGCCGCCGCCATCCGCAGCACCTGCCTTGGCGGTCACCGGGGCCGAGGTGATGGAGACCGACGCGGACATACCCGCCGGCGGGCCGGGTGAGACGCCGACGACGGCGCAGGGGCTGCGGACCGCGACCGTTGCCCCCTTCGACGCGGCCTCCGCAAAGGGGCTGGCCGCCGCGACACCGGCCAAGCTTTCCGCCTGCGTTCCCTGCCGGCAGACCGAAGCTCACCGCCTCGCGGATCCGACGGGCATCAATCGGGACGGCCGCGTCAACCCTGACCCTCGGACAAGGGTTCGGGTGCCGATGCGGATGCGACCACGATCACCCCCGCCCTGCTGCCGGACTTGGTGCAGGACGCGAAGGCGGCGATTGGCGACCACGCGATCGGGTCGCTGATCTGGGAGCAGGACCTTGGCCTCGACGATCCCACCGCGGGCCGGCGGCCTTGGACCGATGGCGCCGCCGGCGACGTCCGCGCGCACGGTGATCGCGACCGGCGCACGGCCGGCCTGCGCGCCACGACCGATCCGCCGGTGGCCGAGCTTAAGGAGATGGTGGTGACCTGGGGCGACGGCGAAACCGCCCGCGCCGACCCGGCGGCGCGTCACACGCAGTCGCACCGGCATGGGCAGCCGGCCCTGCGCCGAGGACGCGGGCGAGCGGATGAGGCCTGGTCGGCTGCTCGACGCGGTCGGCATCCTCAAAATCTGTGTCAGCCGCTCCGGCGGCCTCGACCGGACCGTGACGGAGGGACCGTCGATGGCGGCAACAATCGCGACCGTCGCTGCGCTCTTTGCGCGACACGACCTTGACGCGGCTCAAGGACCCGAAGAACGTGGCGGAGGCGGGAATGGCCTACGACATGATGCTCAACTTCGGCAACGAGGCCGGGATCGGCGGGTTTGAAGCGCAGACCCGCGAGATCAAGAGACGGACGGCAATGCTGGCAAGAGCCAGATCGAAGCCGGGATCGAAAGCTCCGACAGCCGCGGAGGTCCGGATGCCGCCTTCGGGCAAGTCCGTGACACTCGTGACGGAGTGCTGTCACGGGCAGAGCTTTCTCGCGGTGCGGCGCGTGCTAGGTGAGCTCCCGAACCGCAACGGCGCCGGAGCGTAGAGATGTCGAAGATCCCCAGCCCCTGTATCGGCGTCTGCAAGTTCCGGCGCCACGGTCCGGCAGGCATGCATTGCATCGGCTGCTCGATGACGAAGTCGCAGAAAAAGATCGGCAAGGGCCTGAAAAAGCGCGCCGAGGCGGAGGGATTCGTGGCCCTTGTGGTGGCGCAGCAGCAGGTGATGGGCCGGTTCGCGCATTGGTCCCCGGCCTATCTGAAACGCTGCCTCGCGAAAGGTGTCACCCCGCCCGCCGCCGCGCGAAAGGCGGGGTAGCCCTCAGTTCAGGTGCGCACGCAGCATCCAGGCGAACTTGTCGTGTTGACGGCCCCGCTCGATGGCTAGGTCTTCGGTGCGGATGTCGCCATGCCCCGCCGCGATCTCCGACAGGCCGGCGAGCGTCGCGCCGATGGTCTCCTGCGCCTCGGCCAGATGGCGGATCATCGCCCGGTCTTCGGCCCCCGGATCGCCCTCGGTGACCTTGGAGCGCTCCAGGTGCGTGGCGAGCCTGCCCTCCGCAATCTCGCCGATGGCGCGGACGCGTTCGGCGAGGTCGTCCTGGCCGACGAAGTGATCCTCGTAGATCGTCTGGAACAGGCTGTGCAGCGGGCCGAAAGCCATGCCGGTCACGTTCCAGTGGAAGTTCTGCGCGAGCATCGTCGTCACCACGGTTTCGGCCAACGCCTGATTGAGCGCAGCGGCGATTTCGGTGCTGGCGTCGGCCGAAAGGTCGGAAGCTGTCTGGGCCATGCTGGGCCTCCTGTCGTTAGCTGAAGTGAGTCTGGCTGGCGGCATGTTGCACCAAACCGACTGCTAACTTAGAACCATTCTAAGAAATGTCCAGAGCCTGCTGCAACGTCAGCATGAGGTCGCGGAGCGCAGGTCGCGCCTCCGGCCGGACCCGGCGACCCGTAAGGAACGACTCGCTGCTCCGGTCGCCCAAGGCCAGTGCCGCGAACAGAGCCGTGAGCCAACTCTCGTCGAACGACAGGCCCGG
>JBBQDX010000055.1:0-18875 GCA_038320125.1 Rhodobacterales bacterium | reverse complement strand
CGAAGCCTCGTGATGCGCCAACATCGCCGAAGTGAGCCAAACGGTCGGCTCCAGCCCGCACAATCCCCACTCGTCGCGGCGCTCAGCTCACGCCCGCGTATGTTCGGCTAACCTGCAGCCAGCATCGCAGGCTCTCGGGCGCCGGAAATGCCCAAAATCCCCGCCGAAATAGGATTCGATGAATATCCCGGGTTCAACAGAAAGTTCCGGGCGGAATGCCTGAACGCAAATTGGTTCATGAGCTTTGCAGATGCCGGGCAAAGCTCGAGCATTGGCGTAGGCACTACACCGAGGTTTGGCCTCACAGCGCGATCGGATACAACGTCCCGATCGACATCCATAGTCCCGGTGGCGCGACCAGACCGTCACTGAAAGACAGCCGGAAAAGTCCAGCATCCGGTGGTTCGAGGTTGGGGAGCAGCGCAAAGGTTGGCAGATCCTACATCACAGCGAGGGCGTATCCAGGGGGCAGGTCAGCCTTGGATCGCTCCCGCCTTCGGGGACGTCGGAGAAGTATCCGGTCTTCCCAAGCAGAGGCGCGGGCATCGCGATGCGGGCGCGGTCCGGATCGATCTGCGCCAGTCGGGCGGTGGTATGGCTATTTGACAGCAGCGCGCCGGGCGGGACATCTGCGAAATGGTATTCACGCTCGGCGAAGGCATTGCTGAGCACTTTGACGAGAAGGTGGATGTAGCCCGGACGATGGGCTTGACGGGATTTCGAGGCATGAGCCGGTTCTCTGTCTCTTGCCCCTCTGACGCACAGGAACACCATTGCAGCTTCAAGGATCAGGTCCATCCGGCAGTAGGTTGAAACGTTCTCCGGCGGGCTACAAGATACCCATCGCTAATTGGGAACCGCGAATGTCAGGGATGCCCAGTGTGAATGCCAGGCAGCCTTGCCGGGACCGGCAGTCAGCTCCTCGAGCCAGACAACGTTGGCGAGGACCGTTGCGCCGGGCTCGACAACAACGACAGCGCGGCCTTCGTCGTCGGTCTCGTAGCGGTCTTCCGTCAGCTCTCCAGAGGCATGCCGCTGCAGCAGGCGAAGTCGCGTGCCGGCGTTGGGCTCGCCATCAAGAAGAACCTGTAGCGGCAGGCCGTCGGACAGGTCGTCACGATAGGGATTAAGGCCGCTCACGATCTCGATCTTCAAGCCGGCGACCCGGTCCGCCCCGACTCCATCGCCCACGGCAACAAGGCTCTTGACGTAACGCGTGAAGGCTTCGGTCAGCCCGACCGGGTCGAGTCCGCGTTCGGCATTGCGCGCGGCGACATGTTCCAGCCCTTCATCTTCGATGAAGCGGGCATAGGTCGAGGCATCCGTATAGGTGACCTCGGACGCGGTGGAGACGTAAACCAGCTCCAGGAGGCCAACGGGCAGACCGGAAACGTTCACCGCCGGATCGTCGCCGATGCGACCGGGCATCGGGAACGTCTCGTCACCCGAGAGGACATCGAAGCGAACGAACCGGGGCGGTAGGTAGGGAAACGTGTCACCGCGCATGTCTTCGCCGACCCGAAGCTCCGCCACGAGATCCTGGTTCGCGTCGAGGGTGAAGTCCCGCGGCTCGATCCAAAACTCATGCGCTGTGACAGGGGCCGAGACGAGAAGCCCGAGCGCCAGTCCCCGTAGGAGGTGGAGCACGTCAGTACAGCCCATCGATTTCGAGCGGAAGCCTGCGGACCGGGGCGGCGTCACCGCCGAGGCGGGCCGGAGCGGGAGTTGACGTCTCGGCTTGTCCGAGCCGATCGAGCTGGCCTTGCGCAATGCTGCTGGCCTGGTGCTGGGATGTAACGACCCGCGGGCGCATGAACACGAAGAGGGTGCGGCGTGTCGCGTTGCGCCCGCGCGATCGGAACAGGTTGCCGATGACGGGAACGTTGCCCAGGCCGGGCACCTTGGCCTCGGTGTCGAGCCGGTCGTCGGTAATCAGTCCGCCCAGCACGATGGTGCTGCCGCTCTGCGCCTCGACCGTCGTGTTGATCAGGCGCCGGTTGGTGATCAGATCGGCGGCACCGGGGACATTGGCGTTGGCCAGCGAGGAGACCTCCTGGCTGATTTCGAGCCGGACGATGCCGCCGGCGGTCACGCGAGGCAGCACTTCCATCGTGATGCCGACATCCTCACGTTCGATCGTGGTGAACGGAGTGAGCGAGTTGCCGTCGGTGGTGAAGCTGCCGGTGCGGAAGGGCACGTTCTGGGCGACGACGATGGTGGCGGGGCGGTTGTCGAGCGTGGTGATCGACGGGGTCGAGAGCAGCTTGGCCTTGGTCGAGGAGGACAGTGCCTGCACGAGCAGTCCGAAATCGTCCGTCCCTCCCGCGACGGTGAGGCCGGTGTTGAGCGCGGCGCCGCCCGTCGCGCCCAGTGCCACGAGCACCGATTGCAGCGAGGTGCCGCTGTTTCCGAACGATGTAGCGGCGATCGCGCCCGTCGGAATGTTGCCGCCGAAGCCCAGCTGGATACCCAGCCGATCGGCGACGTCGCCCGACACCTCGACAATGGCGGCCTCGATCATGACCTGCGGCCGCTGGGTATCGAGCGCTGAAATCAGCACCCGTGCCTCTTCGAGCTGCTGGGCGGTGCCACGGACGATCACGGCGTTCGTCTCGGTGGACGCGGTGACCGAGACGTCGCCCGACAGCAGCGATTCGCCTACCGGAAGCGGCTCGCCATCCTCGCCGATGGCTTCCGCCACGGGGTTGGTCAGGTCGGCGCCGCCCTGCAGGGTGCCGCTCACGATCTCGGCTACAGTTTCGGCGTCACCGTAGTTCAGTCGGTAGATGAGGTTCGACACGGCCTCGCGCTGGTTGACGCGAGGCGCGACGTCCATGTTGCTCGCGAGGTCCCGGATCTGCGCGATCTCGGCCTCGCTGCCACGCACGAGAAGCGTGTTCGAATCCGGGTCGACCGAAAGCCGCGCCTGCGTGCCGGCCTCGCCCAGGACGTCGGTGATGGCGGCGCCCACGATCGCGGCCTGCGCGTTGTTCAATTGAATGACCTCGGCCCGGACGCCGGCATCGGCATCGAACGACCGCGCGATGTCGAACAGACGTTCGACATTGGCGAGCGTGTCGGAGATGACGATGGCATTGGGATCCGCGACGGCTTCGATATAGCCCGATTCTGCCACCAGCGGGCTCAGCACGCGGACGGCTTCGACCGCGGGGAGACGGTCGAGACGCAGGAGACGGGTGACGAAGTCCTGGCTGCCGGAGCCGAGCGTCGCGATCTCGGCGGCCCTGGTGCGGGCCTCGGCCTCGGGCACAACCTCCCAGATGGAGTCACTCTGCACCGCGACGTACCCGCGGGAGCGCAGGATCGACTGGAACAGCGCCCAGATGCCGTCGGCGTCCAGTTCCTGCGAGGAGATGACGGTGACGTCTCCGCTCAGCGTGGGGTCGAGAACGAGCGTCCTCCCCGTGATCTGACTGACCTGCTCGGCGAGGACGGTGATGTCGGTGTCGCGCAGATTCAGAACGAAGGGCCCGCCGGAGCCCGCTTCCTGTGCCGTCATGGGGGTGGCCAGAAGGCAGAAGGCGACGATCAGCACGGGGGCCCGGAACAACGCAGCCAGCCGATTCATTCGCATGGTCCTACCCTCGTTCATCGGAGGGGAAAGGACATCGTAATGGTTTCCCCGTCCCGTTCGATCTCGACCTGCGCGAGGCCGGACGCCGCGATCTCGTCGTAAAGATCCCTGTCGCGATCGACGTTGCCCACTACCTGCCCATTGACGCGGGTGACAAGATCGCCGGGTTTCAACCCGATCCGTGTGACGCCGCTGTCGTGGTTATCGGAAATCGTATAGCCGTTCTCGCCGGGCACCAGACCAATCATGTCGAGCACCTGCGACGGATTTCGTTTGATGCGATTTCGCCACAAGTCAATGTAGTCCTGAACCGATTCAGGCGGCTTGGGCTCGGCCCGTTCGCGGCGCACGCCCGCGACGATCGCGGCTCCCAGACGCTCGAGCGGAGCCGGTGCCACCTCGACAGCCCCCGTCTCCGCCATCTGCGGGTCCGCCGGGCCGGGCGCGTTCGGGAACAACAATATTTCCTCCTTGCCGTTTACCTCCAGCCGGACATGGTCCGGCGCCACGGCGGTCAGCGTCACGCCATCGGTGATCGCCTCGCCAGTGATGTAGCGCCGGGTTCGCTCGTCCATCTCGATGAAGGCTGCCGAGCTCGACGGGTCCGCCGAGATCGCGACGCCGTGCAGTGCGAGATCGAGGGATGTCTCCTGTGTCGGGTTCTCGGCGCGCGCGGGGGCGGCGGAGCCGAACGGCGCGAAGATCTGCAACGCCGATGTGTCGACCGCCTCGGCATTCTGCTCGGCTGGCAGCGGCGGCAGGTCGCGGGCGGCGATTGCGGTGTCGCCGAGCCCGTGCCAGAAAAGCGTCATGGTCGGCCCTGCGAGCGAAAGCAGGACAGCGATCGTGACGCTGCCCACGATGAGGGTTCGCGCGCCGGTCATGGCCGCGCCTCCTCCGACACCGCCGCGATGTCGACGAATCCCGTCATCCGCACGAGCGGCTCGCGCGTCGCCCCCCCGTCGGACGGGGCGACGGTCACGTCGATACGCAGCAGATCCGGATCCGCCGTCGCGGTGAGAGCCGAGGCGACCTGCCAATCGATCTCCATCAGCGTGACCGTCGCATCGCCCGCGGGCAGTCCGAGCGCGATCTCGGTCAGGCGGTTCTCGGCGGCCCAGCGGGCGACCGTCCGATCCCCCAACCCGCGCGCCATCCCGGCATGGCGCTCCACTGCCGTGAGCAGGCCCACGGCCCCGGTCGCCAGCACCGCCATTGCAACGAGCGCCTCGATCAGCGTGAAGCCGTCCTCGGAACCCCGGCCTCGTGTCATCGCGGCACCTCCGTCGTGCGAGCGGACACGCCGTTGAACAGGACGTCGACCCGCGTTGTTCTCCCGCCGTTCAGCGTCATCCGGAAGGGAGAGGGGTCGGGAGGCGCGAGATTGGCGCCGATCACGAGACTGCCGCGCGCCGTGCCGTCCACCCCGAGGTCCAGCGACGGGCCGAACCGTTCGACCTGACCCAGCTCCGGCACGGGATGCGGTTGCCAATCGTTATCCCTGTAGACAACGAAACGGTAGCCGTCCGGGGCCCAGATAAAGGCGGCGTCGCGGCCCGTCGCCACCGCCGTCTCCGCTGCGATCGTCAAGCGCGCAGCCAGCGTCTCGGCCCGCCGCCCGACCGACTCGTCGGCCTGCAACCGCCCGACAGAAAGCGTCGCGAAGCTGGCCACAACGCCGACGAGGACGAGTACGATCAGCACTTCGACGAGCGTCATGCCCGCTTCATGCGATCTTTGGCGTCGTGCGGGCCGCATTCAGTTCCCGGCGACGTCGCGGTCGAACCGCGAGAGGTCCGTTGCCGTACCTTCGCCACCGGGCGTCTTGTCGGAACCGAGGCTGACGAGGTCGTAGGATCCGTCGCGACCGGGGGAAGAATATACGTAGGGCGTGTCCCACGGATCCGTCGGAAGCTCGGCAAGGTAGCCGCCCTCAGCCCAGTTCGGCGGCACCGGGGTGGAGGTCGGACGCTCCACCAGCGCGGCGAGACCCTGAGATGTGCTCGGATACATACGGTTGTCGAGACGGTAAAGTTCGAGGGCGCCGGAGATCGAGCGGATGTCGGTCTCCGCCAGGGTAACGCGGGCGCGATCGGGACGGTCGATCACGTTGGGCACCACCATTGCGGCGATGATCGCGATGATGACGAGGACCACCATCATCTCGATGAGCGTCACTCCCGCTTCGGGGTCCCGTCGGGCGGTGTCAGATTTTCGACGTTGCATGGAACTTCCGCTTCCTTGGATACGTAACTGAGATTGCACATCATCAGGACATATAGGAATGGTATCGAGACACTAGACGGATCGCCCCACAGGTTCAACGGGAATTGGATGACGACGCGCAGCGTTTCGACAGATACCCTCGCCGCCGGAATCCGGTCTCACGATGTCATGCCTGACGTCACGCCTGACGGTGCCCGGTCTGACGGTGCCTGGTCTGACGATGGGGGGGCGGTCTGCGCGGCGCTTCGTGATCGCATCATGGCGCGCGCCGGTCCCGGCGCGGCGGTCATGCCCGCAGAACGTGTCACGCTGCTACGGGTCAACCTGCCGATCCGCGGGCGTCACAGGCGGCTGCAGGCGGTGCCTTTTGCGCTCGAAGACCGTCTCGCGGCCCCCATTGAGACGGTTCATTGCGCGCTCCATCCCGCGTGGACCGACAGCGCGAGCCTTGCCGCCGTAATCGACCGGGCGAAGATGTCGGAGACATCCGGTCCGGTCATTGCGGAGACGATGGCAGTTCCAACCCCCCAGGCGGAGGAAGGCCAGACGGCTTGGGCTGTGTGGCGCGAAGGATCCCGCGCCGTCGTCCGGGCGTCGGACGGAACCGGCTTCGCCGCGCATTCCGAGATCCTGCCCTTGCTCTGGGCGCGGGCGGGACGGCCCGCAGTCACGCGCCTCGGAGCTGAATTGCCCGAGGAAATGGCAGCGGTCGATCTGTCCGACGTGCCACCCCCACCGGATGCAGTCGACCTGCGGTTCGATTTGCGACAGGGCATGTTCGCAGTCGGCGGGCGGCACTGGCCAGGGACGCTGAAAGCAGCGGCGGGGATCGTAGCCGCGGGGCTCTTGCTGCATCTGGCGCTGGCTATGCTGGATCGCGCGGCACTTGCGCGGGTTGCCTCGGTGGAGTCGGCGCAGGCCGTCGCCCGGCTGGAGTCACGGCTGCCCGGCGTGCCGCCCGACATCGGCGCGGCCGCGCTGACCGACCGGCTTGCCCCGCGCGATGTCGCGGCCGCGGGCAGCACGTTTCTGCCGCTTCTGACCGAGACCGCCGCCGCAATGATCGTCGATGCGCCGCAGACACAGGTGCAGCGCCTCACCTGGGACACGCAATCGGGCGAGCTGATGCTTGACGTGACGGCCCGGACGCTCGAAGATCTGCAGTCGATCGAACGCATCCTGATCGCCGCGGACTTTCCGGCGCAGAGCGGTGTCGCTACGGCAGGCGACGGCGCCGCGCGTGCCGAGATCCGCATCGGACCGCGCCCGTGACCGCGTTCGCCAACCTGACGCCGCGCGAACGGTGGCTGATCCTCGGCGCGCTACCGCTCGGCCTGCTCCTCATCGGATGGATCTGGGTCTGGCAGCCGCTGCAGCGCGAGCGTGAAGCGTTGCGCGCCCGGATCGCCGACGCATTGACGGTGCAGGCCGTGCTTGACCGCTATCCGGCCGAAGCGACGCCGCTGGCCGCACGCTCTGTGCCCGAAGGCCCGATATCGGCGCGCGTTACCCGCAGCGCGCAGGCGGCGGGTATCGATCTCGCCCGGCTCGAGCCGCGCGGCGCGGCACTCACTGCGCTCGTCGATGAGACGCCGTTCGACGCGGTAGTCGACTGGATCGGGCAGATGGAAAGAAACGAAGGTTTGCGACTCACTCGGATCGAGATCGACCGACGTCCTACGCCGGGCGCCGTTTCCGCCCGACTCGACCTGGAAGACGCACGATGAATGTGCCGACGCGCCTCACTTACGGCTTCGCCAACCAGAATGGCGCGATCCTCGAGGCAACGGTGGACGGCCCGGTGATCCGGCACCGCGCCGACACGTCTCTGGAGGCGCTTCTGGAGGCGCAACGCGCAGCGGGCGCGCTGGTGCGGTTCGAGATGGTGAGCACGGAGGCGTTTGAAGTGGCGCTCGGCACGATCTACCGCGACAGCGCCAGCGAGGCCGCCGAGGTCGCCGCGGCGGCCGACGACGACCTGCAGTCGCTGGCGGAGAGCGCCGCTTCCGTGGATGACCTCCTGGACCAGAACGACAGCGCCCCAGTCGTCCGCCTGATCAACGCTCTGCTCCTTGAGGCCGTAAAAGAGGGTGCGTCGGACATCCACGTCGAAATGGAGGAGCGACGCCTGGTTGTCCGGTTCCGCATCGACGGCATTCTGCGAGAAGTGATCCAGCCGAAGCGCGCACTGGCACCGCTTCTTGTCAGTCGCCTCAAGGTCATGGGAAAGCTCGACATCGCCGAGAAGCGCCTGCCGCAGGACGGTCGCGTGTCGCTGCGCGTCGGCGGCTACGAACTCGACGTGCGCTTATCGACGATTCCGTCGCAATACGGCGAACGGGTTGTGATGCGCCTGCTCAATCGCGGTCAGACGCGCATGGGTCTCGGCTATCTGGGAATGTCCGAGCGAGACCTGCGCACCTTCGAGCGCATCCTGGCGCGGCCGGACGGGCTGCTTCTCGTGACGGGTCCGACGGGCTCAGGCAAGACGACGACGCTCTATGCCGCGCTCGACCGACTGAATGACCGTTCGCGCAACATCATGACGGTCGAGGACCCGATCGAATACGCGATGGACGGCGTGGGGCAAATGCAGGTCGACGCCCGGACGGAGCTGACCTTCGCCCGCGGCCTGCGCGCGATCCTTCGACAGGATCCGGACATCATCATGGTGGGCGAGATCCGCGATGGCGAGACCGCGCGTATTGCCGTCGAGAGCGCGATGACAGGGCACCTCGTACTGTCGACGCTGCACACGAATACCGCGATCGGCGCCGTCGGGCGGCTGGTCGACATGGGCGTAGAGCGGTTCCTGATGGCACCGATGCTACGCGGGCTCGTGGCGCAGCGGCTGGTCCGGCAGCTCTGCCCCGGTTGCGCGGTCACCCATCACGTAACGGATCCGGAGGCGGCGCTGCTCTCGGGCGCGCTCGCGGCGGGCGAGGCGGTGCGCCGCGCGGAGGGGTGTGACGCCTGCGGTGGACAGGGCTATCGTGGCCGGTTGCCGATCTACGAGGTGATCGAGGCCAACGCCGAGCTGGAGCGCTTGATCCACGACGGTGCAGCCGAGGCCGTGCTGGTCCGCGAGGCCCGCGCACGGGGACCCGGCATCCTGCAGGACGGGGCCGATAAACTGCGTGCGGGTCTGACCACCATCGAGGAGGTCGTTCGCGCGGTCCGCGTCGACGCCATTGCAGGCAGGGAGGTCTGATCGATGGGCGCGTTCACCTACCACGCCGTTGACGGACAGGGCCGAAACGCGCGCGGCGTGATCGAGGCCGCCAACGCGCTGGCCGCGCGCCGGCTGCTGCGGGAAAAGTCGCTTCTGCCGATCTCGGTCAAGCAGACGACTGCGGGACGCGCCACATCGACGGGGGCGGAACCGGCCGGCGCGGTCTCGCGCATCGGAACCCGCGCCAAGGTGCTTTTTACGCGGCAACTCGCGACTCTGATCGGCGCCGGGGTACGGGTCGAGGACGCGCTGCGCACGGTGGCCGACCAGCGTGGCCAGGCCCGCCTCTCGACGCTGATGCTGAACCTTCGCGCTTCGGTCCTCGATGGGCGCAGCTTCGCCGCCGCGCTCGACGACTATCCGCGCATCTTCGACCAGTTCTATCGTGCGTCGGTCCGCGCGGGGGAGAGTTCCGGGCGGCTGGGCCAGGTCATGGATCGCCTTGCCGATCATGTCGAGAAACGAGCGCAGAACCGGCAAACGGTGCAGCTCGCGCTCCTCTACCCCGCGCTGCTCGGCATCGTATCGCTGGCGGTGATCGTCTCGCTGCTGACCTTCGTGGTGCCCGACATCGTCCGCGTCTTCACCGCACGGGGGGCGGAGCTGCCGCTGCTCACGCGGTCGCTCATCGCACTGTCGGAGGGAGTCGGAACTTATGGCCCGGCGGCCGCGGGCGGGTTCGCCGTCGTCGTTCTGGCGGGAATCGCGCTTCTTCGGGCACCAGCCTACCGGCGCCGCTGGCATCGCATGCTGATCGGGGCGCCCGGAATCGGCTCCCTGGTCCGGCAGATCAATGCCACGCAATACGCCGCGACGCTGGCAACCCTCGTGGTAAGCCGGGTACCGCTCTACGACGCGCTGGTCGCGGCGGCGCCCACGGTGCCGAACCTGCATGTCCGGGCCTGCGCCGAGCGGATTGCGGTCCGGGTCCGCGAAGGCACCCCGATGGCGCGCGCGATGGGCGAGACCGACGTATTCCCGGCGATGCTGATCGCGATGGTGGCGAGCGGCGAGGCCAGCGGCAAGCTGGGCGAGAGCCTTACGCGCGCGGCCGACCAGCAGAACCGCAGCATCGAGGCGAAGGTCGCCACGATCGTGGGACTGGTCGAGCCGGGCGTCCTGCTGCTGATGGGCGGGATCGTGATGGTGCTGGTGCTGTCGATCCTGCAGCCGATCATGGGCCTGAACCAGCTCGTCGACTAGGCGACCGCCGCGTGGCGATCAGAATGGAATGTCGAGCATCGTCGGCGCGCTGCTGGGCATGCCCGGCACCAGGACCGCGCCCGCCGGTTCGACCCGGAGCGTCGCGCGGCGCCCGGGAGTGACGCGGAGGCTGGCGAGCACCGCGCCGTCCTCGGTCCGCGCCACCGCCCGCGCGGCGTCGCCGTCCTCCTCCAGCACGATCCGGATCGCCGGCAAAGGCACCTCGACGCCGTTCACGCGGCAGGTTCCCGCCGCGATGTCGACGCCGCCCGCCGCGCGCACCAGGCTGCGCGACAGATCGAAGCTCCGCACGTCCAGGCTTGCGCTGTTGTCGCAATCGAGACGCAGACCGGGAGCCAGCCGCAAGAGGCCGGGACCGGCGCGGCCGACGGTATCGGTCAGCGTGAGGTGCACCGGCGAGAGCGTCGCGCGCCCGTCCACCGCTGTGTCCGGGCCGGCCAGCGCAACATCGACCGCGACGCGGAGTCGGAGCAACTCACCGGGGCGCAGCGTCCAGCCCAGCATGTAGCCATCCTCGAGCCGGGCGCGGCCGTCACGCAGATACCCTTCCAAGGCAAGCACCTGTGGTGGCAGATCGACGAAGCGTGCTATTGCTCGGGCAGGCATCGTCCATACCGCCGCCCACGCAGTAACCAGAAGGATGAGAAATGCGACGATCAGCGAGATCGCCCCAATCCGGACTCGGCGCGCATATCCTCCGCTACGGACGACGCGGCGTTGTGAAGGGGTTGCTCGCAGCATGTTCGGCGTCCGCCCTGGCAGGTTGCGACAGCGCGTTCGGCGAGCGCTTGCCCGATCCGAACGCCCGGGGACGGGCGGCGCTGCTCCTGCCGCTGACCGGCCCGCAAGCGCAGTTAGGTCAGACCCTGCGGGAAGCCGCAACCTTGGGCGGCACCACCGTGGGGCTGGCCGCCGAGATCGAAGTGCTGGACGCGGGCAGCGACCCGGAGAGCGCCGTGCGGGCGGCGCGGGCGGGAATCGATGCAGGGGCCAGGATGATCCTCGGGCCGATCTTCTCGGAGCAGGCGCGTGCCGTCGTCGAGGCAGTCCCGAAAGACGTCCCAGTGGTCGCGCTCAGCAACGACGACACGCTGGCCCGCTTCGGGGCCTTCGTCTACGGCGTGACACCGCTCGACTCGGCGCGCACGATGTTCGCCTTCGCCGCAAGCCAGGGTCTGTCGGATATCGGCATCGTCGTCCCCCCCGGCCAGTTCGGCGCGCGCGCGGCCGAAGGGGCGCGGGTGATCGCGGACGAGACGGGCGTGACGCTGCGCGAGACGATTGTGGCGTCAGACGGCGGCGCGATTTCGGTCGCCTACGGGTCCGGCGGGCCACAGGCGATCTACCTGCCGGCCGCGGGGCCGGAACTCGCGAGCCTTGCCGCCGCCGCCCGCGCGAACGGCGCGCAGATCCTCGGCTCGACGCAATGGTCGGCGCTCGACTTCTCGAACCGGTCCGAGCTCGACGGAGCATGGTTCGCCGCACCCGACCCGCTCCGCTTCGCACCGTTCGCGCGACTGCTGGAAGAACAGGGTGTAGAGGCCGGTATAATCGCCGGGCTGGTCTTCGATGCGGTCGAGATGGCACGGCTGCTCGGGCGGTTGGAGCAGCAGTCGCGGCAAGGCTTGCTGCGAGACAAGGGGTTCAACGGCGTCCTCGGCCCCTACAGGTTCCTGACAGACGGCCGCGTCGAACGTGGGCTGGCGGTCCTCGGGGTCGAGAACGGCGCGGTCGACGTCCTCGGTACGCCAAGCGCGTGATTGCCGAACCTAGCCGCCCGGGCCATCGCGATCCCGAAGCCGGCGTCACGCTTGTCGAGATGCTGGTGGCCCTGGTCATCTGCGCCCTGATCGGTGTGGCCGGGCTCGTGATGCTGGACACGATTTTGCGGATCGACAGACGCACCGAGGTCAACCTGGACCGCTACGCCGATCTCGACCGCGCCTTCCTGGTCGTCGGCCGCGATATCCTCGGCGCAGATGCGAGCGGCCTGCGTCTGGACGATGCGGGACTGGCTCTGGCGACGAGGACAAGGGACGGCCTGGGGCTAACGATATACCGCGTCGAAGATGGTGCATTCATCCGCCAGACCGGCGCGGCGAAGGTCGATCAGGCGCTACTCATGGAAGTGTCGGGGGCCGAATGGCGCGTGCTGGACGACGCGCGCACATGGCATGCGGGCTGGCCGTCGGAGGGTGCAGGGCGCGAGGGGCCGCCGCCCCGCGGGCTGGAACTGCGGCTGGAGCTCTCGGGGCCGCAGGGTGGCACCGTCCGGCGCGTGTTCCGCGCCACCGCCGGAGCCACCCTTGGCACAGGGTCATGACCGACATTCGCAGATCCGAGGACGGGATCGTGCTCGTCAACGTCCTCGTGGTCCTGGCCATCGCGGCAGGGGTCGTGGCGCTCATGTTGAACATGCAGGACCGTGCCCTGGACCGGGTGCGACAGGCGGCGAACATGGCGCAGGCGGAAGCCCTGGTGCTGGCCGGCGAGACCTCGGTGCTGGTCGCGCTCCGTCGGGACATGGTCGAGAGCCCCGAAGCCGATCATCTGGGCGAGCCTTGGGCCGCGAGCCTGCAGAAGGAGGTCGTGCTCGAGACCGGGCGCTTCTCCGTGATGGTGGAGGATGTCAACGCACGCTACGACGTAAACCGGCTGGCCGCACGGCGCGTCGTCGATATTCAGGCGTTCTCGCGCATTGCGGCGGCAGCCGGTCTGGACGGGACGGCGGTCGCGCGGGTGGTTTCCGGTCTGGCGCAGCGCGGCCCGGTGGCCGACCCGTCAGACCTCGCGTCGTTCGGCCTGTCACCGGATCAGATTGCCTCGCTCTCGCCGCACGTGACGGCGTTCACGGCGGCGGAGGGGCAGGTAAACCTGAATGCAGCCGGTGCCCTGGTCCTCGGAGCGCTGCTCGCGGACCCAGGCGCCGCCGGACGGCTTCTCCGCCTGCGCTCGGAACAAGGCAGCCTTGCCACTTCCGATTTCGCCAAGGTCGGCGCCGCCCAGCCCCCGGCGAGCGGATTTACCTCGGATGTCTGGGACGTTACGGCGTTGTCGGAGGTGGATGGCGCGGTGGCGGAACTCCATAGCCGCCTGCGGCGTCGGCGCGAGAACGACGTGCTGGACGTGGTCGTGGAGTGGCGCAGGTTCGGCCCGGCGGCCGGGGACCGACCGCCGCCGCCGGAAGGACTGGACTGACCCGCCCCGGCTCGGCTCGGCTCGGCATGAGATATTGCTATCGCGAACATAAACGGCGCAACCCCGAAAGGTCGCGCCGCAGTGCGTTTCAGATGTAAGACCGTTCAGGTGGGATCGAACGGCTCGATCGTCGGCGTCAACGTGAGATCGACGTCCTGCGCATCGACCGGCGTGGAATTCGGATCCGCCTGGAATGCGTTCACGAAGTCGGATCCGAGGCTCTCGATCCCCGACCGGTCCGATCCGTTGTCGTCGTCGCAGGCCGCGAGAAGAAGGCCGAGGCCTCCTAGCGCGAGGCCGAACATCACCTTGGAAAGTCGCATGTTACTACCCTTTCCCATCAGTTTGTGGCGCCCGGAAGCGGCGTATTCAGATACGGAAACGAGTCGCCCAACAAGGCCGCGCTGATCGGAGCTCCGTCGGTGAAGGGCAGGTCGCCGGCCGGTGCATCGGCCGGTCGGCACAGACCCAGCTGGACATTGTCGGCGCCGGTATCCTCGATCGACGCGTCGCCCGAGAGCTCGGCGCCCAGGGGCACATTGTAGCAAAGACGGCCCATTATCACGCGCAGCGCGATGTCGACCACGTCGTCACCGGGGCGACGGCCGTTCGGAAAGCCCGCGAGATCCTCGCCGACCACCCCGAACGGGCTCTGCTGATCGCGCTGCGTGGGCGGGATGGCGGTGTTGAGCCGCATCATCTCGGCCGGTGCAACGCCGGCGGGCTGGTTCAGCCCGTCGAACCCGGTCAGGAAGGTCGCGACCAGATCGCCCCTCGGGAAGTTGGTGGGCGCGGGGACGTCGAAGAGCAACTCCAGAAGGGCAGGCAGCGTAGGGTTACTCACGTAGGTGCCGAAGCCGATATCGGGATCCGCATCGTCCATCGGCTCGGAGGCGTTAAAGGCGTCCTTGTCGGGCAGACCGATCACGACCTCGTTGACGAGCGGCGCCGAGACACGCGACTGCTGCACGAATGCACCGCCAAACTTCGACGTCGCCTCGTAGGTGGGCGACGGATCCTCGATTTGCGCCTGCGGCAGGCTCGACGTGGTCCAGCCCCCGATGATCGTGCCGTCGTCGGAGACGAGGCATTCGGTCGGGACTTCGAGAGCGATCGACGTGACGTTGACCTTGCCGAAAAGGTCGTCGTTGGCGCGATCCTGTTCGATCGAGCCTTCGAGCGGGACAAAGTTCACGAGGTCGAAGATCCCACCGAGATTGACGGCGAAGGCTTCGGCCCGCTGCCCGACGAAGACGCGACCTGCATCGGCGCAACCCGGGATCTTCACGTCGAACATGAAGCTCTCGGCGTAACCCTCGTAGTTCGGCAGGGTCTTGTCGCCGATGTAGTCGATGGGCTTGCCGAAGTTCTCGCGGCCGTCGAGCTTCGTCACCTTGCTGCGGTCGCCGCTGCGCCGGTCGCCGTCGATGCGGGTCACGGTGTAGCTCTCTCTCTCGTTCAGGGCGCCGCGTTCGCCCGCGGTGATCGGACCCGATTGGCGCAGCGGAATCGCGACGGTCTCGCCGCCGATATTCAGCGCCTGACCGGCACCTTCGTCGGCGAGGGAATTGGTAAAGTCGAACTGGAAAGTGATGTCCTCGACGGCGTCACCATCGTTGTCGATGTGGATCTCGTAGATCGCGTCGCCGTCCATCGTGAAGTAGTTCGGCCCGCCATAGGCGGCCTGGACGGGCTGGTAGTTGGCGATGAGCGTGGTGTAACCGGCCCGGCCGCCCTCGTAGCTGCGGAACATGTAGAAGTCGGTGCCATCGATCTTCGGCGTCTTGGTGATCCCCGGCGCCTCCCGATGCGATGACGCGAGCGCAACGGATGCCATCGATGCCACCGATGCCATCAGCACGGCCCCGACGCCGCGCTGGAAAGTCCTGTTCATGGATGCCATCCTTGATCCTCCTCTAAACAACTGATCCAAGGGAAATAAGAGTTCCCTGAAGTATGCACGGATACCCTACTGACACAGTTTCAGTTCTCGAAGCGTTTTTTTTGCATCTTCGTATTTTTCTTTGGGCACTCAAATGGCGCTGCTTCTTGCCACAACGATCCTTTACGGAACGCTCGTGTGCCTTGCGGCAATCGATCTGTTGACGTTTCGACTGCCCGATCGGCTTACGTTTCCGCTCGCCGCAGCGGGTCTGGCATGGTCGGCTTGGGTTGTCGGCGGCTGGCCGACAAGTGCGATTGCGGGCGTGGTGGTCGGATACGGGTGTTTCGCGCTGCTCGGGTGGCTCCATCACCGTCTGCGTGGTGCCGAGGGGTTGGGATCGGGCGATGCCAAGCTCCTTGCTGCCGGCGGGGCCTGGCTTGGTGTGCAAGCCCTGCCTTGGGTCGTCCTCCTTGCGGCAACCGGCGCACTGGTCTTTGCACTCACTGCAGGTGGCCGCGACCGTGGCAGGATTGCCTTCGGGCCCTGGCTTACAACAGCGATTGCCGCATATTGGGCCTACAGTCACGTCTGATGGGCGTCGATTATGTGACCGCGAGCTGGAGGTGGCTCGGTTTGTCTGAACAGCTTCAGGGCTGCCGGTAGGTAAATATCCGCCTTGGTTACGCCGCTGCCGGGATCGGCGCTGGCTGGTTTAATAGGCGTGATCGGGCGTTTGCCTGTCAAGCGACGAGTGGGGCCGGCTTGCGTTATAGATGCGAAGGTAGCGTCTGATCGAGGACCTCGCTTCGGAAATGCTGGCATAGGCGCACAGGTAGACCTCCTCGTATTTAACCGTCCGCCGTCCTTCGCCCCCCCTATGGAGACGTTGCCGCGACAAGCGCCCTTGCCGTCTAATGCCGGTTGGTGAATGCGAGCATTTACCGTCAGGAATGCCGACGGCGATCTTGGCATCCTTCAGAACCTGCGTAAAGCCAAGGCGGGTAGACTGCGATCCCTGACGGCGCGATCTATCTTGACCAACGTCAACGGCAATGCGGCGGGCGGCATCTGGCGCCTTGAGCCCCTTAAGGTGCAACCGGCTACGGCGGACGGTGATCGAAGCGGGCCCGGGGGCGGCCAGGATGGATCGGATCGAGGCACCCCCAACTCAGGCAACCTACAGGCGTTCTTGTGGAACTCGCGCTTGGGGCGCGAGATCCTTATTTATCGAGGGTTTCAGGGCACGCGGACAATTTCCGAGATGCCGAGGGCTTCGAGCCGGTTCATGAAGGCGATGCGGATGTAGATTCCGGCGGTTTCGCGGTCGGGCTTGCTTGCAGCGATGTGCTTTCCAAATGCCGCGGATCGCAGCGTATCTTGGCGTCAATGCGACGACGGGCGTGGTAAGACGGGCGTGGTAACCTGTCCTCCGCTTCCAGAACGCTCGGCAGCGCCGGGGGCGCGCAGGGTTTCGTCTCGGGCGCGCCCCGCCGGGCAACTCGGACTTCAGATGGAGACGTCGGACGTCACAGGACCATCTGCAGTATTACATGACAAGACTCATTTCCCGCGGATCAGCACGCCCGCCCTGGCCCTGATCCTGATCTGCGCCAATTCATCCTCCATCACGGCCCCCTTCCGCTTCGCCTTCCACGCCTGCCAGTCGAGGCTTCTGACCTGATCGGCCAGCACGACCCTGCCATCTGCGCCGGCTATCGGCACCTCGAATGGATAACCCTTTGCCGTCGTCGTCATCGGGCAGCACAGCATCAGGCCGATGCGGTTGTAGGCGTCCGGGCTAAGGACGAGCGTCGGACGGTGCCCGGCCTGCCCGTGTCCAGCCTGCCCGTGTCCAGCCCGCCCGTGTCCGGCTTGGGGCATGAAGTGCAGCCAGACCATGTCTCCGGCCTCTGGAACGTAAGCCAACGTCAGAGTGCCTCGCCGCCCACAGCCTCTCCAAAGTCCGCCGCCGCATGCAGATTGTTGTCGGTGATTCCAGCGAGGAGATCCGACAGCGCCACCTCGGGCTCGCGGATCGGCGCGATGACAATGCAACCGCCCTCCTCACGGATGTCAACGGGCGCGTCGAGCTCGAGGCGGGCGGCCTGCAGAATGGCCGCCGGGATGCGGATGGAGGCGCTGTTACCCCATCTCCGAACTCTGGCACGCATGGCTGGTTCCTTTCGTACGCGGATCAGCTAGGCGTGAACGCGCTTCGTGTCATTAATGTACATACGGATGATATTACGTAACCTTTCCCGACCCGAAATCGTCCTTGGAGGCAGACATTACTCCGGCAGAGCCGTTTCAGCGCTGCCCCTCGCGTACACATTTTTACATCGAACAGGCTCCGTTGCGGAAATCAGACCAGATTGAGCTACCCCCGAAAACCGGACAATGACGGAAGCTACGATCTGACGTCTGCTGGTCTCGCTGAATGAGGAGATCAGGACATGAAGAAAGGCAGGCACCATGACGCTGGGTTCAAGGCCCGCGTGGCGCTGAAAGCTGTGAAGGGCGAGCGCACGGTGTCGGGACTGGCTGCTGGATATGGCGTGCACCCGACCGTGATCTATCAGTGGAAGAAGCCCTCCGGGGCGGCGCGGCCGACATCTTCGAGCGGGGTGGCGAGAAGGCCCCTGAGATCGACGAAGACACGGTGAGGGCGCTGCACGCCAGGATTGGGGAGCTGGCCGTGGCCAACAATTTTTTGTCACGAAAGCTCAAGCCCTGGACCGGAAAGTGAGGCGTGGGATGATTGAAAGGAACCACCCGAGCCTGTCGGTCGGGACAGAATGCCGTCTGCTGTCGATCTCGCGATCGTCGTTCTGCTACGAGGCGCAGGGCGAGACGGCGCCGAGCCTTGCCCTGATGCGGCTGATCGACCAGCAGTTCCTCGAAACGCCGTTCTACGGTGTGCGGCAGATGACCTGACACCTGCAGAACGAGGGCCATGCCGTGCACCAGAAACGCATCCGGCGGCTGATGCGCCTCATGGTGGAGGGTGACCGCGGCGCCAGTGGCGCCGCGTAAGCGCCTGGAACGATGCCGATCCACCCAAAGCCCGATACCAGCCGACCTGCGAAGGGGCACAAGACCTACCCCTATTTGCTGGGCGGGCTGCGTGTGGAGCGGCCCAATCAGGTCTGGTGCGCCGACATTACCTGGATCTCGATGCGAAAGGGCTTCCTCTATCTGGTGGCCATAATGGACTGGTTCACGCGAAAGGTGCTGGCCTGGCGCATCTCGAATACTCTTGAGGGGGACTTCTGCGTCGAGGCGCTGAACGTGGAGGTTCACCGCTTCGGCCCACCCGAAATCATGAACAGCGATCGAAGCAGACACGGCGGCTTCAACCAATCGTCGCAACGCTGTTATCCTGGAGGCTGTGATGGCGGAGCGGAAGCGTGTTTCGAGCAGGTTTTCGAGGGCGCCGATGCGGTGGCCGGGACGGCCGGGTGTGGCGAAGCGAAAGGATCGGCGGGAGTTCTGGCGGGCGATCGCGGCGGGTCGGA
>JBBQDX010000054.1:0-18944 GCA_038320125.1 Rhodobacterales bacterium | reverse complement strand
GATAGCGTCCGCCCGGCACGTAACACCCGGCGCGCGCGATCGGGATCACGCGATGGCCCAGATGCACGCCGGGCCGGATCTCGACCTCGAGCGGCGTCATGGTCGCGCGCTGCGCCTCGGCGAAGGCGCGGACGTTGCCGACGGCGAATTCGGTATCCTCCCGCGTCTGCGGATCGAGGTCCGCCAGCGCCCGGTTTCGATCCTGGGTGCTGACCTCATAGGCCGCAAGCTCGCTGCGATCGAACCGCGCGGCATACTCCGCCACCGCGGCATCGCCCCGATCCCGCACCGCGTCCAGGATTTCGCGCACGGTCCCCTCGATGGCGCCCATCTCCGCCCCATCCGTCCTGCGGGGCCTGCGCAGATGTCGAACGCCCCGGAAGGGCGGCTGACGCGTGGCGGGCATGGTCGGAGTCCCTTCGATCGGATCGTGTTCTGCAAGGTTTGCGCACCTGCGCCGCGGCTCCGTCGATGGCGTGGATGGCGGATGAGATACGTGCCGCCTAGACATCGCCGCCGCCGTGGGGTCCGTCAAGACCAACCCCTCCGCCCGCCCCGCCGGCCCGCCTCGGGCGCCGGGATCGCGTCCTGCAGCGGTCCGCAGACCAGGCGCGGCAGGATGGCCTTCCAAGCCTCGAGCATCGCGCTGAAATACCCGGGATCGTCCTCCAGAACGGTCAACACCCCGATCCCGCGCAGAGCAGGCAGACCGTCAGGTCGAGAACCACCTTCGCCTCCTGCGGAACGACGTCGCCCTGCTCGTGGAACTAGGTCCAGATGCCGTCGAGCGCCTCGTGAAAGTCCCCCACCACCGGAATCATCCGGGCCGGCAGCTCCTTGCGTCATCGCGCCGCCCGTCGATCCGTCAATACGCGAGCGACGGCAGCCAGAGCGTGATGATCGGGAAGGCGATCAGCAGGATCAGCGTCAGCAGATCCATCACCAGAAACCACGTGATCCCCCGGAAGATCTCGGGCAGGGTCACGCGGTTGTTGAGCGCCCCGTTGATCATGTAGACGTTCAGCCCGATCGGCGGCGTGATCAGCCCGATCTCCAGCAGCTTGATGACGATGATGCCGAACCAGACGGGATCGATGCCCGCCTCGTTCACCAGAGGCACGAGGATCGGCAGCGTCAGGAGCAGCAGGCCGATGCTGTCGATCAGCATGCCGAGCACCAGGAAGATCACCGACACCGCGAACAGGATCCACCAGGTTTCGTGGCTGACCGACAGGATCGCGTCCGAAAAGGCGCGGGGGAACCCCGACAGGGCGAGGAACCGCGTGAAGAAGAGCGAGCCGATCAGGATGATGAAGATCGACGCGGTCGAGACGACCGCCTGCGACACCGCCTCGACGAGGGCCGCGCGCGTCAGCTTGCGGCGCACCAGCGCGATCAGGCCCGCCGCGAAAGCCCCGAGCGCGCCCGCTTCGGTGGGCGAGAACACGCCGGAGAAGATGCCGCCCAGCACCACCAGGATCAGCGTTGGCAGCGGCCAGACATCGCGGAACGCCTCGCGCCGGTCCGCCGCCGTGGGGTTGACCTGCACGTTGCCCGCGAGCGAGGGCTTCAGCTTCACGCGGACCATGATCATCGCCATGTAGATCAGCGCCGAAAGCACGCCCGGGATGAACCCCGCCATGAAGAGCTGGCCCACCGAGACCTGCGCGTAGACCCCGTAGAGGATGAGCAGGACCGAGGGCGGAATGAGCGAGCCCAACGTCCCCGAGGCCGCGATCGTCCCCGTCGCGAGGCCCCGGTCGTAGCCGTTGTCGAGCATCTCGGGCACCGCCATCCGCGACATCGCCGCCGCCGTCGCCACCGAGGATCCGGAGGCCGCCGCGAAGAAGGCGCAGGCGCCCACCGAGGTGATGGCGAGGCCCCCCGGCAGCCGCGCGAGATAGAGCCGGAGCGCGAGGAACAGGCCCCGCGTCATGTCGGTCGAGGAGCAGAGGAACCCCATCAGGAGGAACATCGGCGCCGCCGACAGCTCCCACTGGCCCACATAGTCGAACGGCGTGGCCGAGATCATGCCCCAGGCCACGTTCATGTCGAACATGATCGCGATCCCCGCGATCGAGACGAGGCCGAGCGCCAGCCCGATCGGCACCCGGAGCGCGATCAGCGCAAGCGCTGCAAAAACGCCCGCGACACCGATCTCGAGGTTGCTCATGTCGCCGCCTCCGCAGGCTCGGCGCGCCCCGTCACAGCGGCGCCATCCGGATGAGCGATTTCAGCAGGTTCGCCAGCACCGCGAGCAGCACCCCTCCAAAGCCCACCGGCAGCGCCCAGCGTGCCGGCCAGATCAGGAACCGGAAGTTGCTCATCGCCTCCTCCCCCCGCCGGGTTGCGCCGAGCGCGTCCAGGAACGATTGCCAGAACAGCATTCCGAAGAAGACCAGCCCGAGCAGGCAGGCGAAGACGTAGAGCGCGAGCTGGGCCCAGTCCGGCATCATCTGCGCGAAGAGATCGACGCGGATGTTCTCGTTCTTCATCTCGACATGACCGAGCGCGAGAAAGACCAGCGCCACCATGTAGTAGAACGATACCCATTCCAGCGTGCCGACGATCTGGCCGTTCAGGAAATAGCGCACACCCACGTCGAGCGTGATATGCGCCATCATCAGGATCATCACCGCGCAGGCCGCCGCCGCGGTGCCGATATTGAGCCAGCGGATGGCCCCGAGAACGAACGGCATGGCGAATCATCCAATCCGGAAAGGATGCTGCGCGGGCCGGCGAACCGGCCCGCGAGGGGCTCACTCGACGCCGTAGGTGGCCGGGTCGATCCCGCCATAGATCTCCTGCATCGCAAGCGCGGTCAGCGCGTCCTCGTCGGACGTGTCCACCTCGGCCAGCAGGTCCTTCCACTTCTGCATCGTGGCCTCGAAATCGGCGATCAGCGCCTCCGGCTCCGCGACGCCGTATTGCGATCCGGCCATCTCTGCGGCCGAGGCCGAGGTGTGGTCGCGGAAGGCGGACACCGAGGCGGCGAGATCCGCCTCGGGCTCGTAGACGTTGCCGCCCGCGTCCTTCGTCGCCTGCAATCCGGCCTCGACCTTCGTGCCATAGGCGATGACCATCCGCGCCATCGAGCGGGCCGAGGCCTCCATCAGCACGCCGCGCTGTTCGGGCGTGAGCCCGGCCCAGAAGTCCGGGTTGTAGCCCCATTGCGGCCCCGACCAGTACATTCCCGTCGAGAGCAGCGTCGTATGCTCCGCAACCTCCAGAAGCGACCGATCCACCAGATCGCTCGCCGCATTCGTGGCGCAGTCCAGCGTGCCCCGCTCGAGACCGGTATACATCTCGCTCGAGGGGACGTTGACGGGAATGCCCCCCGCCTCCTCGACCCAGACCGAGACGGCGGATCCGGCGGTGCGGATGCGCTTGCCCCGCATCTCCTCGAGATTGCGCACCGGGCTCGAACACATCAGGATATAGGGCGGCGTGGCATAGGCGCCGAGATAGACGACGCCCTTGTCCTGCCATTCCTGAAGCTGGACCGCGTTGTTCATCGAGAAATCCGTCACCGCGAAGATCGCCGCGACCGGATCGGAATAGGCGAAGCCCAGCTCCTGTACGGCATTGGCGACGGGCAGGTCCGAGGGCGTATAGATCGCCGCGTGATGCGCGACCTGCACGACATTGTCCTGGATGCCCTGGAGCGAGGCCCGCGGCGCGAGCAGGACGGTGCCGGTATAGACCTCCGGCACGAGATCGCCGCCCGACAGCTCCTCGACCAGCTCGGCCCATTGGACGTACCCCTCCCCCGACATCGGCACGGCGCTCTCGTAGAAGCTGTTGGCGATGAAGTTGGTCTGCGCCGCGGCGCCGGTGGCCATGAGGGCACCGAGCGCGGTGATCGTCCCGAGCGCGGTGATCGTCAGAAGCTGTCTCATGTCGAAATCCCCTGTTGGATGATTGCAAGGCCCGCCCACCGTCGCATGCGGGTCGGCCCGTCGGTGATCAGATCCGGCCGCTTTCATGCGCCTCCGCCATCTCAGCGAGCGAGTCGAACCGGAACGTCGTCTCCGCCAGCTTGCCGGGATCCATCGTCGCCCCGAACCCGGTCCTGGCATGGCGCCGGTAGATCCAGGCGTTGTCCAGCCCGTTCGCGCGCGCGGGCAGGTGATCGTGGAACATGCTCTCCGCCGTATGCAGCAGATCGGCCTTCGCGATCCCCCTCCGGTCGAGTCCGGCCAGAAGATAGGCGAAGTTCGCCTGCGCCGGCTTGTAGGCGCCGATATCCTCGGCGGTGAACACCCCGTCCCAACCGATGCCGAGCCGCGCCGCCGCACCCGCGAAGCTGCGATTGTCGACATTGGACAGGACGAACATGCGGTAACGCTGCGCAAGATAGGCCAGCGCCGCGGCGCTGTCGGGAAAGGCCGGCCAGTCGCCGACCCCCGCACCGTAGCTTTTGCAGTCCTCCCAGTCCACGGCGAGGCCCAGGTCCTCGGCCACGCGGCGATAGACCGTCGCCAGGATGTCCGGATACCGCCGCCCCGGCGTCTGCGCCTGGCACGCGCTCTCGTGGCGCGCATGCAACTCCAGCACCGCGTCCTCCGCCATCTCCGTGTCCAGCCGGTCGGTCAGCGGGCGCAGGCCGGCCAGCATCCCGCGCTCCCAGTCGATCAGCGTCCCGTAGACGTCGAAGCTCAGCGCCCTGTAGTCGCGCAGCGCCATCAGAGCGACGCCGCCTTCTTCACCGCCACGCCGGCTTTCAGGATGAGGGGCATATGCGCCCCTTGCCCCGTCAGCAGGTCGAGATCGTCGAGCGGATTGCCCGTCACCGCCACGATGTCGGCGAAGGCGCCGGGCGCGATGCACCCGATCCGCCCCTCCATCCGCAGCACCCTGGCCGCGTCCACCGTGGCCGACCGGATCACCGCATCCGCGGGGATATAGCGGCCGCGCAGCGGGAACTCGCCCGATTGCTCCGTCTGCATGCCCCCGAGCAGGTCCGAGCCGTAGCCCATCGTGACCCCCGCCGCATGCATCTTCTCCAGCCGTTCCAGCCCCGCCTCGCGCACGCCCGCGATCTTGGCGACCGAGTCCGGCGGCAGGCCGAACTCGGCCCCCTTCCGGGCGAGCACGTCATAGGTGATGTTGGTCGGCACCACGCAGATGCCGTCCCGGGCGACCCGCGCGATCGTGGCGTCGGACATCAGGTTGCCGTGCTCGATGCACTCGAACCCGCAATCGAGCGCCCGGACGATCGCGTCATCGGTATAGAGATGCCCGGTCGCATAGGTGCCGTAGCCCCTGGCGACCTCGACCATCGCCGTCAGCTCGGCCACCGAGAACACCAGATAGCCCACCGGATCCGAGGGCGACGACACGCCGCCATCGGCCATCGCCTTGACGAACTGCGCCCCGTTCTTGATCTCCTCGCGCACGGCGCGCTGCACCTCGGGCACGCCGTCGCAGATGCGCCCCATGGCGCCGAGGCTGCTCGCATACCAGCTTGCGTCGCGGGTGTCGTAGGGGCCGCGGTAATCGGTGTGCCCGCCCGTCTGCGACAGCGCCTTGCCGCAGATCACCAGCCGCGGCCCCAGGAACGCCCCCTCCTCCACCGCCTGCTGCAAACCGCGATCCGCACCGCCCAGATCGCGCACCGTGGTGAAGCCGCGCATCAGCATGGCCCGCATGAGCACGCTGCTCCGCGCCGCGATCAGCGAGGAGGGCAGCGACGCGTTCAGGCCAAGATTGGCCGTGGTCGCGATGACATGGACATGGCAGTCGATCAGGCCGGGCATTACGGTCAGGCCCGCGAGGTCCAGCACCCCGTCCGCCGTCGCGGCAGTGTTCGGCCCGACCTCGCGGATCACCCCGTCCTCGATCACGATCCCCATCGGATCGGTCGGCTCCGGCGCAGTCCCGTCCACGATCCGGGCATTCCTGAGCAACGTGACGGTCATCCGGCCTCTTTCCCTCAAGGCGCGGCTCGCGCGCGTCGTTGTTTCGGCAGGCACCGGGCCGGCGGACCGGCCCGGCGCGCTCAGGCGGCGTCCTGCGTCTGGTGCCATGCCTCGAGGTAATCGAGCACGGCGTTCAGATCGACGACGTCGACGTAGCGGCGCCCCAGGTCGCGCAGGTTGTCGCGATGCGGCTGCGCGTCGATGTCGCCCACGCAATCCTCGGGCACCAGCGTGCGGAAGCGATGACTGAAGGCGTCGATCGCGGTCGCGCGGATGCAGCCGCTGGTGTTGCAGCCGGTCACGATCACCGTGTCCACCCGTTCCTTGACGAAATACGCGGCCACGTCGGTCCCAAAGAAGATCGACGGCCCCTTCTTGGTGACCGGCAGGTCGTAGTCCGGGTCGTAGATGCGCGGGTCGCGGGCGACGCTGGGATGGCCGTGCAGGAAGGTCTCGCGCACCGCGGTGATCTTCCAGTAGGGCATTTCCCGCGCGTTCAGATAGGCCGTGTTGCAATTCGCCACCGGCACCCCGTAGGCCCGCGCCACCTTGAGCAGCGTCGCGGTATTCTCCAGCGCCCGCATCACCAGCGGCGCGCCGCCCAGCGGATACTGCGCGTCGGTGAACCCGGTCTGGAAATCCACCACCACGATCCCCGGCCGGACCCCCGTCCCCACCGGTATCTCGCCGTAGCTGCGCTGGCTGTAATCGTCTTGCCCGGACATGCAGTTCCCCCCAAGGATTCCGCTTCGTGCCCAGACTGCAAGTCTGGAACAGTCAGTCAAGCCTGTTTGTTTGGCGAGCGCGCCAGACCGGGTCCGCCGCAGCAGCACGCAAAGTCACTTATGTGGCGGTTACAAGACGTAAATACAAAGAATTGCCACGTGGCAATCAGCCCCCGAACCGATCCTTGAGATAGCTCCGGAACGCCCCTTCCAGCCCGTCGCGCGACAGGTTCGCGCCGAACGCGACAGTGACCTTGCTGCCCTTCTGGCGCACGGTGATCCCCGATTCCTCTCGCGCCCGGCGGTAATTCGTGCCCGCCTGCGCCTTGGCTTTCGGCCTCGCCACCGCGCCCCGGAGCCGCGCCATCACGCCGTTGGCATCGGGCCGCGGACCCCCGGCCCCCGCCTCCGCCACGAGGATGCGCGCCTCCGCCAGGATCGCCTCGCGTTCCTCGGCCCGGCCGAGATGCGGCTTCAGCCGGCGCGCATGAACCTCCTTGAGGTCGCGGATCGTGGGAAACGCCGCGACGACCTCCCGCGGCATCCGCGCAAGTTGCAGGTAGCGCGACAGTCAGGTCGCCGAGACCTCGAGCCGCGCCGCCATGTCCTTCTGCGATCCGCCGTAATAGGAGTCGAGCGCCAAAAGGTAATCCCGCGCGCGCTCGAAATCGCTGATATCCTCCCGGTCGCGGTTCTCGATATCGGCAAGGCGGAACGCTTCCTCGTCGGTCAGATCCCGCACCTCGATCAGATACGTCATCTGCGGATGGGTATTGGCCCGGAGCCAGGCGACGGCGAAGTGCCGCCGCGCGCCGCAGATCACCTCGTAGGGTGTGTCCGCCTCCCCCGTCCGGCGCACGACGGCTGCAAACTCCTGCCGCCCCTGCGCCCGGATCCCGTCGATCAGGTCGCGGCAGTTGTCCTCGTTCAGCAGATCGTAGGCGCGATTGTGCCGCGCCCACATCCGCGCCGCCGCCGGGTCGATCCGGTGCGGCGTCTCCTCCTCCACCTCGCCCGGCAGCCGGTCGCCCACCCGCGCCAGCGGGTTGAGGAACCGCGTCCCCGAGCGCACCCTTGGTCGCGAAAACACGCAGCACATCGTCGAAGAGGGAATGTTTCTTGCTCATATCAGGGCTTCCTTTATCAACGCCGCATAGTGGCTGGGCCATGTCGTCCGGATCAGGGTCTCGACCTGCGTCCCGATCGTGTCCAGATAGGCGCGGCAGCGTTTGTGGGTCTCGGGCCGGGTCTGCGCGCCGGTCAGTTCGTAGACAATCGACAGGTTCGTCGTCGTATTGTCGATCTCGGCGCTGTCCTTGAGCATGGCGCGGAGCATGTCCGAGGGAAAGACAGCATCCATCATCCGCTTGGTTGTCACATTCGCGGATTTCCGATCGTTCATCCTGGTCGCGAGGATCTTCACGAAGGCATAGCTCCGTTCCCCGCCATGCCGCGCTATCTCCGCAAGGGTGCCCTGCATCATCTTCAAGGCATGCGCCCTGGAGCCGAATTCCACGTTGTTCGGCGGCGCCGGAATCAGGAGTGCCGTCGCGGCCCGCAGGACCGAGAGCGAGATCATCCCGAGCGCCGGTGGCGGATCGAGCAGGATCACGTCGAACCGGTCGGAAATGCTGGCGATCTTGTCGCGAAGCCGGTCCAACAGGAAATCTGGAACTCGCTCCATCCGCGCCGCGAACTCGTACTCCGCATCGTAACGCCCGAGATTGGCCGGGATCAGTGCGATCCCCGGCCAATGGGTGATACGAAGTGCGTAATGTAGCGTGGCCGGCCCGCCGTGCCGGAGGAACGGATACAGCGTATCCTCCGTCTCGTCCACATCCGGGTTCAACCCGAAGATCGCCGTCGTGGAGGCCTGGCTGTCGCAGTCGAGGACGCAGACGCGATAGCCCTTGAGGGCGAGGTACTGCGACAGATGCGTGACCATCGAGGGCTTGGCCACCCCGCCCTTGAAGTTCCGGATCGTCAGAACCACCGCCGGATCGTCCGCCCCACGTCACGGCAGGGTGCCGAACACCGCCCGCAGCCGGTTCACGTCGGCGAGCGAAGACCCGACGCGGCGGTTGGTTTCGGGGTTCTTCCCGGGCTGCGGCAGGCGCCCGTCATCTTCGGCGTCGCGGATCGCCGTCTCGGTGCGCCCGACCATCTCGGCGGCGATGCGGACGTCGGACTGCAGCTCCAGCCGCTTCTGGGTGCCGGGCGCATAGAGCCGGTCGCGCAGGCGCTCGATGACGATGGCGGCCCGGCTGGCAAGTTCGTCGAGCTCCGAGAGGCCGATCCCGGTGGGTAATACGCCGTCCATCGGCCTATCCTCGATCTGGTCGTGCGACTCGTGCAGGAGGTGGAGAACCGCTAGAGGTGCGATTTCCGGAGGTCGATCAGCGAAGAACCTAAGCGGCAGGGGGCGGGGGTCAGGTTTCGGTCACTGGAGCGCGGTTGCGGGGCAAATCGCCGAAATGCGCAGCGGAGACCACGCATGGGCGTCCTGCCGCCAAAATCCTATCCGAAAAAAGCCCCCGGGATTTTCTGTTCGGGTATCCAGCAGCCCGTGCCGGAAAGGCCCGATCATCTCTCGCAGCTCCCTATCGGGTGCTATCGCCTTACAACGGGGGTGGGCATGGCTTGCGTTTCGGGTGCCATCTTACCAGATACGTTTCGGGTGATCGCGCGGCTTCGGTTTTCCCATGATTTGTTGGACCTTCGCCGCTCCAGCCCCGAATCGCCGGCGATCGTCCGGTGGTCCAGCCCTTGCGGATCGGGTGATGGACGTCGGCCGCGTCAGTCTTTATCATCTTGAGGAGAGAAACATTAATAAGAACAACTTGTGAGCCTGATGCCAGCTTCGCCGGCGACGAAGCCCTGTCGCACTTTGTCGGCGCGCCCGAACGCAGAAAGTATCGTCAAACCGGGCGAGCTTGTCGATGTCGTGGAGGTCACGCCGCTGACGCTGGCCGACCGGCGGATCTACGACCGGCTGCTCGAGAACGCCTGGGACGCGATCGACCGCCCGGTGACGCATGTCATCTCCAGGCCGCTCCTGCGGGACAGTCACAACGCTAACGACCGGATCGGCCCTAGCTTCGAGCGGGTTATGAGCGCCATCGTCAGGATCGAGATGATCTGGGACGGCGAACCGGCGGTGGGGCGCGTGCAGCTCTTGGGCGGCAATGTGGAGACGCGCCGCTTTGACGGCCTTCTCGAATACGAGATCCCGGCGCGGCTCCGCAAGATCATGGGCAATTTCACCGTCTTCACGCGGCTGCAGAGCGAGGTGATGTTCGCGCTGACCTCGAAATACGCGCTGACGCTCTACGAGATGGTGTAGAAGCGCGGCAACCTGCGCTGGCGCTCCACGGAGCGGTTCTCGCTGGACGGGATCCGGGGCATCCTCGGCGTGCCGAAGGGCAAGCTCGCATCCTGGTCCAACCTGAAGCTCCAGGCGCTCGATCCCGCCACGGCGGAGGTGAACGCGCCGAGCGATTACATGGCGGAACTCGCGGCGATCAAGACCGGGCGGCGGATCACCCATGTGGAGCTGCGCTGGTGGAAGAAGGACGGCGAGGGGCGGGGCGCGGCGGGGCGGAAGCTGGAGTTTTCCAGGATCGGCCGAAAGCTGCGGACGGAGGGGCGGGCGGAGCCGGTCGTGCCGGCGCCGAAGCCGCGGCCCGCATGGCTGGACGCACGCGGGGCGTCGCTGCGGAGCGAGACCTACGAGACGGCGCGGATGCGGCATTCGGGCTACGACATCCACCAGGTCGAGGGCGCGTGGCGGGATTGGGCGAAGGGGAAGGCGAGGCGGCGGGTCCAGACCGTGCCTTACTCGCTTTCTTCCGCAGCTTTGCTGAGCGTAACCCACTGTAGAAAGATGCATTCCGGTCGCATTGCCACTTGGCAATCGGGGGTGTCAGGCGCTCTCTCTGGCCATGAAGGTGAAGCCGGTATCGTGGCTCGTGGATGCTTCGGGATCGGTGTTGCGCGCGAGGATGCAGGCCGCGACTTGGGCCGCGATCCGGTCGGCGGAAGGGCGGATCGTGGTGAGGGGCGGCACTGTCTGGGCGGCGAAGTCGAGATCGCCGAATCCCGCGACGGCAAGGTCGCCCGGCACGGCGAGGCCGCGTCGCTGCGCCTCGAAAAGGACGCCGAGGGCGAGCGTGTCGTTGGAGCAGGCGACGGCGCGGACGGGCGCGTCCAGCATCCGGGCGAGGAGGCGCGCGCCGACCCCGGTGCTGGCAGGGTCCGGATCCTCGAGGAGGCGTGCCGGCCGGGCGGCCGCCTCCATCCCGGCCAGAAAGCCCGCGGCGCGCTGGCCCGCGCGAGAGTCGTCGGCGAGACGCGCGCCGAGGAAGGCCGCGCTCGCATAGCCGCGCTCGACGAAGCGTTGCGCGATGCGGTGACCGACGGCCGCGTGCGAAAAGCCGACCGCCTGATCGATCGGGACGCCGCCCAGTTCCCACATCTCGACCACGGGCGTCGCGGCCTTGCGGAGCAGGGCGCGCGTCGTATCGGTATGGCGCTGTCCGGTCAGGACGACGGCGGCGGGTGCCCAAGAGAGCGCGGCGCGGACCAGCGCCTCCTCCTGCGCCAAGGAATATTCGGTGTGGCCCACGAGAACCTGGAGGCCGGCGTGCGCAAGCAGGCCTTCGAGGGCCGAGAGCGTCTCGGAGAAGAACGCGTTGCGGAGCGAGGGGACGATGACGCTGACCACCCGCGATCCGGCGGCGGCGAGGCCGCCCGCCATGGCGTTCGGCACGTAGCCCAGCTCCTCGATGGCGGCGCTAACGCGGGCGCCGATACGGTCGGAGACGGCACCGGGTCTGCGAAGGAACAGCGAGACGGTGGAGGGGGAGACATCGGCGGCGGCGGCCACATCGGTCATGGTCACCCGCTGCAGGTTCCGTCGCATGCGCCGTGAAGGGGGGACGGTCGGTTCGGTCATCGGACTCGCGGCATCTGATTGAAGGCGTCCGGTCGGCTCCCGGCGCGAACCCATAGCGCGCCGGCAGGCCGGCGAACAAGCGCGACACCGGTCAGGGGGCCGCTGCGACCCGTCGCAGCTTCGCAGCGCTGCGAAACCTCGTTGACAGGCAAATCGTAGCGCTATTAGGCTCACCGACAGGCGCGGTCGGCGCCGTCGGATCCGGTGCCCCGCCGGGCCGGTGTGCCGGGTCGCGCGCTATCCGGGAGGAGAGATCATGAGAGACTTCGTCACCTTCGCCGCGCCGCTGGCCATCGGCGCGGCCTGTCTTGCGGCCCCGGCCGCGGCGCAGACCATGGAGATCGTCGTGCCCTTCAGCGCCGGCGGCGGCACCGACACCGTGGCCCGCGTCTTCGAGCCGGCCTTCGCCGAAGCGCTTGGCAGGACGGTGGTGATCCGCAACACCGCGGGCGCGAGCGGCACGATCGGCGCGGCGGCGGTGGCGGCGGCCAGCCCGGACGGCAACACCCTGGGCTACCTGCCGATCGGGCCGGTGGCGATCCAGCCGTCGCTGCGCGACACATCCTACCAGTCCAATGGGTTCGCGGCGATCTGCCAGACCACCTCGACGCCGGTCTTCCTGCTGCAGGCCTCGGATGCGGAGAATGCCTCGATCGAGGATTGGGTATCGCAGGGCACGTCCGACCGGGTCGTCTACGGCTCCTCGGGGCCGGGCACGATCCCGCATCTGGCGATGGCGGCCTTCGCCTCGGAGGCCGGGCTGAACGCGGTCCACCTGCCGTTCGAGGGCACCGGTCCGGCGATGAACGCGATGGCGGGCGGCGAGATCGACCTGTTCGTGGACACCGCCACCGTCCTGGAGGGCAACAACGTGACCCCGCTGGCGGTCTTCGCGGCGGAGCGGCAGGAGAGCTACCCCGACGTGCCGACGATGGCGGAAGCGGGCTACGCTCTCGACTTCTCGGTCTGGCAGGGGCTGTTCGGGCCGGCCGGGCTCGCGGAGGCGGATCTGCAGACCTATTCCGAGGCCTGCGAGACGGCGGTGAACTCCGACGCCTTCGTCGAGCTCGCGCAGACGACGAATACCGGCGTGCTCTATCGCGGCCCCCAGGAGTTCGCATCCTTCGTGCAGGCGAACGCGGAGATGAACGCGGGGATCCTCAGGGAGGCCGGCCTGGTCGACTGACCGGCCCCGTCGGTATGCACCAGGGGAGGAGGCGCCAGTGAAACGTCCGGGTGAAGCCGCGGTCGCGGCCGGCCTGATCGCGCTCGCGGCGCTGGCCTATGCCGCCTCCTTCGCGGCAGGAGGCGGGGTCAACGCCGCCTCGACCGATTCGCCCATGCGCCTGCCGCGGATCCTGCTGGCGATCTGGGGGGCGCTCGGGCTGGTCTGCCTGATCCGGGCGGTCGTCGTCGCGGCCCCGGCGGAGGATGCGTCCTTCGCGCCGGGGCGGCTTCTGCCCTTCGCCGGGCTGGTCGTGCTGATCGTGCTGGCGATCCCGTTCCTGGGCTATCTCGTCGCGGCGGGGGTCGGGGTCGCCGGGCTTCTCTGGATCCTGGGGGAGCGCAATCCGGTCCGGGGCGGGGCGGCGTTCCTGCTCCTTGGGCCGGGGCTGTGGTTCCTGTTCCACCATGTCCTCGACCTGCGCCTGCCGGTGCTGCTGTCGGGGGGGATGTTCTGATGGACGCGCTTCTTGCGGCACTCTTGCCGATCCTGACCTTCGGGACGCTGGCCGCGCTGGTGCTGGGCACGGGGCTCGGCATCGTCATCGGGGCGCTGCCGGGGCTGGGCTCGGTGGTGGGGCTGTCGATCTGCCTGCCCTTCACCTTCGGGATGGGCACGGTGCCAGCCCTGACGCTGCTGCTCGCGGTCTACTGCGGCTCGGTCTTCGGCGGCTCGATCTCGGCCATCCTCATCAACTCGCCGGGCACGCCGCAGGCGGCGGCCACGACGCTCGACGGCTATCCGATGGCGCAGCGGGGCGAGGCGGGGCTGGCGCTCGGCTACGCGACCGTGAGCTCGGTGATCGGCGGGCTCATCTCCTGCGCCGCGCTGATCGTCGCCGCGCCGCAGCTCGCGCGCTTCGCCACCCGGTTCGGCTCGGTCGAGATCTTCGCGCTGATCGTGCTGGCGCTGACCTGCATCTCGGCGGTGTCGCGGGGCAACATGGCCAAGGGACTTCTGATGGGGGTGCTCGGGCTGTTCCTGGCGCTGGTGGGAACCGACCCGGTGACGGGTGCGGCGCGGTTCACCTTCGGGACGCAGTTCCTGTCGGGAGGGTTCGACCTGATCGCCGTCGTCATCGGTCTCTTCGCGCTGTCGGAGGCGTTCTTCCGGGTGGCGACGGGCGGCGCGCGGTCGGCGGAGGTGTCGGGGACGCGGATGCGCCTGCCGCGATGGCGCGACTGGAAGGGCCGGGGCGGCACGCTCGCCCGCAGCTCCGTGATCGGCTGCCTGGTCGGCGCGCTGCCCGGCACGGGGGCGGCGACCGCCTCCTTCATCAGCTACGCGGTCGCCAAACAATCCTCGCCGCGCGGCGACAGGTTCGGGACGGGCGAGCCCGACGGCATCATCGCGGCGGAATCCTCGAACAACGCGGTCACCGGGAGCGCGATGATCCCGACGCTGGCGCTGGGGATTCCGGGCGACGTGGTGACGGCGATCCTGCTCTCGGCGCTGGTGGTGCACGGGATCACGCCGGGGGTGCGGCTGATGTCCGAGCATCTGGACGTGGTCAACGCGATCTTCGGGGTGCTGATCCTGATAAATCTGGTGATGCTGGCGCTGGCCTTCCCGCTCATCCGGGTGTTCGGCAAGCTGCTGGCGATCCCGCAGCATCTGGTGACGGCGGGGATCGTGGTGTTCGGCCTGCTGGGGGCGCTGACGGTCCGGGGCAACCCGCTCGACGCGGGGGTGGCGGTGGCGTTCGGGCTGATCGGGCTGGTGTTGCGGGTGACGGGGTTCCCGCTCGCGCCGCTGGTGATCGGCCTGGTGCTGGGGCCGCAATTCGAGCAGAACCTGCGGCGCGGGCTGCTGCTGAACGACGGGAATTTCCTCGCCTTCTTCACCGACGGGCCGATCGCGATCATCCTCTTTGCCTGCGTGGGGCTGGCGGTGCTGCTGCCGCTCCTGAAGCCTTCGGGAGGTTGACGGCCGCGGCGGCCGAAAGGGTAGGGGGCTCGGGCCTGGATTTCGCGGCGATCGGGGGCGCAGGCCAGCCCTTCGAGGGCGCGGAGCGGCGGGCCGTCGCTGTCCGCGACTCGCAGGACCAACGGGGGGCGGTCGCGCAGGGCGCCGAAGGAGGTCCACGGTCGGTTCCAGGGCGCGGCTGCGGCGGGCCTGGCCCCGGAACGGCGCGATGGCTGGTGTCAATAGGCCGAGCTGCCGGCGGGTGCCGCGGCGGGGATGTCGCCCTTGAGCTGGCCGAGCGCCTCGCGGGCGCGACCGGTGAGGAAGCCCATGTCGGAGGCGATGGCGACGAACGTATAGCCCATCTCGAGGAAGCCGCGCACCATTTCGGGGGTGGGGCCGACGATGCCGATGGGCAGGTCCAGGGCCTTCGCCTCCGCGGCGGCCCCGGCCAGAACTTCCTGCACCTCCGCCCGGCCGATCTGACCGATGAAGCCGAGGGCGGCGGCCATATCGCCCGGACCCACGAAGACCGCGTCGACGCCGGGGACGGCGGCGATGCTGGCCATGTTGTCGAGCGCCTCCGGCGTCTCGAGCTGGACGATGACGCAGACCTCGGCGTTGGCGCGGGCGAAGTAGTCGGTGGCGGCGCCATAGGCGGAGGCGCGGTGGACGGCGGCGACGCCGCGCGTGCCCTCGGGCGGATACCTGGCGGCGGCGACGGCGCGGCGCGCCTCCTCGGCAGTCTGCACGAACGGCAGCATGATGCTGTCGGCGCCGGCATCGAGGATCCGCTTGATGATGACCGGATCGTTCCACGGCGCCCGGACCAGGGCGCGGGCGGGCGTGATGGCGATGGCGCGCAGGATGTTCGTGAGGGTCTCCACGTCGACCGGCACATGCTCCATGTCGACGACGAGGAAATCGAAGCCGCAGTGGCCGAGCGCCTCGGCCGTCGCGGGCGCGCCGCTCATCAGCCAGGTGCCGAAGGGGACGGCCTCGCGGTTGCGGATGCGGGCCTTGAGCGCGTTGGTGATGTCCACGGGTGCGGGCCTTCCGTTAGGTAGATCTGGCCGTTCAGAAGATCTGGGGTTCGGGCACCTTGTCCGTGCCGTCGAGGAAATCGAAGTCGCAGCCGTCCTGCGCCTGGCCGACATGGCGCTGATAGAGGGCGGTGAAACCGCGGGTATAGGGCGAGATCGGCGGCGACCACGCGGCGCGGCGGCGGGCGAGCACGTCTGGGTCCAGTTCCATGTCGAGCCTGCCGGCCGCGACGTCCAGCGCCACGATGTCGCCGGTTCGCAGCAGGCCGAGCGGGCCGCCCACGGCGGATTCGGGCGCGACATGGAGGATGCAGGTGCCCGAATGCGTGCCGCTCATGCGCCCGTCGGAGATGCGAACCATGTCGGTCACCCCCTGCTTGAGGAGCCTGGTCGGGATCGGCAGGTTGCCCCATTCCGGCATCCCCGGCCCGCCCACCGGCCCGGCTCCGCGCAGCACGAGGACGTGGTCGGAGGTCACGTCGAGATCGGGGGCGTTGATCCGGGCGAACATGTCGGCGGGCCCGTCGAAGACGAGGGCCGGGCCGCGATGGCGCATCAGCCGGGTCTCGGCGGCGGAGGTCTTCATGATGGCGCCGCCGGGTGCGAGATTGCCCCGCAGCAACACCAGCGTGCGCCCGTCGGAGACCGGCACGACCGGGTTCGAGACGTCGCGGATCACGTCGTCGTCGTAGCATTCGGCCCCGGCCAGCGCCGCGCCGAGCTTGCGCCCTTCCACCGTCAGGCAGTCGCCGTCGATGGCGTCGCCCAGCTTGTGCAGGAGCGCGGGCAGGCCCCCGGCGAAATGGAAATCGTCCATCAGATAGCCGCCCGAAGGGAACAGGTTGGCCAGGACGGGGATTTCCCGCGCCCGCGCATCCAGGTCCTCGAGCGTCAGGTCGAGCCCCGCCCGCCGCGCCATCGCGATCAGATGGATCGCCGCATTGGTGGAGCCGCCGAGCGCCATGTAGGCGGTGATCCCGTTGCGGAGGCTGCCGGGCGAGAGGATGTCGGACGGCTTCAGGTCCTCCCAGACCATCGCCACCGAGCGCGCGCCGCACCAGGAGGCGAGGCGCGGATGGCCCGAATCCGCCGCCGGGATGCTCGACGCGCCGGTCCGGGTGAGGCCCATCGCATCGACGATCGAGGTCATGGTGGAGGCCGTGCCCATGGTGTTGCAGGTGCCGTTCGAGCGGGTCATGCGGGATTCGAGGTCGATCCAGTCCTCGCCCGAGATCTCCCCCGTCTGGAGCCGGTTCCAGTAGAGCTTGGTATGGGTGCCGGCCCCGGTCACGGTGCCACGCCACTTGCCGTTCGACATCGGACCGGCGGGGCAGAAGATCGCGGGGAGGTCCATCGAGATCGCGCCCATCAGCAGGCCCGGCGTGGACTTGTCGCAGCCGCCCAGAAGGACACAGCCGTCGATCGGGTGGGAGCGCAGGAGTTCCTCCACCTCCATCGCGAGGAAGTGGCGGTAGAGCATGGTGGTGGGCTTCACCATGACTTCGCCCACCGACAGCGCCGGCAGTTCGACCGGGTAGCCCCCCGCCTGCCAGACGCCGCGCTTCACGGCCGCGGCCCGGTCGCGGAGATGGGCGTGGCAGGGACTGATCTCGCTCCATGTGTTGACGATGCCGATCACCGGCTTGCCCATGAACTCCTCGCGCCGCATCCCCATCTGCTGCGTGCGCTGGCGATGCGCGAAACCGCGGATGTCGTCGGCCGCGAACCAGCGCTGGCTGCGGAGATCCCCGAGGGTCTTCCTTGGGCGTTCGGGCGGCGCCATCTCTCATCCTCGCCGATCTGGGGCACGGCGGATGCGGCCTCCGGCTGCGGTTTCGTAGCGCTGCGAAAATCGCCTGTCAATCGGCGCGGCGGTCAGGGTCCGCGCGGCGCGTCAGGAGTAGCGCGGCGGAGCAGCTTGCGTCGGAGCGCTTCCGTGGGATGCCCGCATCCGTTTCGTGGGCCTATGGCGCAAAGGGGTGCGCGCGTAGCGGGCGCCACCCTGGTTGATAACCGAAGGTCGCCGATCGAGCCTTCACCACCGCTTCACTCGACGAATGCGCCCCCATCGAAACGATGTCTTGTAATGAGCCTTGTCTCACAGCATGCTTTGATCACGAGGGAACACTCCGGAGGAGACGGGCATGAGCATTCTTTCAGGCATTTTCGGCAACAAGGACTCAAGTGGTCCGCCGACGTCCAGCGTCAAAATCCACCCGGCCGTGGATAACGGCTTTCCCGGAGAAAAGAAGGGGTTCAGCGGCGGGACACTGACCTGCAAGTGCAAGACCGATCCGGTCAAGGTTCGCGTGTCTGCGCAGACCGCACACAATCACGTCTGCGGCTGCAGCAAGTGCTGGAAGCCGAACGGTGCCGTTTTCTCGCAGATCGCTGTCGTCGGGCGCGATAATGTCGAAGTGATCCAGCACGGCGACAAGTTGAAGATCGTTGATCCGAGCGCCGCGATCCAGCGGCACGCTTGCAAAGTCTGCGACACGCACATGTTCGGACGGATCGAGAACGAAGGCCATCCGTTCTTCGGCCTCGATTTCGTACACACCGAACTCAGCGATCAGGACGGCTGGTCGCCGCCCGAATTCGCAGCGTTCGTCTCGTCAATCATCGAGTCCGGGACGCCGCCCAACCAGATGCCGACGATTCGTGCAAGACTGAACGAGCTCGGCTTGCCGCCCTATGACGCACTCTCGCCGGCGCTGATGGATGTAATCGCGACGCATGTGGCCAAGCAGAAAGAGGTGATCTGACCATTGATTACGGAACCGCCCCGCGTTCGCCTGCTGCGGGGCCTTCTCGTCAGGTTCAGTGCGAATAAGAAGGAACTGTAGTCGAGCTTTTCTTGTGGACTTCATATTCATCTTTATAAATGCGTCCTCGAACAGCTCTTAGTGACCGGAGTCCATCCCTTGGGCGTTGTTGCAGAACTGACGACGGAGGCGTTCCTTCCCCTTTTCCCGTTGGATCAGTCCACGCCGGCGGTCTCGACGGTGCCGAGGGCAGAGAAGCGGTTCATTAAAGCGGTTTGCTTTCAATGTGACGCGTATCCGGCTGCTTTGAAGAAGTTCCGGCACTCCTCGGGATCGAACAGGTCGCAGATGTCGCCGAGGGCTTGGATGAGCGTATTATAGGTTCGCGCGCCGATGCGTCGGAGGT
>JBBQDX010000053.1:0-19024 GCA_038320125.1 Rhodobacterales bacterium | reverse complement strand
ACCGCAGCGCGCCTTCGTCGTCGCCGTGATGTCGAACTGGAGCGAGCGCGACATCGGTCCGCGGCAGGTGATCGAGGAGCTCGGGCCGACGCTCACCGCGATAACCGTCGCCGACGTGCGCGCTTCGGCGCCTTCCGGGCTCGGCGCCGGCGGCGGGTCCGGCGAGATCGACGTCGTCGTGAACGCGCCCAGTTTCGAGCAGGCAGCCGCGTGGTCGCAGGATCTGGCGGAGTTGCTGGGCGAGGAGGCTTCGGTGACGGACGTGAGGCGGGACTACGAGATCAACACGCCGGGCTTCGACATCAGCGTGAACCGCGACCGGGCGCGGGCGCTCGGCATCGATGCCCGCGCCATTTCCAGCACGGTGCAGACGCTCTTCGCCTCGCGGGAAGTGACGGAGTTCATCGACCGCGACCGGCAGTATCCCGTCATCCTGCAGGCCCGGGAGCGCGAACGCAGCACGCCTTCGGATCTGACCGGGATCAACGTGCGGACGGCGGACGGCACGCTGGTCCCGCTCGACGGGCTGGTGGAGGTCGAGCGCCGGGCCTCGGTGCGCGCCTACAACCGCTACGACCGGCAGCCCGCCGTGGAGATGACGGTCTCGCTCGCCGACGGCGTCGATCTGGGCGCGGCGATCCGGACCGTCGAGGCGACCGCCGACCGGCTTCCCGACGGGTTGCAGCTCGCCTATACCGGCCAGGCGAAGGAATATCAGGACACGGCCGGCGGCCTTGCCGTCACGTTCGGACTGGCGCTCCTCGTCGTGTTCCTCGTGCTCGCCGCGCAGTTCGAGAGCTTCGTCCAGCCGGTCGTCATCCTGCTCTCGGTGCCGCTGGCGATCACCGGGGCGCTCCTGACGATCCTGCTCACCGGCAGCGCGATCGACGTCTATTCGCAGGTGGGGATGGTCCTGCTGATCGGTCTGATGGCCAAGAACGGCATCCTGATCGTGGAATTCGCCAACCAGTTGCGCGCGGAGGGCCAGTCGGTCCGCGACGCGGTGATCGAGGCGTCGACGGTGCGGCTGCGCCCGATCCTGATGACGGTGCTGTCCACCGTTCTGGGCGCGGTCCCGCTGGTCCTGTCGTCAGGCGCGGGCGCGGAGAGCCGCTTCTCGATCGGTATCGTCATCATCGGCGGCTTCCTTGTCGCCTCCCTGCTGACGCTCTTCCTGACGCCGGTCCTCTACGACCTGCTGCAGAAGGATACCGAGGACGCCGGGGTGCCGGAACCCGAGGGAGCCGCAGCGTGAGGCACGCCGGGATCCGGTGCCCGCCAGCCTCAAGGACCGGGGAGACCTCCGAGGCTGAGCCGCGGAAACCATGACGCGGGCTTCCGGGCTCGGGTGGTGCCGGCGGCCGGGAAGGGCGAGCGCACCGAGGCGGGGTCAGGCGGGCCTCCGGCAATGGTCGATCACTCGAAGAGGACGCTGCCGGATGGCGCGGGCCACTCCGAGCGGCACGGCCCGTTCGCCGCCGTGACCTGCTTCAGGACCAGAAAATCCGATCTTGCCTCGCCCGGGAGAACGCAACAGTCTCGGGGGGATGTAGTTCGCCCGATTGCCGTCCGAGCGACCGGGGAGGCAGGACCCCCGACCACCCGGGCCGCTTGCTGATTGGATTTGTCGCTCCAGATCAGCCAGACGGGATCCAGGTCCGTCGGATGCGGCGGGACGTCCCGAAGGAAGGAGAGCATCTTGTCCGATATCGCGGCCCGAAAGGCAGAACACCTCGACGTCGTGTCGGCGGGGCGCGGGACGCAGGAGGTCGTGCCGACCGGCTTCGACGCCGTGCGTTTTGAACATGTGGCGCTGCCGGAACTGGACTTCGGCAATGTCGATACCGCGACGCGTTTTCTCGGGCGCGCCGTCTCGGCCCCGCTGATGATCTCGGCCATGACGGGTGGGGCGGCGGAGGCGGAGAAGATCAACCGCCACATCGCGGAGGCCTGCGGCGAGTTGCGGCTGGCATTCTCCGTCGGCTCGCAGCGGGTGGCGCTCGAAGGGCCGGGCGGATCGGGTCTGACACGCGCCCTGCGCGAGACGGCCGGCGACGTGCCCATCGTGGCGAACCTCGGCGCGGTGCAGCTCAACTTCGGTTTCGGTCTGACCGAGGCGCGGCGGGCCATCGACATGATCGGCGCGGACGCGCTGGTTCTTCATCTCAATCCGCTGCAGGAGGCGATCCAGGCGGGCGGCGACACGGCGTTTGCCGGATTGCTGAACAAGATCGAGGCGCTGGCGAGAGAGCTTTGCGTTCCCATCGGCGTCAAGGAGGTGGGGGCTGGCCTGTCGGCGACCGTCGCGCGTCGCCTGACGGATGCCGGCGTGGCGCTGATCGACGTCGCCGGTGTGGGCGGCACGACCTGGGCGCGGGTCGAGGCGGAGCGGGGCGACGAGCGTTTGCGCAGGCTGGCCGCGCCGTTCCACGACTGGGGCATTCCGACCGCGTGGTGTCTCGAGTCGGTTCGGGCGGAGATCGGCGAGGCGGCCACGATCGTCGGGTCGGGCGGCATTCGACACGGCCTCGACGTGGCGCGCGCGATCCGGATCGGTGCGGATATGACCGGGCAGGCGGCGGGCGTCCTCGATGCCGCCCGGCACTCGGCAGAGGCGCTCGTGGATCACCTGTCGGTCACCGTCGAACAACTGCGGATCGCGATGTTCTGCACCGGTTCGGGCGATCTGTCGGCGCTGAAGCGCGCCCGCCTCCTGCGCGACATGCACCCTGCCGGAAGCCTGCCATGAGCCATCCGACCGCCCCTTCCTCCGACGCGTCGCGTCCGTCCTGGGCGAAGCAGATCCCCCGGGCCCTTCCCTGGGCGGCGATTGCCGCGGGTATCCTGTGGGGCACGCTGCGGGGCGACTGGCAGTTCGCCTCCGTCGCCGCCGCCTGTGCCGGTCTGGCGCTGCTGCCGAAGGCTTATACCGCCGTGTCGGACGTCGTGTTTCCGCCCAACCTGTCGACCGGCATCCTGATCTACTGCGCCGCCGCTCTGCTGGCGGGCGAGCTCTGGGGCTTCTACGACCGCCTGTGGTGGTGGGACATCGCCCTGCATCTCGTCGCGTCCTCGGTTGTGGCCGTCTTCGGCATGGCCCTGGCGATGGCGGCCACCGGAGGCGCGCGGCCGCAGGGGCCGATCTGGATGGTCGCCCTCGGCGCCTTCGCCTTCGCGGCGATGGTGGGAGCCCTGTGGGAACTGATGGAGTTCTCGCTCGACGCGCTCCTTGGAACCAATACCCAGCGGTCGGGCCTGCCCGACACGATGGGAGATCAGGCGGCCAATGTGCTCGGCGCGACGATCGGCGCGATCGCGGGCCATGCGCAGGTCGATCGTGGCGCCCGCTGGCCGCTCGCCGGGCTGCTTGGTTGCTTCATGGATGCGAACCCGGCCCTCTATCCGAACCGCTCACACCGCCCGTGCAGCCCTCTCGCCCGATAGAACGGCCCCCTCCAGCGTCGCGGGAAGGCCGGTCGCGACATGGTCGCCGGCAAGATACAGGTTGCGCCACCGGGTCCGCGTTCCCGCCCGGCGTGCCGCGCCCGCGGGCGATTGATCGAACGTCGCGGCCCGTTCCCGCAAGTAGCGCGCCGCCGGCATTTCAACCGGAACGCGACCGCCATGCGCCCGGACCGCCTGCGCCACCTCCGACCAGAGGAGGTTCAGCGCCTCCCTGCGGTCGAGCCCCGCGAGAGGCGAATGTTCCGCCGCCGAGACCGTGACCGACACGACATCGCCCCGGCGGAACAGCCATTGCGCGGCGCCGCCGAGGAGCGCGAGGATCGCGGGCAGGCCGGAGTGCGGCAGCAGAAAGTGGGCATTCACGATGGAAGGACCGGGGCCGGGCAGTTGCAGGTCCGGCAAGAGCCGGGCCAGGGCTTGCGGCGGCAGCGCCAGGATGGCGGCGTCGCCGGGTGCAAGCGGCACGGAGCGGTCGCGCAGGTGGAGCGCCGTCGCACGATCGCCTTCCATCCCGATGCCGACGACCGGACTGCGATAGCGGATCGCCACGCCGCGCTGCGCCAGCAGGTCGAGCGCCGGATCGATCAGCGCGGGGCCGAGCCCGCCGGGCGCGAGAACGGGCCGCAGCGCCCCCGCGCCCCGCCGCAGGCATTGCAGAAGGACGGCTCGGAGCAAACCGGCATCGGCGGCCTCCGGCGGGGCGTTCAGGATGGCCCGGGTCATCGGATCCCAGAAGCCGCGCCAGAGCGGTCCCCGGTCCGACAGGCTTTCGGACACCGTGCGACCGCCGCCCGCCGTCAGCAGGCGCAAGCCCTGTGTCGCCGCCCGCCCCAGCGAGACGCCGGGCGGCCGCGCCTGCGCCCGGAACATGCCGACCGGACCCCGCCCGATCCGCAGGGTCCATCCCTGCCCGGTGATGATGTCCAGAAACGGGAAGGCCGCGTCGGCCATCGGCTGCAGCGAGGCGCGCCCGCCAATCCGGTCGGCCCAGGCGAGAACGGCCCGGTTCGCCGCCAGGATCAGATGGTTGCCATTGTCGATCCGCCGCCCCAGCCGCGCATCCTCGAAGGAGCGGCAGCGTCCGCCCGCCTTGGACGACGCCTCCAGCAGAGACACCTCCCGGCCCGCGGAACTCAGGGCCTCGGCCGCAACGAGGCCCGCGAGCCCGGCGCCCACGATCACCACGCGTCCGGGCAGATCAGCGCCCGCCGAGCGCGGCGAGGCGCGTGCCATCGACCAGTTTGCCGAACGTCGAGCGGCGACCCGGCGCGATCGTCCAGTCGGCCTCCATTCGCGTCAGCAGGCGCTCGTAGGGACCCATCATCAGGAGCGCCGGAAGCAGGCGGGCCCGGCTGTGCGCGGGGATTTCCAGCGCCGCCTCGGTGAAGGCCGTCCGCGCCTCGACCCCGAGCATCGCGCGCGCCCGCGGCATCGCGGGGTGGTGCAGGGCGGCGGCCGGATCGGCGGGCAGGCCCGTGGCCTCGAGCACGTGGCGCGGCAGATAGAGCCGGCCGAGGCGGGCATCCTCGTCGGTGTCGCGCAGAATGTTGGTGAGCTGCAGCCCCCGTGCCAGCGCCAGGGCGAAACGCTCGGACGTCTCGCCCTGCCAGGCGCCGAAGCATCGCATCGAGAGCAGCCCCACCGACCCCGCGACCCTGCGGATATAGGCGGCGAGCTTCTCGTCGGAGGGGGCGATGACACGATCGGCATCCATGCGCATCCCGTCGATCAGCAGCAGGAACTCCGCCTGCGGCAGCTGATGCCGGTCGATGGCGCGGGCCAGCTCGGCTCCGACGGCGGTGCGGGGCAGGCCGTCGTAGGCGCGCATGATCTCCTCTTCCCAGGCGTCGAGGGAGGCGGCACGGAAACCGGGGTCGTGGCTCCCCGGCATGTCGCCGTCCGCGATGTCGTCCACGATGCGGCAGAAGGCATATACGGCCCGGACGGCCCGCCGCCGGTGCTGCGTCATGATGCGCATCCCGAAGGCAAAGGAGGAGCCGGACGCGGCGACGATCCGCTTCACGTTCGCCCTGTCCGAACGAGCGTCCCGCGCGGCAGGTCCGATCATTCTCGCCTCCGCGCAGCCGCCAGCAGGCCGGCCAGTCCGGCCCGCGCGAACTCCGGCCGTGACAATGCGACGCGACCGGCGAGCGGATCCGCCTCCCGCAGCCGGGTGGCGAGGCGCTGCGCCAGCCAGAGCGTCGCCGCCGCCTGTCCGCGCAATCCGCGCGAGCGGATCGCCCGGGGCAGCGGCGCGGCGCGCTCCAGAAGGTCGCGGCATTCCTCCAGCGCGCGGTCAACGGCGCCGCGCGCCGGTCCGGTCAGCGCCGGCCGGGAGAGATCCTGCTCCGTCGCACCGGCCATGTCCAGCCAGTCCTGTGGCAAATAGACGCGGCCCAGGCGATCCCGGTCCTGTCGCAGGTCCTGAAGGTGATTGAGAACCTGCAGGGCGGTGCAGAGGGGATCGGAATACCGGACCGCTTCCGGCGCTTCGCCGTGCAGCCCGAGAAGAAAGCGCCCCACCGGCGCCGCCGACATCGTGCAATAGTCGCGCAGGTCGTGCCAGGTCCGGTAGGTCGCACCGCGCGCGTCCTGCCGGAACGCCCCCAGCAGAGACCTGGCCGGCTCCAGGAGGTGCGGCGCATCCGCAAGCGCCCGCCGCAATCGCATTGCTTCGGGCGCGCCCGGGCCGCCCTGCAGACCCGTCTCGAACCCGTCGAGAGCGGCCAATTTCGCTGTTGCCGAAAGGTGAGGATCGTCCGCCACGTTGTCGGCGGCGCGGGCGTAGGCGTAGAAGGCGGCGACCTTCGCCCGAAGGCGCGGGGCGACGATGAAGGCGACGACCGGAAAGTTCTCGGCCCCGGTGCCGGGCAGGCGGGCCACCGGGGAGACCATTGCCGTTCCCGTCCTTTGCGCAGAAGCCTCCCGTGCGAACACCCGTCTCTCCACCGTGATATTCCATCCGTTTGTTTTAGGTCCGGCTTACGATGATAAAAGAGGAGCGATCTTGCGCCACATCTTATTGATCCTGTCGACCCTTTTCACCGCACCCGCCGCGGCGGCGGATCTTCGGGTCGTGATCGGCAACCTGCGCTCGGCGCAGGGCCGGATCCTGGTCGGCGTCTGCCCCGAGGCGCAGTTCACCACGGCGGAGTGTCCCTATACCGCAGGAGCCGCCGCGGCGTCGGGCGAGGTCGTCGTCCGCGATATTCCACCGGGCATCTATGCCGTGCAAGCCATCCATGACGAGAACGGGAACGGCGAGCTCGACCGGCGCCTGCTGCTGCAGCCGCTCGAGGGCATCGGGTTCTCGCGGAATGCCCCGATGCGTCGGGGGCCGCCCAAGTTCGACGATGCCGCCGTCGACTTGCGGGGCGACGGGGCCATATCGCTCGACATGAGGTATTTCCAGTGAACGCCATGAACGACCAGACCACCCCCCGCCGCGTCGTCGTCGTGGGGGCCGGGCCGGGGGGGCTCGCTTCGGCGATGCTGCTCCGCGCGGCGGGCGCTGAGGTGACCGTGCTGGAACGCGCCGACCGGGTGGGCGGGCGCACCGCGCGCTTTTCGCAGGACGGCTTCACCTTCGATTATGGCCCGACGTTCTACCTCTACCCGCAGGTCTTGCGCGAGATATTTGCCGCCTGCGGCCGGGATCTCGACGCCGAGGTCGATCTGCGGCGCCTCGATCCGATGTACCGCTTGCAGTTCGACGATGGTCGGACGTTCGACGCGACCGCGGACATCGACCGCCTGACGGCCGAGGCCGCGCGACTTTCGCCGGTCGATGCACCGAACGTGCGGCGCTACCTGGAAACGAACGCAGCCAAGTTCAACCGCTTCATTCCGATCCTGCAGCGTCCCTTCCTCGGCTTGGGCGACCTGATGCGGAGCGACCTGTGGCGCGCGCTGCCGAGCCTTCGGCCCTGGTCCAGCGTCGATACCGATCTCAAACGCTGGTTCCAGGATCGCGACCTGCGGCTCGCCTTCAGCTTCCAGTCGAAATACCTCGGCATGTCGCCCTTCAAGTGCCCGTCGCTCTTCACCATCATCGCGCATGTCGAATACGGCCATGGCGTCTTCCACCCGATCGGCGGCTGCAACGCGATCCCGCAGGCCATGGCCCGGATCGCGACGGAGATGGGCGTCGACATCCGCCTGTCGGAGCCTGCCGAGGAGATCGGCTTCGACGGCCGGCGCGCGACGTCGGTTCGCACCGCGACCGGTACGATCCCGACCGACGCCATCGTCGTGAACGGTGACTTCGCCACGACGATTCCGAAGCTCATCCCCGACGCCCGGCGCCTGCGATGGACCGACGCGAAGATCGCGACCAAGAAGTTCTCCTGCTCGACCTTCATGCTCTATCTCGGGATCGAGGGGCGGTTCGACGACCTCGCGCACCATACGATCTTCCTGTCCGGCGACTACGAGGAGAACATTCGCGAGATCGATGCCGGTCTGGCCCCGGAGGCGCCGACGATCTACGTCCAGAATGCCGGTGTGACCGATCCGACGCTGGCGCCGGAGGGACATTCGACGCTCTACATTCTCGTGCCGACCGGCAACATGTCCGGCAAGGTCGATTGGGCGGCGATCGCACCGGCTTACCGCGAGAAGGTGCTGGACCGCGTCTCGCGCCTGTCGGGGCACGACATCCGGCCGCGCATCCGCACCGAACGCATGCTGACCCCGGCCGACTGGGAGGCGCAGATGGGCATTTTCCGCGGTGCCACGTTCAATCTGGCCCACAATCTGGGGCAGATGTTGCACCTTCGCCCGCGCAATCGGTTCGACGACGTGGACGGCGTCTACCTGACGGGCGGCGGCACGCATCCCGGCTCGGGCTTGCCCACCATCTTCGAGAGCGCCAAGATCGCCGCCGGGCTCGTGGCGGCCGATCTCGGACTGGGCGCGCCCGACTACACCATCGCGCAAGAACGCAGGGAGGCGGCAGAATGAGCGGCGTGGGCATCATCGGGGCGGGTCTGGGCGGTCTGGCCGCCGCCTGCACACTCGCGGCGCGCGGTCATGGCGTCACGCTGCTGGAGCGCAACGACTGGCTCGGCGGCAAGGCGGCGCTGCACGAGGATAGGGGGTTCCGCTTCGACATGGGCCCCACGATCCTGACCATGCCGCGTGTGCTCGAGCGCGTCTTCGCGGAGGCGGGGCGCGACATGGCCGACTATCTCGACCTGCGCCGCCTCGATCCGCAATGGCGGTGCTTCTACGAGGACGGCTCGGTCCTCGACCTGCGCGACGACATGGCCGCCTCCCGCGCCGAGATCGCGAAACTGGCGCCCGATGCCGCCGAGGGCTTCGACCGCTTCATGGCCGTCGCCGCGCGCCTGTCGGACGTCTCCGACAGGTTCTTCTTCTGGAAGTCGGTCGAGGATCTGCGCGACACGATGAACCTCAAGCAGAACATGACGCTCGCCACCCTCAAGGATGTGATGGCCCTGCGGATGCATCGCACCGTCGCGGGCCAGATCAGGCGCGACGTGTCCGACCCGCGCATCGCGCAGATGCTCGAGCATTTCATCCAGTATGTTGGCTCGTCGCCGCTGTCCTCGCCCGCCGTGCTGTGCGGCATCGCGCAGATGCAGTCCGGGGAAGGCGTCTGGTATCCGATGGGCGGCACCCGCGCCGTTCCGCTCGCCCTGACGCGGCTGGCCGAAGAGCTGGGCGTCGACATCCGCACCGGCGTCGACGTGGAGCGCATCGAGATCGAGGGCCGCCGCGCGACCGCGGTGATCTCGTGTGGCGAACGCATGGCCTTCGACCGGATTGTCAGCAACATGGACTCCGTCCGCACCTACCGCGACCTGATCGGCGGCGACATCTGGCGCGATTTTTCCAGGGGGCGCAAACGCGAGGCCGCCTGTTCCGGCGTCGTTCTCTATGTTGGCCTCGACCGCGCCTACGAGCATCTCGCCCACCACAACTTCGTCTTCTCCCGCGATCCCGAGGAGGAGTTTGCCGCGATCTACGACGCGGGCCGCCCCGCTCCCGACCCGACCGTCTACATCGCGGCCCCCTCGCGCACCGAGCCGGGCGTGGCTCCCGAAGGCGGCGAGGCGCTCTACATCCTCGTCCACACCCCGCATCTGCATCCCGGTCAGGAGTGGTCCAGGATGTTGCCGGATTACCGCCGCGTCATTCTCGACAAGCTGAGCCGCACGGCCGGGATGGAGGACCTCGAATCCCGCATCGTCACCGAACGCGTCCTGACCCCGCAGGACATCCACGACCGTTACAACGTCCTCGACGGGGCGATCTACGGGCTTGCCAGCCACGGGCGGGTGCTGGGCGCGTTCAAGCCCGGAAACCGGTCGCGTCAGGTCGAGGGGCTCTACCTCGCCGGCGGCTCGGCGCATCCGGGTGCGGGCATGCCGATGGCGCTCATGTCCGGCTGGATCGCGGCAGACAGCCTCGACAGCGACGCGCGCGGGGGCGCAGTCGTGGCGGCCCAGTGACGAGGCTGGAAGACGATCCCCTCGCGGTCCGCTCGCCCCTCATGGTTCGGGTCTTCGACGGCGTCATGCAGCGTCAGATGCGAAGCACCTTCCGGGCCGTCCGCGTTGCCCGGCCGGGGGTGCCGGCCTTGCCGTCGGATCGGCCGGTCGTCTTCTTTTCCAACCATCCCTCGTGGTGGGATCCCGCCTTCTTCATCGTCCTGACCGCCGCATTGCTTCCCGGCCGGGCAAGTTTCGGACCGATGGAAGCCTCGGCGCTGGAGCGCTACCGTTTCATGCGGCGGATTGGCATCTTCGGGATCGCGCCGGGGACGGCAGCCGGGGCCACCCGCCTGCTGCGGGCCGGACGGCGCATCCTGTCCGAGCCGTGCAACATCCTGTGGTTGACGGCGCAGGGCTCCTTCGCCGACCCGCGCACCCCGATCGTGCTGCAGCCGGGGCTGTCGCGGCTGCTGGCGCGGGAGCCGCATGCGATGGCTGTTCCGCTGGCGCTCGAATACCCGTTCTGGTCCGAGAAGCGCCCGGAGGCGCTCGCAGCCTTCGGTGATCCCATTCCGGCGGCAGAAGCCCTGAAGGACCGGCTTGAGAGCGCGCTGCAGGACACCGTCGACGGCCTGGCAGTGTGCGCCCGGGCACGCGATCCGGCCGCCTTCGAGGTCATCCTCGAGGGGCGCGTCGGCATCGGCGGGATCTACGGCAGCTGGTCGCGGCTTCGCGCGCGCCTGAGCGGGCACGGCTATCGCCCCGAGCATTTGCCGGATGCGCCGGAATGATTGCCGCGACCCTGACGGCCCTGGCGCTCGCCGCCGCCGCGCTGGCGGCGCTCTATGCCATGGTCACGCTGGCGAACCTGGCCGTCTTTCGTGCGCCGGACGGTGCGCCGGAGCGGCCGATGCCGAAGGTCTCGATCCTGATTCCGGCGCGCGACGAGGCCGCGAACCTTCCCGCCGCGCTCCGGACAGCGCTGGCGCAGACCGGCGTGACCGTCGAGGTGTTTGTGCTCGACGACGGCTCGACCGACGAGACGGCGTCGGTCGTGGCAGCGGCGGCGGCCCTCGACCCGAGGGTCCGGCTCTCGTCCGGCGTGCCCCTCCCGCCCGGGTGGAATGGCAAGCAGCACGCCTGCCATCAGCTCTCCGGCCTTGCCCGCCACCCGACCCTGCTGTTCATCGATGCCGATGTCCGTCTCGCCCCCGACGCGGCCAGACGGCTGCATGCGCATCTCGTCCGGCACGATCTCGGTCTCGTTTCCGGTTTTCCGAAGCAGATTACCGGAACCCTGGGCGAGACGATCGTGATTCCGCAGATCATGGTCCTGCTGCTCGGCTATCTGCCGCTGGCGATGGCGCGCCGGTCCGATGCGGCGGGTTTTGCGGCCGGTTGCGGTCAGCTGATGATGGTTCGGGCCGGCGCCTACGCCCTGGCGGGCGGCCATGCCGGCTTTCGCCATCTGATGCATGACGGCCTGAACCTGCCGCGCAACATCCGCCGCACGGGGGGGCGGACCGACATCATCGACGCGACGCCGCTGGCATCCTGCCGGATGTACGACACCTGGGCCGATCTCTGGTCGGGGTTCACCAAGAATGCGACGGAGGGGATGGCCAAGCCCGTAGCCCTCCCAGTCTGGACGATCCTGCTGGGCGGAGGGCATGTCCTGCCTTGGATCCTGCTTCCGGCCAGCCTTGCCGCTGGCGCGGCAGGGGCCGCCACGCTTTCGGCGCTCGCCATCGGGTTCGTTATGCTGGCACGCGGATTGCTGGCGCTGCGTCTCCGGCATTCCGCGCTCTCGGTCCTCCTTCATCCGGTTGGCGTCGTCGCCACGCTTGCGATCCAGTGGTCCGCCCTCGTCGGCGCGCGGCGGGGACGGCGTGCGACCTGGCGCGGCCGGAGCTACGATTTCCAGTGACCGACCCGCGCCTCCCCTTCGATGTGCTGCGCGCGGCCTTTTCGCTCGACGCCGTGCCGCCGGTCCGCGCCCGGATCGAACGCCTTCGCGCACTGTCTTCGGCGCTCGACACCTGTCGCGAGGAGATCGTCGAGACCGTCTCGCGCGATTTCGGCCACCGCTCCGCGCTCGAGACCGGGATCGCCGAAATCGCGTTCACCCGCGCCGCGATCGCCCATCTGATCCGGCGTCTTCCCCGGTGGGCAAAAGCGCGGCGCGCCTTCGTCCTGCGCCCCCTGCCGGGTCGCACGGAGATCTGGCGCGAGCCGAAGGGCGTCGTCGGCGTCATGTCGCCCTGGAACTACCCTGTGCAACTGTCGCTCCTGCCGCTCGCGACGGCCATCGCCGCGGGCAACCGCGTCCTTCTGAAGCCGTCCGAACGGACGCCGCTGACCTCGACGCTGCTCGCGCGACTCGTCGCCCGGACGTTTCCGCCCGAGGAGGCGTGCGTCGTCACGGGCTGTCCCGAAACGGCGCGTGCCTTCGCCGCGCTGCCCTTCGACCACCTGTTCTTTACCGGATCGACCGCGACCGGGCGACTGGTCGCCGAGGCGGCGGCGAAGAACCTGACGCCGGTCACGCTGGAACTCGGTGGCAAGAGTCCCTGCATCATGCTGGCGGATGCGGATCCGGAGACGCACGCGCCGCTCGCCGGCTGGGGCAAGTGGTATAGCGCCGGACAGACCTGCGTTGCCCCCGACTACATGCTGGTTCCGCGTGGCACCGGGGACCGCTGGGCCGATAGGATGCTCGGCGTCGCGCGAGGGTTTCTCGCCGATCCGAACGACTACACCGCGTTGATCGACTCCGCTCACGCCGACCGGCTGAACGAGATGCTGGCCGGGGGCGGCGACGTTCGTGCGCTGGCCAGCGACCTGCCCGGGCGGATGGCCCCCGTCGTCGTGCTGAACCCGCCCGGGTCTGGCCGGCTGATGACCGAGGAGATCTTCGGTCCGATCCTGCCCATCCTGGAGTATGACGCGCCCGACGATGTGGTCGCGCGCATCAGCGCCGGCGATCCTCCCCTGGCGCTCTATGTTTTCGGACGCGACACGGCAAAGGCGCGTGCGCTGGTTGCACGGATCCGGTCGGGCGGCGCCGCGGTGAACGGCACGATCCTGCAGCTCGCGGCGCACGACCTGCCGTTCGGTGGGATAGGCACGTCGGGCATGGGAGCCTATCACGGAACCCGGGGCCTTGCGGAGTTCAGCCACGAACGTGGCGTGATGACCGTGGCGACGGGACCCTGGACGCGATTTCTCGTGCCGCCTTATTCCAACCCTGTCCGGCGTCTGATCGAGCGGCTTGCCCGCTAGGGACCGGACTCCACGGTCCGAGCCTTCTGGTCGACGGGGGGCGTCAGCGGACGTGTCCGTCATGGCGGGCCCGCGCTGCGTCCGGCTGCGAGGTCTGTCCGACGACAGCTTGTCGCAGGATCGGAACGAGGCGTGGAGACAGGCAGCTGTCCGTCGAGGAGCGGCGGAGGATCGTGCGGGCGAACCGCACGTCAGCAGCCCCGCAGGCATGTCCGGGGATCTGTGGCGGCACGTCCAGCGCCACCGGCCCGCAAGCTACGGCGGGCAGGGGAGCGTCCGCCGCGGCGGTTCGCGCGCGTGTCGGGCATCCTGATCCGCCTTTCGGGACAGTGCCCCGCAATGCCCCGCCGGGCATTGGACGCCGTCGCGCAGCGCACCGGGTCGCCGCACTCTCGCGCCGGGACCGGAACCTCGATCCGCGGTCGCTCCATCCGCAAGGCACCGACAGGACCGCCGTTCGCCGTGCACGCCTTTGGTCGCCGCGAAGGAGACATCGGCCCCATGACCGACGCCGAGATCCGGCAGATCACCGGCCCGCCGAACGCCACGCCCCGTGATTGCCCCGGATGGACGACGCCCGCCGGCGTCTTCGCCGCGAAGCTGGTGGAGGTGACCGGCCGCCGGAGCCGCTGTCCAAGGCACCGGACGCCGCATTTCGGATGGCGGTTGCCGGTGAACTCCGACCACGGACCCCGCCAGACCTGCCAGAGCGATCGCCTTGGGGGTAAGTCGCGCGCTCAAATTGACGGGCAGACGATTCCGTATGAATATGGTGATCCCAAGAGGTCGATAATATCGATTGCCGTGCCAACCTCTTGAAAGTTCGTCCGCCGGCCTTTCGACCGTCGATGGAGTGAGCGAAGGTAGGCGGCGGGGGGCGGTAGGTTACCGAGGGATCGTGAAGTTTCCCGGTCATCGCGTCGAACCGGAACGTCACCGGTCCCGCGAGCTTGCCCAGCTCCGCCCTGGTCATCGGGACCGCGACCGGTGCGCCGGCTCGCGCCCGCCGGGAACAGGGTGCAATCGCGTTCGCTCTACAGCCGGTCGATGAAGATGCCGCCCTTGCGCTTCGCCTCTGCCCATGTGCCGGTGAAGCGGTCGGCTTCGGTATCGTTCAGGATGCGGGCCAGCGGCCTCAAAGAGAACCGGTCGTTTCTCGTCTGAGCGTCCGGCGCAGGCAGACACAGAGCAGGATGCTCTTGGCTTTCGTAACGTCGGGGATGAAGGCGGGTCCGGGACCGCCCAGCCGACCCGCATGTCAGGGGCGGTCGCGCACCTCCTGCCAGTCGAATCCCATGCGGGGGTCGATGTCGATGACGAGCCGATCGGATCGCGGCGACCGGTCGCCGTGTGAGCTCCAGATATGGAACGCGACGGTTCCCATCTTTGCGGCGGCGGCCTGGGAGTCGTGGCCCCAGAGACGAGGCAACCGGGCCGTCGCTCTTCGCCACGCCAGTCCGGCCGACCTCCTGCAAGAAGCCTCGGCCCGCATGCTTCTGGAAGGACCGCTCGCCGTCGCGCAATACCGCGCCGCCGCCGGCCGCGTCCTGCTGCTCCCCGCACTCGCTGCGGGGTTCGGTCTGTCGGTCGTGGTGGACATGTCGAGCGACCCTGCCCGCTGATTTCTGGGCTGCGTCCTGCGCGCCGTTGTCTCGTCCGCTTCGGTGGACGGAACGCTGCGCGTGGTGATCCGGGACATCCGGATGCCGGTCGCGCTCATGGCGGTCACGGTGGGGCGGCCCTCTTGGCGACGGGAGCGCAGATCCAGACGATTCCCACCAATCCGCAGGCAAGTCCCTTCACGCTCGGCCTCTCGGCGGCGGCCGGCTTCGGGGCGGCGCTGGTGCCGATCCTCGGCGTGGCTATGCTGCCCTCCGTCGTGGGCTGGATCATGCCGCGGTGCCGACCCTGATGGCGCGGCTTGGCCGCGAACGGGACGTGGCCGTCCTGATCGCGATCCACGACATCACTCACGCGCTGCGGGACTGCCGGGACGTGATCGTCGTCGATGGCGGGCGGACGATCGCCGCGGGTCCGGTGGCGGACATCGTCAAGCCTGCCTTCCCGCGTCGCGCGATACCGCGTCGAAGCCCGGGTCGAGCGGTGCTCGCGCGGCATGGCGCACGTCATCGACGACCGGCACATGAAGGCCTGAGCAGCAACCGCCGGGGGCTGACGTTCCGTGAGATGCGGGATCCGCTGAAGCGCCCGCTGAACGACCCGGGCGTCCGGACTGCTCTCGGAGATGCCGCTGGTGGGCTACCTCGCTGCGGTCCGCCGCCGTCATCCGGTCGCGTGGCCGGGTGCCCCGTCGGATGCGGCGGCACGGCGCTGGCGGGAACGCACGAGGCAAGCAGTTCGGCGTGACCTAATCCAGATCGAGCGAAGCCGCATGCTTGCCCGGTCGCCATCCCGTTGCCGGCGGGTCGGGTCGGGGTGGGCTCGCAACGACAGGTCCCGCGGCGGCGCTTGGGCGTGATCTTGGCGGTGCCGTGCCGGGTGGGTATTTCCGAACGATCGGATCACTGCCGCCGGGGCATGGGGTGGTGGGGCCCCGTCGTCCGAGCCCTACGGCCCGGCCCATCACGCAGACGGAAGCCCCAGATGATCCAGTCGCACGCCCTCCTTGCATCGCGCACCCTCCTGCTTGCCGGCACCGCTCCCGCCCAGGAAGCCCCGCCGCGCGTGGATGCGGCTGCGCCAGGGGGTCCAGGCCGAAGTGGTTCTGAACGAGGTCGACATTGACGCCTAGCCGGATGTCCGCCTCTTCGTGACGGTCCTGTCCGAAGCCACCCCGATCGCAGGTCCGGACGCCGGGGATTTCCGGGTGCGGCAGGGCGAGGTCGGCCGGATGCCCCTGACCGTCGATGTCCGGCTGCCGCCGCTGTCCGTCGTCCTCGCGGTCGACACCTCCGGGTCGATGTCGGGTGCGATGGAGGCCGGATCCTTCGTGGCGACCCTGGCCGGGCAGGATCGGGCGCTCGTCCTGGGCTTCGCGCGGGAGGTTACCGAAGTCACCGATACGAGCTCCGATACCGACCGGCTTGCTGGGGCCATCGGCGAACTTGCGGCGCGCGGGGATACCGCGCTCTCCGACGCCCTGATCGGCGCCGCGGAGGGCCGCAGGGCCATCGTTCTTCCGAGCGACGGCGCGGGCAACGCCTTGTCGAAAGCCACGGTCGACACCGTCGTGGAGGAGGTCGCATCCGTGAAAGTGCCGATCTTCGGGATTGGCCTCGGCGATGAGTTCGACATCGAGGGCCTGCACCGCATCGCGGCGGAGACGGGCGGCCGGTTCCAGGGCGCTGGAGACGCAAGTGAGCTCGACGCGGTCTACGAGAGTATCGGAAGCCAGCTCGGCGGTCAGTATTCCGTCGCCTACACGTCCTCTCTTCCGGCCGACGGCACGATGCGGCGCGTCGATGTAAAAGCGGCCGGGCAGCGGGCGAGCAAATCCTACACGCCCGATGCCGGCGCGGTCCCGGCATCGGTGCCGGCGCTGGGCGGCGACTGCGCGCCGCTTGCGCTCTTCGAGAGCTACCTGCCGGATCATGCCGAGATCATGGCGATGGACGAGGTGGGTCTCATCGACGGCACCGTGCGCTGCACGCAGGTGAAGACAATACAGGAAGACCTCTACGCCAGCCTCGAGACGGGCGAGCCTTCGTCCGGGTGCGTCCCGAACGTCTATGCCGCCGTCCTCGAGACGCAGGAGCGCGAGACGATGGACAACACGACGACCGATCAGATGATCCGCCGGCTCAGCAAGGTCCGCGGCGAGGCCTGCATCGCGGGTGCGGAAACGCCGAAGACTTTCTGCCCTGCTTTGCGGAAACCGCCCCGCCGACCGAGTCCTGCCGGGCCCTCGCCCAGAAACCGCTGGTCGAGCTTTTCGCCGCCGCCTTGACCACCCGAATGGAGCCGTTTGTGGCCCTCACGTTCCTTCGCGATGCAATTGCCGACGGCTCGCCGATCGCCGCGCAGTTCCAGAGCAGGGTGACGGAGGATGTCCTGGTCAGCTAAGGTGCCCGCCGCCCGTCCCAACCGCCCCGAAGCCCTTCGTCCGTGTTCCGGATCGACGCGACGCAGGTGTCGCTGTCACCGGGTGGTGCGATCGGACAGGAGCCATGCGTCACCGTCTTGCGGCATGGATGCACCCTGCACGAAATCTGCATGGGCTATCTAGATTTCGATCCTGGCGTTTCCTGGCGAATGGGATCGACGATGGCTCGATCCGGTGCTGATTTCGGACATTGCAAGAATATCTCGCGGCGTGGGGCCGCCGAACGTCTTGATACCGCTTCCTAAGGTCCGCGCCCTATAGGAGACGGCGAGATACGCGTGCAACCGGCTGACACGCTGACGCCGGCATCGCTCGACGTCCGGCTGCCGCCGATCCCCGGGGCGGGCTTTGGGTTACGCCGTCAATCATCTCGCGGCTCATGCGATCGCGCGGAAGGAGATTTCTGCCCCGAGAAGCGAGGCGTTTTTGCCTCCGGGCGCCGGGCAGCCGTCGCCGCTTCGGCCGGGAATAGCCCAGTTGCGCGGCGATGGCACCGGCGAGAAGTGCAACCCTGACGGAATGGCCAGCGGTATACGGGCTCCCTGCGTCGATGACCTGCGCGAAGGCGTCCGCGACATCGTCGAGATAGGCCTCGTCGACGAACCCTCGCTCCCGCGCCGGTTCCAGAGCCAGGATGTCTTGTTGCAGATCGGGCGATCCGAGCGCCTCCCAGAAGGCCGGATCGCGCGACACGGAGTCGAAGACTGCCGTCACATCGGGATCGAACCACGTCCCGGCCCGGGACAGGACTTCGCTCCGGGCCACGTCCCGGATCCCGTCGGTACGGAAAATGTCGCAGATCTGCGCCACCAGGGCGATCCGCGAGAGTAGCGGGATCTCCTCGTGTGTCCGACCCTTGGGCAGGTCCCGTCCATCCCACTTTTCGTCGAGGTTGCGGATGCCCTCGGCGACCTGGTTGCTGAAACCGAGCGAGAGGGCGATCGCGGCGTCGCGCTGAGAGCGCGTCTCGATCAGGGTGCGGGAGGCATCGGCACTGTCGAGCAGCCGCCGGACGACCAGGTTGAACCGCCCCGCCATGCCGGTATGGACGCCGACGTTGTCGCGGGCGAACCCGAGCAGCCTCAGATGCGAGCCGTCCACCTTCTTGAACGCACGCTTGACCCTGTGGTCGTCGGTCAGGTAGAGCGCGCAGATCCGGGCCGCCTTCGAGCCGCATCCCAAGTCCTTCAGCAGCAGTGTGTAGAGCAGATCCGAAAGATCGGCCCGTGGCAGATCCAGCCTCTGCCCGATCGCCATGCCGATGCGGCAGCTTCGCACGCAATGCCCCTCGGGCTGGCCCTCCGTCAGATCAGCGCAAACGACAGGGCGGCGAGGATCTCACCCACGGAAATCACATTCGAGCCCGTTGCCGAGACGAATATCCGATCGTGCGGCCGGGTTCGCGCCTGGAGGCTCCCGCTGTTGGTGCTGCCCGAGATTTCGGGGATGATAGCGTGAAATGACATCGAAGGAACGGAGTTTGGATGTCGCGACGTCCCGCCGTGCATCCTCGATAGCAGGATCGGGCAAAGACGTTCGTTAACAAGGGTATCGCTGTGCTGAACAGGTCCATCGCCGCCGCCACCCGGAGGGCCCACGGTCACTCCTGCGGGCATCCCTGCGTTGGCGCCGCCGCTACCTCTATCGACAGGCGGCCTCGGCACCGGTCCCCACCACCCCGCCTGAGTAATTGCGTCCGGGGCCGGCAGCGCGATTCGCAAATATGCGAAGTGCACATCGCGCTGCTGGTGGCGGC
>JBBQDX010000052.1:0-19184 GCA_038320125.1 Rhodobacterales bacterium | reverse complement strand
CTGCCGGGCAATGGACGCGACCCACGCGACGGCCTATCGGACGGCCTTGAGCCTGGCGGCTCGAAAGGGGGGCGCGGACGGCTGATCCATTGCCCGGCAGGGTATTGCGCAGCAATGGCCCGAGAGGGGGGCGGACCAAGGGTGGGCTGAACTCGAAACTGCACGTCCTGGCGGACGCGAAGGGCCGCCCGATCCGGATGTTCCTGTCGGCGGGCCAGACCTCGGACCATCTCGGCGCGTGGGCGCTCTTGTCCTCCATCCCGCAGTCGGGGCGTTGCCTGGAGACCGCGGCTGCGAGGCCGACTGGTTCCGCAACGCCCTGATCGAGAGGGGGATTTCGCCCTGCATCCCCTCCCGCGGCGGCCGCAAAGTCCCGATCCCGCACGACACGGACCACTACCGCCTGCGCCACAGGATCGAGACCATGTTTGCACGCCTCAAGGACTGGCGCCGCATCGCAACCTGCTACGACCGCTGCCCGATCCTGTTCCTCCCGGCCTGCGCGCTGGCCGCGACGGTCATTTACTGGTTATGAGGCGGGAAAGCTAAATCCCCGCGCCCTTCCGATTTCGATACGCCCGACGCGGTGAGGATTACTCCTTCTTGGAGCCCTCGTCCGGCTTCTCTTCGCCGATGACCTCGGTCTCCGGGGCCGCGTCGTCCTCGGCCGCATCTTCGGCGGCGCGCAGGCCCGACGGCGCGGAAATGTTGGCGATCACGAAATCGCGGTCGATGGTCGGCACCGCGCCCTCCGGCAGCTTGACGTCCGAGATCGTCGCCGTATCGCCGATCTCCATGCCCGCAAGATCCACGGTGATGTGGTCGGGGATGTTGTTGGCGGTCACCCGCAGCTCGACCTCGGCGCGGACCGCGTTGAGCACGCCGCCCTTCTTGAGGCCGGGGGCCTGTTCGTGGTTGATGAACTCGACATTGATGAACAGGTTCACCTTCGAGGTGCGGCGCAGGCGCATCAGGTCGAGATGCGTCGGCAGGTCCTTGACCTTGTCGCGTTGCACGTCGCGGCAGATGACGCGCACGTCCTCCTGCCCCTCGACCTTGAGGTTCCACAGCGTCGAGCGGAACTTGCCCGCGCGCAGCTTGGTCAGAAGGGCGTTGAACGGGATCTCGATCGGCATCGGGTCGGCGCCGCCGCCATAGACGACGCCCGGCACCATGCCGTTGCGGCGCGATTGACGAGCGGCCCCCTTGCCTGTCCCCGTCCGGGCATGAACCACGAGATCCGGAATCTCACCAGCCATGATATATCTCCAATCTGTCTGCGGCGGCCTCCAAGGGTGTCCGCCCGTAATCCGAAGTGCCGCCGTCTAGAGCCGCCGGCCGCACAAGGCAAGCCCCGAAGCGCCGCGAATCGACGGCCACGCGTGCATCGTACGAGCCCCGCGGGCCGTTGCACCTCTGCCCGTCCGAGTCTAACCCGATGCGGGACAGGAGCCACGCCCTTTCTGCGGCCCCGCGCGTCAGGAGACACGCCCGTCAGGAGACAGTGCCCGTCAGGAGACCGCGCCATGACCGACGATCCCGCCACCCTCGTCTCGACGCAATGGCTGGCCGCGCGGGCGTCCTCGCCCGACCTGCGCGTGATCGACGCGTCCTGGTATCTCCCCGACATGAACCGCGTTGGCCGCGAGGAATACGCCGAAGCGCACATCGCCGGGGCGCGTTTCCTCGACCTTGGCGATGTGAGCGACGCCCGCTCCGCCCTGCCGCACATGGCCCCGACGCCCGAGAAGTTCCTGTCGCGGATGCGCCGGCTCGGGGTCGGCGACGGTCATACCATCGTCGTCTACGACGGGGCGGAAGGCGGCATCTTCTCGGCCGCCCGCCTCTGGTGGCTCCTGCGCCTCTTCGGGCAGCGGGCCGCCGTGCTCGACGGCGGGCTGGCGAAATGGCGGGCGGAGGGGCGGCCCGTCACATCCGAACTGCCTAACATCCGCGATCGGCACATGACCGTGAGCGCGCGGCCCGACCTGATGCGCGACGTCACGCAGGTCGCGCAGGCGGCGAAACTCGGCCATGCCCAGATCGTCGACGCCCGCGCCGCGCCGCGGTTCCGCGGCGACGCGCCGGAACCGCGCGAGGGTCTGCGCGCCGGACATATTCCCGGATCGAGGAACGTGCCTTACAGGACGCTGTTTGCCCGCGACGGCACCATGAAGATGGGAGCTGAGCTGGCGCAGGCCTTCCTCGCGGCGGGGGTGGATCTGGACAGACCGGTCATCACCTCCTGCGGCTCCGGCGTGACCGCCGCCATCCTGAACCTTGGACTGGCGCGCCTCGGGCACGACGCCCATGCGCTCTACGACGGCTCCTGGGCCGAGTGGGGCATGTATCCCGACCTGCAAGTAGAGAGAGGCTGATCCGATGCTCACCGCCCTGCAACCGCAGAACCCCGACAAGATCCTGGCGCTGATGGCCGCCTACCGCGAGGACCCGCGCCACGACAAGATCGACCTCGGCGTCGGCGTCTACAAGGATGCCAGCGGCAACACCCCCGTCATGCGCGCCGTGAAGGCAGCGGAGCGCCGGCTGGTCGAGGAGCAGACGACCAAGGTCTACACCGGCCTCGCCGGCGACCCGGCCTTTGCCGACGCGCTCTCGACCCTCGTGCTGGGCGATGCGAAACCCGCCGACCGGCTCGCCGCCGTCGCCACGCCGGGCGGCACCGGCGCCATCCGGCAGGGGCTGGAGCTCATCCGCATGGCCGCACCCGGGGCGAGGGTCTGGCTGTCGGACCCGACCTGGCCCAACCATCCCGCCATCGCGAAATATCTCGGCATGGAGGTGGCGACCTACCGCTACTTCGACGCGGAGTCGGGCAGCGTCGATTTCGACGGGATGCTGGGCGAGCTCTCGAAGGTTGACCGTGGCGATGTCGTCGTCCTGCACGGCTGCTGCCACAATCCGACCGGCGCGAACCTGACGCTGCCGCAATGGCGCGACCTCGCCGATCTGCTGGAGCGGCGCGGCGCCGTCCCCTTCGTCGACATCGCCTATCAGGGCTTCGGCGACGGCCTCGACGCCGATGCCGAGGGCCTGCGCGAACTCGCGGCGCTGGTGCCCGAGATGCTGGTCGCCGCGTCGTGTTCCAAGAACTTCGGCATCTACCGCGAGCGCACCGGCCTCTTGATGGCCGTGGCCTCCGCGCCGGGCGACGTGAAGCTGACGCAGGGCGCGATGAACGCGATCAACCGCATGAACTTCAGCTTCCCGCCCGACCACGGCGCCCGCGTCGTCCAGACGATCCTGACCGACGCTGCGCTGCGCGCCGATTGGGCGGCGGAGCTGGAGGACATGCGGGGCACCATGCTGTCGCTGCGCGAAGAGTTGGCGGCGACCCTTCGGGGCCGCACCGGTTCGGACCGCTTCGGCTTCCTTGCCGCCCACCGGGGCATGTTCTCGTTGCTCGGGGCGACGCCTGCCCAGGTCGAGGCGATGCGCCGCGATCACGGCGTCTACATGGTGGGCGACTCGCGCATGAACATTGCAGGGCTGAACGACGCCACCGTGCCGCTTCTGGCGGAGGCCATCGTCGCGGCAGGTGTCTGACAGCCGCCCGACAGCCTTCCCGGGGCTGCACCGTCGAACCATCGCTTCCCTCTCCGCATCGATTTCACCGCACCATCAGAAAGGTTTCGCCATGCGCCACGGAGGACAGATCCTCGCGGACCAGCTTCGCATCCAGGGAGTCGCCCGCGTCTTTTCGGTGCCGGGCGAGAGCTTTCTCGCGGCGCTCGACGGGCTGCACGGCTCGGGGATCGAGAACGTGGTCTGCCGGCAGGAAGGCGGGGCCGCAATGATGGCGGAGGCGCATGCCAAGCTGACCGGAGTGCCTGGCATCCTCTTCGTCACCCGCGGGCCGGGGGCCACCAACGCCAGCGCCGGCCTGCACGTCGCGATGCAGGATTCGACGCCGATGGTCTGCTTCGTGGGCCAGATCGCGCGCGGGCACCGGGACCGCGAGGCGTTCCAGGAGGTGGATTACAAGGCGCTCTTCGGCTCCCTCGTCAAATGGGTGGCGGAAGTGGACCAGACGGAGCGCCTGCCGGAATATATCGCCCGTGCCTTCTCGGTCGCCCGGTCGGGCCGCCCCGGGCCCGTCGTCCTCGCCCTGCCGGAGGACATGCTGTCGGCCGCGGCCGATGTGCCCAACCGCCCGGCGGTCGTCGTGCCGGCGCCTGCGGTCCCCGACCTTGGCAACCTGATGGAGCGGCTCGCTGCGGCGACGCGCCCCCTCGTCGTCGTCGGCGGGTCGCAATGGTCCGGGGCCGCCGCCACCGGCCTGCAGGATTGGGCCGAGCGCCACGGCCTGCCGGTCGCCGTCGCTTTCCGGCGGCAGGACTATATCGACAACCGCTCGCCGAGCTATGTCGGCGACCTCAACGTCGGCCCGAACCCGAAGCTGATGGCGCGGTTGCGGGAGGCCGATCTCATCCTCGCCCTCGGCACCCGGCTGGGCGACATCGCCACCGGCGGCTACGACATCATCGATCCGGTGCGCGATGCGCCGACCATCATCCACGCCCACCCCGATGCGGACGAGCTGAACCGCATCTGGTCTGCCGTCCTGCCCCTCGTCGCCCGCGCCCCCGATGTGGCTCTCGCCCTTACGCGGCAGGCGGGCGACCTGCCGGGCTGGCACGAGACGACCGCGCAGGCCCGCGCCGACTACGAGGACTGGATCCGTCCCCGGCCCACCCCGGGCGACGTCAGGCTCGAGCAGATCATCGCCCATCTGGACGCGACCCTGCCGGAGGATGCGATCCTCACGAACGGGGCTGGCAACTACGCGGCCTTCCTGCATCGCTACTACCGCTGGAAACGCCATGGCACGCAGCTCGCCCCCACCTCCGGCTCGATGGGCTACGGCTTTCCCGCCGCGGTCGCCGCGAGCATCGCGCATCCCGATCGTACCGTCGTCTGCCTGGCGGGCGACGGCTGCTTCCAGATGACGCTCAACGAGATGTCGACGGCGGTGCAGCACGGCGCAAAGCCCATCGTCGTCGTGGCCAACAACGGCCGCTACGGCACCATCCGGATGCACCAGGAGAAGCATTATCCCGGCCGCGTCTCCGGCACCGACCTCGCCAACCCGGACTTCGCGGCGCTCGCCCGCGCCTATGGCGGCGAGGGGTGGACGGTGACGGCGCAGGCCGATTTCGCTCCGGCGCTGGAGGCGGCGCGCGCCTGCGGCAAGCTCGCGGTGATCGAGCTGCGGCTCGACCCCGACATGCTCTCCACCGGGGCGTCGCTGTCGGACCTCGCCGGACGGTGAGGGGAGACGGGTGCCGGGATCCGATCGTCGAAGCCTTGTCGTTGGCACCGGCGTCCTGACCTGCGTCCCCCGTCCATTGAAACCGTCGGACCACGCCGGCCCGCCGCGAGCGGGATCCGGTGGCGAGACCGCAGAGCAGAGGTGGGCTCGCGCCAAGGTGCGCAGATTCTTTCGGCGGGCGTCCGCCCCGAGGGTGTCCGGTCGCGGCAACGCAGCGGGGCCGCCGGTCGATCTTCGAGAAAACGCCGGACGCGCCCCTGCTGACAGACAGGGCCGCGTCCGGTCCGACCGGGCGGAAGGTGCGGCCTTCCGTGGTTCCCGGCCTGTGGCAAAGTCTCTGGCGCGCCGGGCGCCGCTCAGCCCTTGGCGACCTCGCCGGCGCAGGCTTGCTCCGCCGGCCCGGGCGAGGGTGTCCGCGACCAAGGCATCGTAACCTCCGCCTCTCGGGCGGCTTCGATCGTTCGGTCCATCCAGATGCGGCGGGACATCGGCGCGGCTCCTTCGGCACTTCGGCTGTAGCCCGACGATGACCCGGCCCCGCGGCGCCGGTTGGACCTCCCGGCGGTAATTCCGCGGCACGATTGTGGCGAAAGGCGGATGACGCCCCGATCGCCCGTAATCAGAGGCGGATGGCGGCGATCAGGCGGCCGTAATCGGCTTGGCCCGCATGGGTCGTCCGGCGGTAGGAATAGAACCGCGCAGGGTCGGAATAGGTGCAATGGCCCGTCCATTCCGCCTCGACCCCCGCGCGGCGCAGGCGGTGCAGGCCGTAGCCCGGCAGATCGAAGAGGTAGCGATCACCGCCGCCGCCCGCGAAGAACCGCGAGGCCTCGTCGTCCTCCGCCGCGAAGGTATCGAAGAATTCCGGTCCGACCTCGTAGGCGCGCTGGCTGATCGACGGGCCGATCGCGGCGCGGATCTCGCTGCGGTCCGCGCCCAGGGCTTCCATCGCCTCCACCGTCGCCTCGAGCACGCCGCCGAGGGCGCCCTTCCAGCCCGCATGCGCCGCCCCGACCACGCCGGGCGCGTGGAAGAGAACCGGCTGGCAATCGGCGACGAGAACGGTCAGCACCTGGCCTTCCGCGGCCGTCACCAGCGCGTCGGCGCGGGGACGCTCGGCGGCGTAGAGAGGGCCGTCGATTGTGACCACATCGGCGGAATGCACCTGGTGGACACCGTGCAGCGGCCCCCCCATGGCATCCGCCACCCGCGCGCGGTTGATCTCGACCGCCTCGGCCTGATCGCTCGAGCCGGTGCCGCAGTTCAGCCCTTCGAAGATGCCCGAGGAGGCGCCGCCGCGCCGGGTGAAGAACCCGTGGCGGACCTTTCCCAGCAGGTGCGAGGTGAGGATCTCGAGGGTCATCGATGCGGCGCCGCCGCAGGGCGGGGCGCGCAACGGAGGCTCTGGCAGTCCGGCATCATGGATCGAACCCCGGCGGCAGGTCGGCGCCGGAAGGGACCAGCGCCATCGCCTTGAATAGGTCGCCCATCAGGGACGGGTGGGTCAAGCGCCGATGCGCGCCGATGTGGGATTGCAGCGCGGCGCCGGTAAGGGTCCGGGCGAGTCCCTGCGCCCGTGCCGTGATGCCGAGCCGTTCGAGCAGCACGCCCTGCGCCGTCATGGCGGACGCCCGTGCGGGGACGGCGGCGCGGGCGATGGCCTCGAAGTCGACATGCGCGGTGAGATCCGCCGTGCCGGGGCCGTCCAGCGGATCGACGGGGCCATGGCCGCGCAACGCCTGCAACGTATCGCCCTGCGACCGCCAGTGGCCATAGTCGACGAAGATTGCGCAGCCGCCCCGCGCCACCCGCCCGGCCACCGAGGCGACGAGGCCCGGCAGCGCCGGGCAGCGCTCCACGAGCGAGTTGTCCGCCACGTCGCGGTCGTCGAGCTCTGGCACCGGCACCGCGGGGCCGAGCGCGAAAGCCAACGCGCCGGCCGCCTCCGTCACCAGCCGCTCGCGCCATCCGTTGCCCCCGCGGACGTCATGGTGGACGTGCTGGCGGACATGCTGGCGGATGGGCAATGCATCGAGAAACTCGTTGGCGACGAGGAACACCGGGCCGTCCGGCAGACCGTCCACCGACCCGTGCCAGACGGGCGCATGGCCCGCCAGCGTCCGCGCCTGGAGGCCGCGCAGATGCGCCGAGGCCTCCACCAGATGCACCTCGGCACCGTCGAGGAAGCCCGGCACCGACCGCCCGGCCCGCAGGATGTCGGCCATCAACGTCCCGCGTCCGGGCCCGAGTTCGACCAGCCGCACCGGCGGACGCCCCTGATCGATCCAGACCTGCGCCAGGCACAGACCCAGCATCTCGCCGAACATCTGGCTGATTTCCGGGGCGGTGGTGAAGTCGCCCGCCGCGCCGAAGGGATCGCGGGTGGAATAATAGCCGAAGGTCGGATGCAGCAGGACCTCGGCCATGTAGTCGGCCACGGTCAGCGGGCCGCTCAGGCGGATGCGGCGCAGGAGGACCGCGGTCAGGCTCACGCCCGCGCGGCGGGCCAGCGCGCGCGGAGCGCCATGGCGACGATGACAAGGCCGAGCGCGACCATCGGCAGCGAGAGCAGCTGCCCCATGGTGAGGCCGATCTCGGCGGAGCCCATGACATGGCCCAGCGGGTTTTCGGGCGTGATGTATTGCGCATCGGCCTGCCGGAAATGCTCCACCATCGTCCGTGCGAGCCCGTAGCCGACGAGGAACAGCCCCCAGATCAGGGCGGGGATCCGCAAGCCCCCCCGCAGGGCGACGACCCAGAGGACGACCAGCAGCACCAGTCCTTCGAGCGCGGCCTCATAGAGCTGGCTCGGGTGGCGGGCGCAGAGTTCGCCGACGTTGGCGCAGGATTGCGCGGCATTGCCCGGAAAGATCACCGCCCAGGGCGCGTCGGACGGCCGCCCCCAGAGCTCGCCGTTGACAAAGTTCGCCAGTCGGCCGAGGCCGAGGCCCAGCGGCGTGCAGAGCGACGCGAGATCCTGGATCGGCGTGATCGCGATCCCGTTGCGGCGACAGAAGACGGCGAGCGCGAGGCTCGTCCCGATCATGCCGCCGTGGAACGACATTCCGCCCTGCCAGAGATAGAGCGCCTCGACCGGGTTCTGCAGGTAGTAGCCCGGCTGATAGAACAGCACGTAGCCGAGCCTGCCGCCCAGCACGATGCCGAGCGTTACCCAGGTCATCGCATCCTCGAGCAGGGCGCGCGTCATCGCCGGGGGCTGTACGCCGGGCCAGAACCTCGGCCGCGCCAGAAGCCAGCGCGCCATCAGCCAGCCGCCGAGGATGCCGAAGATATAGGCTGCCGCATACCATTTGGGCGCGATCTCGAAGCCGGCCACGGAGATGCGGAAGATGTCGGGCGAGATGTCGGGAAAGGGGAGGGCCAGGAGCATGGGCCCCGCAATGCCCGCGTGTCACCGGGGGGTCAATGCCTCGGAGGGGACTTGCGCGCCGCCTTGAGTCTCCGCATCTGCGCCCCCATATTCGCCCAAGGCATAGAGGAGGCCCGCAAGATGCAGACTCGCAACCGTTTCATGGACGACATCGGTCAGCTCATGACCAACGCGATGGGCGTGGCCCAGGGCGCCCGCACCGAGGCCGAGACCGCGATGAAGTCGATGCTCGACCGCTGGATGGCAGACCGCGATTTCGTCACCCGCGAGGAATTCGATGCCGTGCGTGCGATGGCGCAAAAAGCCCGCGAAGAGAATGACACACTGCGGGCACGGCTGGACGCGGTCGAGGCAACGCAGCTGAGGCCGGAGGCAACGACCTAGCGGGCGCCTCTGACGGAGCGCCATCGATATAGCCGCACTGCCGCCGCCCGCTTGAAGGACCGTTGCGCGAAGCTGGCCGCATGTGTTGGATCGCAGGTTCCTGCGTCGAACGATCATGGCCGGGCATGGGCAGGTGCCTCGTCGGCGCGACTGCGTGTTCTCAGCCCGCGATCAGGGCCAGCAGATGGTCGACCTCAGCTTCGGTCTTCGTGAAGTCGCAGACGAGACGGCACAGCGGCGTCTCGGCGTCGTCCATCAGGTAGTATTGCGCCTCTGCCCGCGCCCGCGCGTGCGCCGCCCGGGGCAGGCGGCAGAAGATCATGTTGGCCTCCGGCTCCCATTCCATCGCGGCACCCGCGGCGCGCAGGCCCGCCGCCAGCCGTGCCGCCATGGCATTGGCCGAACGGGCGTTGGCGAGCCACAGATCGTCCGCCAGGTAGGCCGCCATCTGCGACGACAGGAAGCGGTGCTTGGACCAGAGCTGCGCGCCCCGCTTGCGGCGCATCTCCATTTCGTGCCCGCGCGCCGGGTCGCGGATCACGATGGCCTCGACCCCCATGCAGCCGTTCTTGGTGGCTCCGAAGCTCACCATGTCGAAGCCGCGGACCAGGTCGGCGGCGCTGCAGCCGAGCGCCACCACCGCATTCGCGAACCGCGCCCCGTCGAGATGCCTGCGGATCCCCGCGTCGCGCGCCATGCCGGTCAGGCGGTCGAGGTCGTCGAGCGTGTAGAGCGTGCCCATCTCGGTCACGTTGGTCAGGCTGAGCGCCCCGTGCTGCACGTGGTGGACGGCACCGCCGGTGCGGGCGATGGCGGCGGCGAAGGAGGCGGGTTCGACGCGCCCGGCCGCGCCGTCGAGCAGCGTCAGCTTGGCGCCGCCGGTGAAGAACTCCGGCGCCCCCCCCTCGTCGCGCTCGATGTGGCTCTCGCGATGGGCGAAAACCGTCTCCCAGGGCCGCACCAGACCGGCAAGGGCCAGCGCATTGGCACCGGTGCCGTTCGCCACCAGCAGGACCTCGGCATCGGGCCAGCCGAAGAGCGCGCGCAGGGTGTCGAGGACGACCGGCATCCACGTGTCGTTGCCGTAGGGCATGGCCGCGCCGGCATTGGCGTCGATCATGGCCGCAAGGATCGGGGCGGCCACGGGCCCGGTGTTGTCGGAGGCAAAGTTCAGGTTCGGCTCGGTCAATTTCATTCTCCTCCGGTGGGTTCCTCGATCAGGAAATCCTCCCAGTCGTCTTCGTCGATCTCGGTCTCGCTCACCGTCTCCCCCATCAGCGAGGCCCCCGCGGCATGCGGCGACATCGAGTCTCCGGTCAGGAGCGGGTGCCACCGCGGCAGGCCGCGGCCCTCGTGCAGGCGGCGATAGGCGCAGGTCTCAGGCATGAAATACGCCGCCTTCGGCAGGGTCGCGGGGGTCAGCACGACGCATTCGGGCACGTGGCGCAGGCGGTTCTCGTAGTTGCTGCAGCGGCAGGTCCCATCGTCGAACAGGCGGCAGGCGACCCGGGTGAAGACCACCTCGCGGGTGTCCTCGTCCTCCAACTTGTTCAGGCAGCACTTGCCGCAGCCGTCGCAGAGCGCCTCCCATTCCTTCGGGTCGAGCGCGTCCAGCCCGAGCTCCCAGAAGCGCGGCCGCAAGCCCTTGCGTTCGATGGGATCGGTTGACGCCTCGAGGGTAGGGTCAGAGGCCATCGAGCACCTTGCGCGCGCGCGCGCTGTCGTCGTCCATCTGCAGGATCAGGGCGGGCAGGCCGTCGAACGACAGCTCCGGGCGCAGGAACTCGACCAGGGCCACGGAGACGGGCGCGCCGTATAGGTCGCCACTGAAGTCGAAGACGAAGGTCTCGAGGTTGGGGGCGTTCTCGCCGAACATCGGCCGCACGCCGAGCGAGGCGACGCCGCGGTGCGGGCCCCGGTGCGGACCGTTTAGGACGTCGAAGAGCACGGCGTAGACACCGAGCTTCGGCAGATGCAGCCCCTCGACCGAAAGATTCGCCGTCGGATAGCCCAGATCGCGCCCCCGCTTCGCGCCGTGCAGGACCGGTCCCTCGATCCGGTGCCAATGGCCGAGCATGTCGGCAGCCCTGCGGGGATCGCCTTCGGCAAGGGCCTCCCGGATCGCGGTGGAGGAGACCGGAACGCCGTCTCCCAGAAGATCCGCCGTCGTGACCCCGAAACCGAGGCGCCTGCCGCCGTCACGCAGGACATCGACATCGCCCGCGCGGCCTCTGCCGAACCGGAAGTCGGTTCCGGTGACGACATGCGAAAGACCGAGGGTCCTTGCGAGCACGTCGGCCATGAAGGCCTCCGCCGTCAGGGGCGCGATGGTCGCGAAGGGCAGCTCGAACAGCAGGTCCACGCCCAGCTTCTCCAGACGGTGCGCCTTCGCGGCCGCAGACATCAGCCGGAAGGGCGGGGCGTCGGGGGCGAAGACCTGGCGGGGATGCGGCTCGAAGGTGACGACCGCCAGGGGCGGCACGCCGCGCGCAAGGTCGAGCACGCGCTGGTGCCCCCGGTGCATGCCGTCGAAATTGCCAATGGCGGCGGACGCGCCGCGCGCACCGGTTGGAACGCCAGAAAGATCCCGGAAAATCCGCATGGACCTGCGGCTAGCCCGCCCGTCGACGGGCTGCAAGCGCGCCTCGTCTTTGCTCTTCAAATATCCCCGCCGGAGGCGCCGTCGCGGGCCGGGCGTTCCTCAGTCGAACTTGCGCGAGGGGGCCAGCACCATGGCCTCGCCCTGCAGGACTGGCTTGCCCTCGACGTCGCAGCGCGTGGCCATCGTCACCCGGCGTTTGCCGATGTCCATGTCGGTCACCGTCACCACCGCCTCGACGGTGTCGCCGGGTCGCACCGGGGCGAGGAACTTCAGCGTCTGGCCGAGATAGACGGTGCCGTGGCCCGGAAGCTGCTCGCCGATGACGGCGGAAATGAGGGCCGCGGTCAGCATGCCGTGGGCGACGCGGCCCTGGAAGATCGTGTCGCGGGCATAGGCCTCGTCGAGGTGCACCGGATTGCGGTCGGTCGAGACCTCGGCGAACAGCTCGATGTCGCGATCGGTCACGACCTTTCGCAGCGACCGGCTCAAGCCGATCTCGATATCCTCGATGCAGATCGTGCCGCGGGGCGAATTGTCGAGCATGGCAGGTCTCCGGTCCTTCCCGTCACATACGACAGATGCCGCGTTGCGGCAAGTCGCACCGCAAGAAAAATGCGCGTAATGCTTCAAAAGATGCCGATCCTTACCGAAGTGTGCCGATGACGTAGGTCGGCGCCATGCCCGCCGTTTCGAGGTATCTCGCCAGCCGGGTCGGATCGGGGTCGCCGCCCTCCGGGGTGGCCGTCTCCGCCGCTCCGAGGCCGCCCGAGATGAACATGAAGTCGAGATCCTCGCCCATCGCTCCGGCCGCATCGGTCAAGGGTCCGTCGCCGATGGCGAGGACCGCACTGTCGGGAACGTCCTCGATGACGGCGAGGCGGCGTCGGGCGAGATCGTAGATCGGCGGATGCGGCTTGCCGAAATACAGGCTCTCGCCGCCCATCTCCGTGTAGAGCTGAGCCACGGCGCCGGCGCACCATTCGCGCACGCCGCCCCGGTCGACCACGATGTCGGGGTTGGCGCAGAGCAGCCGGAGCCCCCGGGTCTTTGCCGCCAAGAGCTCGGGGCGCAGGGCGGAGGGATCGGCCATCGGATCGATCGGGCCCGTGCAGGCGATGCCCTCGGCCAGATCCAGGGGGACGCGTTCGATGGCGATGGGCGAGTCGAGGATGGCGGGCGGCTCGAAGAAGCCCGAATCATGCGCCGGCCCGAGGTGCCAGACGCGGCTGCCGACTGCGCCAGTGAAAAGCGCCGCGCGCGCCGCATCGCCGGACGTGGCGATCGCGTCATAGGCATCCGCGGTCACGCCGAAGCCCACGATCTGCGCGGCGACCCCGGCGCGGGGGCGGGGTGAGTTCGTCACCAGCACGACGCGACCGCCGGTGGCGCGGAAGGCTCGCAGTGCCTCGACCGCGCCGGGGACGGCGCGAACGCCGTCGTGGACGCAGCCCCAGAGGTCGACGAAGAGGGCGCGGTAGCGGCCGGAGACCTGCGAGAGGGCGGTGACGATCTGCATGGGAACGGGCCTTTCGCGCGGGATCCGCCGGGTTCTACAGCACGCGAGGCAGAGGTCCAGCGGGATGCGGAACCGCGGTGCCGCCGGCGGCGGGGTCTTGGACGCAATGGCGGGGGCGCTTCGGGCGCGATGTCGGCGGCGCCCGGGAACGCGGTACGGGCCTTGTCGGCGCCGCACCCGTGGCCTTTGGCCATCTCGCGGTATCGTCGCGGTCGCGCTTAGAACCCCGCGAGAGCGAGCGCCTGCGCTTCCTGGAAGGAGAGACAGGGAATACGCTCTGCGCCGCGGTCCCCGCTACCGGGAACCGGCGGAAGGAGCCTCTCCCTGTCGGCCACTAGGCTGCGCGTCAGCTCGCGCTCCAACGTGCGTTCGGCATGATAGCTTTCGACCGGAAGGCCCGCGGCCAGCACCGCCTCCTGCGCGCTGCAGGCGATACCGTAGACCGTCACCACGCCCGGCGGCGCCAGGGCGGTGACCGCGTGCCCATCCTCGAAGGCCGCGAGCGGGGCGAAGGCCAGGCGCCCGCCGACGAGGTCACGGCATCGGGGCGAGTCGATAAGGATGTGGGCATGCGCCCCCAGCAGCACATCCTGCTGCGGCCCGCTCGCCCCGAAAGCCCCGGCGGCAACGCGGTAGAGGATCGGCCGGTCCGTTCCGCCCGCGAAGGTTCGCGCGCCGATCCAGGCGATCCGGACCATGGTGCCGCCGCGGACGGTCACGCGGTCGCCGGGGACGAGATCCTCGATGGCGATCTCGCCGTCCGGGCCGCGCAGGAGAGTGCCGCGGGCGAAGCTGGAGACGGCGGTCGCGATCGGGGCGACGTCGGGCAGGGCACGCCTGTCCCTGATGACGATGCCACCGGGAGCGATCCAGGCGAGGTCGCAATCGACGGTGGGGCAGGTGTCGGCGACAGTGTCACGCCGCGCGGGGCGGGCGGCCCGGGCCCGCAATGCGGCGGCAGAGCGCTGGTGATCCGTCATGGCGATGTCGTCCTCGGCAGAGCGGCCCCCACCGCTGGATTGCCGATAATGCATCCTGCGGCGGGCGGTCCAGCGCCGTCGCGGAAACGATCGGTTTCGACATATCTTTTCCTTGACTTGCCTAGCGGGCGGTCGATTTGCGCACCGGTCCGGCCGTGCTAAAGGTCGGCAATGACCCCTTCGGCCGCCACGCTCCGGACTGCCCGCCGTGCCCTCGACATGGAGCGGTGGGACGAGGCCCGTGCCGTATTGCAACGCCTTCTCGCGGCGGAGCCGGCTCTGGCGGAAGGCTGGCTGCTGCTGGCGCGGACGGAGGCCGCGGCGGGCGGGGCCGAGGCGGCGCGGAGTGCGTTCGGACAATGCCTTGCGCTGGCACCCCGCGAGCCGGTGGCCTGGATGGAATACGCCTTGGCCGAGGCGGCCTGGGGCGGCGGCGACGTCGTGAAGCGGGCGCGGCGGGCGGGGCTGCCGCAAGCGCTGCTGGCGATGGTCGGGGACGCGGCTGGCGGGCGCGGCGCGCGGGCGCGGGGCGCGGGCGGGGCGACGCGCGCCGACCTTGCGGCGCTGTCGAGTGTCACGAAGGCGCATACGGTGCGCGACTTGCAGGCGGTGGAGGCGCGGGCGATGCCGCTCCTGCGGGCGAAACCGGGGGCACTGGTCTGGGGACTTCTGGGGCAGTCGCACCTGGCCGGCGGGCGGGCGGAGGCCGCGGCGGAGGCATTCCGTCAAGGGTTGCGGCTGGAGCCCTATGCCACCGACCTGCGCGCCGGGCTGGTGCGCGCCCTGAGCAATCTGGGTGAAGCCATCGCGGCCCTGGCGGAGGCGCGCCGATGGGCCCGACACGCGCCGCTGTCGGTGCCCGCCCAGGTCGCGTTCGGACGCGCGGCGCTGGCCGCGGGACTGGGCGAGCGGGCCCTCGACGTGGCGGAGGCGGCGCTGGCGCGGCACCCGGGCGACGACCGGCTTCTGACGCTGGCGGCGGAGGCGGCGCTGGTCGCGGGCCGGGCGGCGGAAGCGACGGCCTTCGCCGCGGCGCGGGAGGAGCGTGCCGCCGGACGGCTCGGGTTGCTGGCGCGCTGTTACGAGGCGGAGAACCGGATGGACGACGCGCTGGCGGCCTATAACGCGCTGCTGGCGCAAACGCCGGACGACGCGATGGCGCTCATCGGCCGGGGACAGTTGCGCCAGACCCAGGGCGCAGCGGAAGCGGCGGAGGCCGATCTGCGCGCCGCCGAGTCGGTCGCTCCCGGGCTTGGGCTGGCGCAGCGGGCGCTGGCCTACGGGGGGCGGCTCGATCCGGGAGATGCGGTCGTCTCGCGGATGCGCGGGGCGCTGGCCGGGGAGGGGCTCACGCCTACGGCACGGCGGGCGATGGACTACGCGATGGCTCGCGTGTTGCAGAAGGCAGGCCCCGGGGCGGCGGCACGGCATCTGGCGGCGGCGAATGCGTCGATGCTCGACAGCTACCCCTACGATCCGCGCGCGACCGAACCGCGCGATCTGGCCGCGGACTGGGCGGCGTTCCGGTCGGCCCTGTCACCGGGAGCCGTCAGCGATTGCGCGGCTGAGCCGGTCTTCGTCACCGGATTGCCGCGCTCCGGAACGACGCTGGTCGAGGCGATCCTGAGCGCGCATCCCGAGATGGCCGCGGGGGGCGAGCTCGCGGTGTTGCGGCGCGAACTGCTGCCGCTGTCGAGGTCGGTAGCGGAGGGGCGGCCGCTCACCTCCGACGTCCTCAGTGCCGCCGGCGAGGCCTATGTCGCGGCGGCGCGTGCGAAACTGCCGGGCGCCGCGGCGCGGTGGACCGACAAGTCGATCCAGTCGTTCCTGGAGGTCGGCGCGATCCGCAGCGTCCTGCCCCGCGCGCGCATCGTCTACGTCAGCCGCGACCCGCGCGACGTCGGCCTGTCGATCTGGCGCAACCACTTCCGCGACGGCACGCACCGCTACGCCGCCAGCCAGCAAGGTATCGCCGACCGGATCGCGCAGGCGCGGGCGGCGATGGAGTTCTGGTCGGAGGCCCTGCCGGGGTCGTTCCACGAGCTATCCTACGAGGCGCTGCTGGCCGATCCCGAAGGCCAGTCGCGCCGCCTGCTCGACGCCGCGGGGCTCGGCTGGGACAGTCGCGTCCTGGCGTTCCACGCGCACGCCGGACCGGTGCGGACGCTGAGCTTCGATCAGGTGCGCCAACCGCTCTACGCCACCTCGAAGGACGGCTGGCGGGAGGCGCAAGACGAAATCGCGGAGCTGATCGCGGCGCTGAAGGCGAAGGGGCTGCTGGCGGATTGACCGTCACTCCGTCAGCGTCTCGACCACCTCGCCCAATGTCAGGTCGGGATCGAACCGGCCGCTGCGCAGAAATGTCAGCACTTCGCCGATGACGAGCGGCTGGTTCATCATGAAAGTATGCGTGACGCCCAATTCGATGTGGTCGTCCATGCCTGCGACGCGGGTGGTGGCGACCGAGACCTTGCCGTCGTCGGGGCCGGGCAGCAGGTTGGAGAAGACCGGGTTGAGGCTGCGCGTGCCGGCGACCACGCCGACGCCGGGCCAGACCGGGCCGAGGCGGACGGGCAGGCCGTCGGTCGCCATCTGCAGGCCCGCTGGCCCGTTCAGCCACTCGAAGGCTTGGAGCGGCCCGAGCGCGTCGACGATCTCGGACCCCCCGTTGGGCGGCGCCAGCATGACTGTCCGGCCGAGGCGGGGCAGGTCATGATCGGACAGCCAGACCCGCAGGAGGATGCCGCCCATGGAATGCGTGACGAAATGGATGCGGGGCGCGAGCCCGCAGCGGCGGATGGCGCGGGGCAAAGTCTCCGCCGCCAGCGCCTCGACGGTGCCCGAGGTCGAGGCATATTCGGCATTGGAGACCCGGTAGCCCTCGGAAAGGAGCGCCTCCTCCATCACGAAGAACGACGTGTTGGAGCGGGCGAGGCCGTGGAGGAGGACGACGCAATCGGAAGTGCCGGCGGCAGCGCCGGGTCCGCTCGGGACCGGCTCCGCGGTTGGCAGCGTCATCGGCATCGTCGTCTGCGCGCCCGCGGGGGCGAGGGTGGCGAGCAGAAGTGCTGCAAGGAGTGCGGGGCGGGGCATGTGTCGCATCTAGTCTGCGCGGGCGGCGCGCGCTAGTCGGGCGGATGGTCCCCGCGCGCTCCTTTCGCCCGATCCGCCTCGCCGCGCGCGCGATGCTGCTGCACGACGGGCGGCTCCTGCTGGTGAACGCCTTCCCAGACGCGCGGCGCAGCGACCTGTGGTGTGTGCCCGGCGGCGGGGCGGAGGCACATGCTGGCCTGCCGGACAATCTGGCGCGCGAGGTGCACGAGGAGACCGGGTTGCGGATCGCGGTCGGCGCGCCCTGTCTCGTGAACGAGTTCCACGACCCGAAGCGGGACTTCCATCAGGTCGAGATCTTTTTTCGTTGTCGCCTCCTGTCGGGCGCGCTCGAGGTGTCCTGGCGGGATCCGGAGCGGGTGGTGACGCGGCGGCGGTGGGTGACACGGGCCGAGATGGCGGAGCTACGGTTCAAGCCGGACGCCCTGCCGGCGGTGGCATGGCGCGACCGCGACGCGCCGCTCTACGACCCGCTGGAACGGCTGACCGAGTAGGGCCGCAACGTGGCCAGCGCGATGCCCGCGATGACGAGCACCGCCGCCGAGATGGCCCGCGCGGAGGGAAACTCGCCGAGCAGGAGGGCGCCCGCGGCCATGGCGATGACGGGGACGGCGAGTTGGGCGATACCCGCCGTGGCCACCCCCATCCGCGGCAGGACGCGGAACAGGAGCGCGTAGCCGAGGCCCGACGCGATGCCGCCGGACAAAAGCGCCGTGAGGACGCCGAAGGCCGTCACCGGCGCCCCCCACCAGAGCGGGAAGGCCAGCGCAAACAGGGCGGTGGCGATCAGGAAGTTGGCCGCGTTGCCCGACAGCGGGCGCGCTTCGTATTTGCCTGCGAAGCTGTAGGCGGCCCAGCCGAGCCCGGCCGCGATCATGAGCGCCGCATCGGCGGGATCGGCGCGGATGCCGCCGCCGGGCAGGAGCAGCCAGACGAGGCCGCCGAGCGCCGCGGCCATTCCCGTGAGGCGCAGGGGCCCGGAGCGTTCGCCGCACAGCATCGACAGCGCGAAGAGCCCGATCTGCACCGTCGCGAACAGGATAAGGGCCCCGAGGCCCGCGTCGAGGCTGCGATAGGCCAGCGAGAACCCGAGGAGATAGACGACGAGCGCCAGGGCGGCGCCCCAGCGGCGGCGGCCCGTCATCGGGATGCCGCGGCGGGCGGCGAGGAGGCAGAGCACGACGGCCCCCGCCGCCACGCGGAGTACCGCAAAGGCCAGCGGATCGGTTCCGTCGAGCACGCCGGCGCGCGTCAGGAGCGAATTCGCGGCCAGAAAGCAGAGGACGAGGGCGGTGAGGAGGATGAGGCGCATGCTGGCTTTTGGGCAGTTCGCGGGCGCGGTTCAAGGGGTCCGGTGCCGTGTCCGGCTGGCCCCGATCGGGAGGGTCGGACGGCGGTTTGGCGGCGGTGCTGAATATCGTGCGAAATTGTTGAAAAAGGGGGTATTCTGCTTGGTTCCGGGCTTTTGAGCTGATTCAATTCTCGTGAAGAAATTCGGGAGGATTGACGAACGATTGGGTGTCAGATCGACCAGGGAGCGTTGTTCTCCGAAGTCCATTGGACGACCGTGTTCCTTCCAACCACCTTTTGCGTCGGATAGATGCGGTTCTGGATCTGTCCTTCATCCGCCAGCTGATGGCGCCACACTTTGCTGCCATCGGGCGGCCATCGATCGATCCCGTACTGATGGTTCGGATGCTCCTCGTCGGATACCTTTACGGCGTTCGTTCCGAACGGCAGCTTTGTGAAGAGATCGACCTGAACCTTGCCTAGGCTCCAGACTCATTGATTTAGAGCCAGAACAAGACGGTTGCTGCGAGGGCGATCGTTGACAGGAAGACCTTCGGGCAGCGGTCATAGCGAGTGGCGACGCGGCGCCAGTCCTTCAGGCGCCCGAACATGATCTC
>JBBQDX010000051.1:0-19403 GCA_038320125.1 Rhodobacterales bacterium | reverse complement strand
GAGACGCCGCTGACCCGTCTCCATGCCCATTTGAGAGCCCTGATCGACAACGCCTGAGCGCGGCTCCTGTCGAGGCGGCAGGTCTCCCGGACGGGTGAGGTCCAGCCGATTTCGGCTCAATCAGCCGAAAATCCAGAAACTGGTTCCCTTTTTCTTCGCCGTTCGGCGCATAAAACGAATCACCTGTTGAGACATGCCGGTTTCGAGGCTCCCGAGACGCCAAGATTGGCGCTTAAGTCCATGTTATGATTGGCTTCTGATAATCTTTACCAAGGCTTCAAATTAGGTCTGGAAGTTCCTTAAGATTTTGTTAACTTACCCCCGAGAGACCAGACCTCTGTCCCGACTCCGTGTGTCTCTGCGCGTGGGTCTTAAATTGTAGGATATAAAACTATGAAATATCTCAAAACATTTGCCTTTGCGGCCACGGCGGCCCTCGGAACGACCGTTGCGGCGCAGGCGGCCCTCATCGATTTCACCGATCCCTCCACCTACTCGCTCTCGGGTTCGACCGGTTCGGGCACGAGCGTCGACGGCACGATCAGCTTCACGCTGTCGTCCGTCGGTGGAAGACTCACGAACAGCGAAGTTGCAGATTACTCGCAGGATCGCGTCGCTCCCCTGAAGGGTCAGGTCGATGGTCTGGGTATTGGCAGGGGCCTCTCGGCGGACGAAATCACGTTCCCGAACGAATCGCTTACGATCTCGTTCGACCGGGCTGTGAAGATCTCGCGCCTCTTCTTCCTCGACCTTTTCGGCACCATCCCGGGTGGAATGGCCACTGAGACCGACGAGAACGTCGATGTGACGAGCAATACCGGCCAGATGGCCAACTTCCGCGCGCAGACCCTGAACCAGGATGGGACTGTCGGTTTCGGCGACTTCATGACCGACCTGACCGGCACCAGCTTCACGTTCGTTGCCGGGGATGAGAACGACGCCTTCACGTTCCCGGACTTCGCGATGGCCGGCCTCGACGTGTCGGAAATCGGCGTGTCCGAGGTTCCGCTGCCGGCCGGCATCCTGCTCCTCGGCGGTGCCCTGGGCGGACTGGGCCTCGCCCGTCGCAAGAAGAAGGCCGCCTGAGGCTCGCACTCGGACCATCGAACGCCTGATTTTGGAAAGGAGCCGGTTTTCCGGCTCCTTTTCTTTTGCCATCATCCGACGTTACACCCGGCGTCATGACATCCTCCCCCGCCTCTGAAACCGGACCGGTTCACAAGGACCGCAAATCGCGCTTGGCCCGACTGCTTCGGCTGATCGGCGGCGTTCTGGATCCGCGTGCCTACCTCCACGCTCTGCGGCTGGTGAACTATTACAATTACAGCCATGTCGTGCCACGGCGCAGGCTGACGCTCGGCCCCGACCCCCGGATCAGTCCGAACGCCGTCTTCTCGAATCCTGAGCGCATCGTCATCGGGGCGCGTGTCAATCTGGGCGCACGCTGTCATATCTGGGCCGGTCCGGGCCGCGGCCGCATCGTCATCGGCGACGATGTCCTGTTTGGTCCCGAAGTCATGGTGACGGCTGCCGGATATCGCTTCGACGACGGGTCGCCGGTGACGGAACAGGCGATGGACGAGGCCGATATCCGCATCGGCAACGACGTCTGGCTGGGCACCCGCGTCATCGTCCTGCCCGGAGTCACGATCGGCGACGGGGCCATCATCGGCGCGGGCGCCCTGGTGCGCGGCGACATCCCCGCCCAAGCGATCGCCGTCGGCATCCCCGCCCGCGTCGTCGGCCAGCGGCGGATCCCGGCGGGCCCCGCGGCATGACGCGCCGCAAGGCCCGGGACATGGTCCGGACATGACGGCCCTGCCCCGCCTCGCCGTCATCGTCCCGCATTACAACGACGTGACCCGCCTGAAGCGCTGCCTCGACGCGCTCGCACCGCAACTGACCTGCGCGACCGAACTGGTGGTGGCCGACAATGCCTCGACCGATGACCTGTCGCCGGTGCGGACCGCGCATCCGGACGTGACGATCGTGACCCAGCCGGAGAAGGGAGCCGCGGCCGCGCGCAACGCCGGTGTCGCCGCGACGACGGCCCCCTGTCTGGCTTTTCTCGACGCCGATTGCCTCCCCGCGCCCGACTGGCTTGCCACCGCCCAAGGCATCGCCATGCGTCAGGGAGATGCCGTGACCGGCGGCCGCGTCGACGTCTTCGACGAGACGCCGGGCCCCCGCAGCGGGGCGGAGGGGTTCGAGACGGTCTTCGCCTTCGACCAGGCCGGCTACATCGCCGACAAGGGCTTCTCGGTGACCGCCAACCTGATCACCACCCGCGCCGTGTTCGCGGCCACCGGTCCCTTCGTGCCGGGCCTGTCGGAAGATCTCGACTGGTGCCGCCGGGCGACGGCGGCGGGGTTCGCGCTGCACTACGCGCCGGAGCTGGCGGTGTCCCATCCGACCCGCTCCGACTGGGCGGCGCTGGTGAAGAAATGGCGGCGCCTGACCGAGGAGAGCTGGGGGTTGCAGGCCCGCGACCGCCGCCATGGCCTGTCCGCGCGGGCAGCCTGGGCGGCGCGGGCGCTCACCGCCCTGCCCGCTTCGGTGCCCGCCCATGCGCCGCGGATCCTGCGCGATCCGCGGCTGAGCGGGGCGGAGCGGCGCGCGGCGCTCGCCACGCTGGCGCGGCTGCGGCTGACGCGCGCCGGCTGGATGCTGCGGCAGGCGATCAGGCGCGACCCCTGAAACGGTGCCTGACATTGCAGTGCTGCCCGTTCGCTTGCGGAGGACACCGGACGATGCGTGAACCCCTTTGCGGCGAACGACACCGATGATCGGGGAAATCCTGGCCTTCGCCACCTGGGCCGCGACCTATGTGGCCAGCGCCATCGTTTGGGCCGGCCTGATCGGCATCCCGCTGTCGGTGCCACTCCTGATCTGGTTCCCGCGGCTCGTGCCGCTGCTGTTGAGCTCGCTCTTCGCGGTCTTCCTGACGCTCCTCCCCTTTCCCGATCCGGCCACCTTCGACTGCGGGACGACCGCCGCGCGGGTCATCCTTCAGCCCTTCGACGGCCTCGGCGGCATCGCTGGCAATATTGCCCGGACCGGTCAGGTCTGGCGGCTCCTGACCGACCTGACCTTCGTGTCGTCGGTGATGAACGTGGTGTTCTTCATGCTGCCCGGCGCGGCCCTGACGCTGCTGCTGCGATCCGCATGGATGGCAGCGGCCTGCGGCCTTGGGCTTTCGCTGGCGATCGAGGTGACGCAGTTCACCGGCAATCTGGGCTGGTACGACTGCGCCTACCGCTACGCCGACGTGACCGATCTGATGACCAATACCCTGGGCGTCTGGCTGGGCTTCCTGCTGGCCCGGCGGCTCACGGGGCACAGGGCACGGCGGGCGAATCCGTCCTGATCGGAAAACAGGATGTTGCCCGCGCCATTCTGGCATCCGCACCATCTTTCTTATATGGGCCTCGACAAATGGAGACGCCCATGTCGCTACTTTCCAGGATCAGGACCTTCGCGCACAGAAACATCGTCCAGCCGGGTACGATGTTTCTGTATCGTCGCGTCTACGGCATGGACATCGGCGACAACGTCCGCATCTCGCTGGGAAGCCGGCTGGACAAGACCTATCCGGCGGGAATCCACATCGGGGACTTCACGGCCATCACCTCCGGGGCCGCCGTCCTGACGCATGATTTCATCAACCGCCGCCATGTCGACGTGCATATCGGCAGGAACTGCTTCATCGGCTTCGGAGCCATCATCCTGCCAGGCGTGACGCTCGGGGATTCGGTGATCGTGACCGGCAATTCCGTGGTCGGCCGCGACGTGCCGTCCAACAGCGTCGTCATGGGCAACCCCGCCCGCGTCGTGGAAAAGGACATCGTCACGGGCCCCTGGGGCATTCGCCTCGACAAGGGCAACGCGACCCCCGTGCAACATTAGGAAAACAGCATGACCAATCTGGAAGAGGAAATCCGCCGCGTCTTCGGCGATGTCTGGAAGCTCGAGGTCGGGACCGAGGTTCCGGAACTGAAGCCGGACACCGTCCTGCTCGAGACCGGTCTCGACAGCCTCGGCTTCGCGATCTTCGTGTCGACCCTCGACGAGGAGCTCGGCTTCGACCCCTTCGTGCTGGCCGAAGATGCCTATTACCCCCAGACCTTCGCGGAGTTCGTGGCCTTCTACGAGAAATACCGGCCCGCGGCATGACCGAGCTGTCGAAACGGATCGCCGGAGACGGCGGCGACCCGGTCTTGCAGGGGAGCGGAGGCCGGAGCGCGACCAAGGCGGACCTCGCCGCGGCGGGCCTGCCGGACGGAATCGCGCCGACCGACCGGATCGCCCTTGCCGTGGCCGATCCGTTCGAGGCGGTGCGCATGCTGGCAGCGCTCGACGGGCGGGTCGAAGCCATCCTGCTGCTGTCGCGGAGCCTGTCGCCTGAGCTGGTGGTCGAACTGGCGCGGAAAGCCCGCTGCACGATCTGCCTGTCGGATCAGTTCTCCGCGCTCGGGGGGGATCTGCGCATCGTGTGCCCCGATGACCCGGCCGGAAGCCAGACGGGTCCGGCGGGGGTTTCCACGCGCTGGCTGATGACGACGTCGGGCACCACGGGCGTTCCCAAGATCATTCCGCATACTCTGCGGTCGCTGTCGCAGAGCGTCTACCGCTTCCCGCCGGCGACCCGCCCGGCCTGGGGCCTGCTCTACGATCCGACCCGGTTCGCCGGCCTCCAGGTCGCGTTGCAGGCCCTGATCGGCGGCGGGCGCCTGATCGTCACCGACCCCGATGCCGGGATCGGCGAGCAGATCGCGACCCTTGCCGACCACGGCTGCAGCCATCTTTCGGCGACGCCGACTCTGTGGCGCCGGGTGCTGATGACCCCCGGCCATGCGCGGCTGGCGCTCCGGCAGGTCACGCTCGGCGGCGAGATCGCCGACCAATCCACGCTCGATGCCCTGGCAAAGGCATTCCCCGACGCCCGTGTCACGCATATCTACGCCTCGACCGAGGCCGGGGTCGGCTTCTCGGTCACGGACGGCCGGACGGGGTTCCCGGAAGCCTATCTGCAAAGCGCGCCGGGCCGGGTCCGGATGGAGGTCCGCGACGACATCCTCTGGCTCCGCCCGGCCGAGACGGCCCTGGCTGCGGGCGCCGACGGCATCGAGATCGACGCCGCCGGGTTCATCCGCTCCGGCGACCGGGTGGCCGTCGCGGACGGGCGCGTGACGTTCCTCGGGCGCGACAACGGGGCGATCAACGTGGGCGGCGCCAAGGTCCATCCCGAGACCGTCGAGGCGGTCATCAAAGCGGTGCCCGGCGTGGCCCTCGTCCGGGTCTCCGGCAAGTCGAGCCCGGTGATGGGGGCCTTGGTGATGGCGGAGATCCAGCTCGCCGAGGGCGCCGACATGGAAGAGACCCGCGCCGCCATCAAGGCGGCCTGCCGGGACGGCCTGAACCGGGAAGCGATGCCGGCCAGCCTGCGCTTCGTCGAGGATTTCGAGATCAACGCATCGGGGAAACTCGTGCGAGCGGGGACATAAGCGATGAAGACCGTTCTGATCACGGGGGCGTCCCGCGGGCTCGGCCTCGCCACGGCCACCCGGCTTCTGGACGATGCCGAGGGCTACGGCATCGTCGGGGCGAGCCGCACGCTGAGCCCCGAATACCAGGCCCTGATCGATCGCTCGCAAGGACGGGTCTCCTTCGTGCCCTTCGACGTCGGCGAGCTGGAGGCGATTCCGCGGCTGATCACCGATCTGGTGGGCAAGCACGGGCACCTCTGGGGCCTCGTCAACAACGCCGCCATCGGCATGGACGGCGTGCTGGCCACGATGCACCGCACCGATATCGAGCGGGTGCTGCGGATCAACCTCACGGCGCCGTTGCTTCTGGCCAAGCACGTCTCGCGCGGGATGCTGTCGGCGCGGGCGGGCCGGATCGTCAACGTCTCGTCGATCATCGCCTCCACGGGGTTCAACGGGCTGGCCGCCTATGCCGCCTCCAAGGCCGGTCTCGAGGGCATGACGCGGTCGCTGTCGCGCGAACTGGGCAAGCGGGGCATCACCGTGAACTGCGTGGCGCCGGGCTACATGGAAACCGAGATGACGCAGGGCATGGACGTCCATCAGATGGCGTCGATCCGGCGGCGCGCGCCCCTGGGGCTCGCCGCCCCCGAGGACGCCGCCGGCGCGATCGCCTATCTCTTGAGCGCGGAAGCCGGCCGCGTCTCGGGAACCATCGTCACGGTGGACGGCGGCAGCACGGCCTGACGGCCGCCACCTGTCCTCTTCAGGTGCGCGGCCGCCCGGTGACGCCGCGCAACGCCGCGCGGGCGGCCGGCCCGTATCCGCGGCGCTGCAACTGCGCGATCTTGCCCAATGAATAGGCCATCGCCACCGGCAGGGCTTTCGGGTTCCAGCGTTTCACGAAGCGCAGGCGGTTGCGGAACATCCAGTAGGCCGCCAGCGGCGACGGCCCGGACGTCATCGATTGCGACCCGATCGAGGCGCCGCTGTCGTGGTGGATCGGCGCATCCGCGATCCAGATCAGCGGCAGGTCGCCGCGGCGCAGGCACCAGTCGATTTCCTCGAAATAGAGGAAGTAGTCCTCGGGCATCAGCCCGGCCCGGTCGAGGAACGCCCGGCTGACCAGCATGTGGCAGCCGGGAATGTAGTCCAGCGCGTCCGGCGACGGCCCCGGCACGTCGCGGCCCCGCTTGCCCAGTGTCGCCGGCAGCAGCCGTCCGGTCCAGAGATCAACCCCGCCGCCATCCGTCTGGATCATGAACGGCGGCTGCACATAGAAGGTCCGCCCGCCGATGATGCCGAAGCCACCCGCGGCCTCGGCCGCCCGCGCCGCCCGTTCCAGCGCGGCCGGTGTATCGGCTTCGGTCATCGCGTCGGAGTTCAGGATCCAGAAGTAATCCACCTCGTTCATGGCTCGGAACGTCTCCAACCCCCGGTTCACGCCCGCCGCAAAGCCGTCGTTCGCTCCCGCCTGCAGGAACCCGACCACCCCGTCCGCGGCCGTGCCCAGCGTCGGATGCCGCCCGTCGGTGCCGAGGTCCCGGACGTCCAGCGTGACCGGATCGCGCGGATCGCGCGTCGTGAACGGTTTGCCGGCGCCGGACCATTCCACCGACCCGTCCGCCCAGGTCCTCAGCCGGTCCAGCGTGGCGTCGGGCGAGGCATTGTCGACCACCAGAACGCGCAGTTCGGGCGCGCCTGGAGCTCGGGCGGCCGCCAGCAGGCTTTCGAGGCAATCCAGCAGGACCGCCCCGGTGTTGTAGCTGACGAGGATGACGCCGATGGCCATGCAAGAAACTCCACGATCCCGAATGTTGCCTAATGCCCCGCGCCCGACCGGGGAACAAGGATCGCGTTCGTGCCGGGCCGGGAGGGGTCGGACAGCGCTGCGGGACGGGCGACACCCGGACCGCGACGACCCGCCTACGGGTCCGGGCGCACGGATTCTCGAAGCCAGGAAATCAGAAAACTTATTATTTCCGGATAGTTGACTTCGGCAAATTCCTGCCGTCGGCAAAGTTCGGCGCGCGTCGGACGCCTGTCTATCGTTTTCAAGGCGGATGCTTCAGTTAGCCCCGGCCAACATATGAAGACGGGTTCCAGCCCGCAAAGGATTGGCGGTCAACGAAACGCATATCCATTCAACAGACAGAGAGTCAGACATGCCGATCACACCCAACGCCGCGACCGTCACCGTTTCCGATTCCGGGTCGCTCAAGGATGCCTACAACACACTGTCCAGAAGCGGCGGCGGCACGATCGAGGTGGCGCAAGGCAGCCGTCCGATCGAGATCGCCCTCAGCAGCGGCGGCCAGGACCACGTGGCCATCATCTCGGCCAATGACGACGCGCCGACCCTCCTGTACCGGATCTCGTTCGACAAGGTCGAGAATGTCACCGTTTCGGACTTCCGGATCGACAGCAGCGACGTCTCCCGCCCCGGCTGGCACAAGGACGTGATGGTGAGCGGCAGCGCCGACATCGTGATCGAGAACTCGGCGTTCGCCTCCAATGCGGTCGGCCGCTACAGTCCCGGACAGGCGGGAACCGTTCTGGGCGAGACCCTGGGCCTCGTGCGCAACTCCAGAGACTTCAGCTTCGACGGCAATACCGTGGCGGACTACTACCACGGTCTCAGCATTCAGGAGACGACCGGTGCGTCGGTCACCGGCAACGAATTCTCCGGCCTTCAAGGCGACGGGCTGCGCCTTGCGGGGGTGCAGCAGACTGTGGTGTCGGACAATGACATGCGCGATTTCATCGGCACGACGCGGACCTTCAACCATAACGACTTCATCCAGGTCTGGTCGTCGAATGCGAAGCTGGTGACCAGGGATCTCGAGATCCGTGGCAATACCCTGGATTCGGGAAGCGGCTCCTCGGCGCAGGGCATCTTCGTCGGCAACGAGCAATACAGCAGGGGCGACAAGGGCCATCGCTACGAGAACATCGACATCTCGGACAATCTGGTTCGCTCCGGCAATACCAACGGTATCGCCGTCTTCGGCGCCACGGACGTGGATGTCAGCAACAATACCGTCCTGTGGAACAATACGGCCAAGGTTGTCGACAACTCCGGGGAGAGCGGTAACAGCCGAGCCCCGCAGATCCGTTTCACAAACGTCACGGAGGGCGTCATCGCCGACAATATCACGTCAGGCACCATTGCCGGCAGCGGCACCAGTCTCTCGGGCAACAAGATCCTCAGCTACTCGCAACCCAACGATCCGAACTATGTCGGCGCCAACTTCGTCAACGCGCTCGGCGGGGGCGGCAGCAACAATCTCGACTTCCGCCTCCGCCCCGACAGCCCATGGAACGGAATTGCAGGCAGTTCGCTGACCGAGGCCAAGGGCCGTAGCAACGCGGGCATCGATGCGATCTTCACCATCGATGTCGACCGCGGCAATTTCCACGGGTTCACCTTCGACGCCAGCCGCTCGGTCGACGAAAGTGGCCGGCTCGGGGACGGATACGACTTCGTCTGGACCTTCGGGGACGGCACCGTGCTGCGCGGCGAGACGGTCGATCACGTCTTCGCCGACGCGGGAACGCAGGACGTCAGCCTGGGCATCTACCGGGACGGCCGCCTGGTGGACCAATCCGACCGGTCGATCGAGGTGCAGTCGAAGACGCTCCTGGACATCGACCTGAACGGCCCCGTCGGCGACACTTCCTCCTACGACTCGAGAGTGACGGTGGTGGGTGCGCAGGCGCTGTCGGAGGGTTATCAGATCGGCGGCCAGAACCGGGTCGAAATCAGTCGGGGCTCCCAACAGATCCATGACCTCGAATCCTTCGGGATGACGATGGATCTCAAGATCCTGAATGGCGATTCCGGCCGCTTCCTGCTGCTGCACGAAGTGATGGATGCGACGGTCCGCGGCGACGGCACGCTGCGCTTCACGCTCAAGACCGACGAGGGCAAGTTCACCGTCGACAGCGGCAGCGTCACCATCGACGACGGCCGGTTCCACGAACTTGGCTTCGATTACGACGGCGAACGACTCAGCCTCTACGTCGACGGCACCATCGTCGGCGAGACCGATGCCGGAGGGACGACCGCGGGACTGGCGTCTCACCATCTCATCCTCGGCAGCAAATGGTCGGCTGGCGTCGATGCCGTGGTCAACAACCTGACTCTTAACGCCGAACCGTCCCGGTCGGATCTCGATACCAAGGATGACGGAACCGATCCCCAGCCCCTGGACCCGGAGCCCGTGGCCTCCGAGCCGCCGGTGCCCGTCGCTCCCGAGGAGCCGGAAACCGTTCCCGAGACTGTGCCCGACGAGATGCCGGAGGCCGATGGCGACACACCGTCGGCTCCCGCATCGCCGACGGCACCTTTCGGTCCGGTCGTCGTCGATCTCGACTTTCAGGCGGATCCTGTCGACCGGTCGCTGAACCGGTTCGACAGGGACGCGCTCGTCCAGTCGGGCACCGACGCCAGCTACCGCATCGGAACGGACCATACCTTCCAGATAGACCGGAGGGTGGATGAGTTGCATGGTCTCGAGGCCTTCAGCCTCGAGATGGACGTCACCGCCGATACGGGCGACCTCTCCGGCGCGCTTTTGCATTTCCACAAGGCGTTCGAGGTCACCACGGGCCGCGACGGGTCGCTGCGCTTCAAGCTGGAGACCGACGAGGGCAGCTTCTCCGTGACGACCGACGGCAACCCGCTTGCGGATGGCGAGGAGCACCGCCTCGGCGTCGCCTACGACGACGATCTGGGAAAGATGTCGCTGCGCGTCGACGACCGGGTCGTGGCCGAGGGCGAGGCCAGCGGCGTGACGGCGGACAAGAGCTATTTCGGGCTGACGGTCGGGCATAGCTGGGCCGATAAGGGGGCCAACTCCTTCTCCATGCTGGTGGACGAATTCGTCCTGCGAACCCGCGTTTCGGAGGGCGTCGGCGCGGACGGCACCTCTGCATCGGCTCCGGCCTTCGAGGTGCCGGTCGCATCGCCGGCAGAGGAACCAGGCCTGCCTTCGGATCCGGTTCGGAACACGACGCAGAACGATCTCGAGATCTTCCTCTGATCCCCGCCCCCTGTTTCGCTCGCGAAACAGGGGGACTTCAGACCGTCGGTGTCACGTTTCGCCTGCGAAACATCCTTACCGCCCTGCCCCGACTTTCAGCCAGGCTTCGATCCGGGCCCGCAGTTCGGCATCGACCTTCGGGCCCGAGATCGTCAGCATCTGCCGCCCTTCGGGCCCGGACAGCGTCACATGGATATCCGCGAGACGCGGGGCTGCCACATTCTGCGTGGATGCTCCACCGCCTGCATCCGGGCCGGTCGCGACCCCGCCCCGAGCCGTCCGCGCAGGCCCCAGCCCTTGCGAGAGCCATCCGGAGATTGCGGTCATCTCGGCCTCCGCCGTCGCCGCACCTGACACCGCCGTCGCAAGCGTGGCGAGCAGGATCTCGGGCGCATCCCCTCCCGTCTCGTCGGCCGCCTTGAGGCGCTGCGCCAGGGCGAGCCCCAGACGCTCGGTCAGGGCCTGCGGAAAAGACAACCGCCCGTCGAGCCTCTGGGCCAGCGCCACAAAACTTCCGATCTTGGACCGCCGGGCCCGCGGAACGGAGCCGAACAGGCCGTTCAGAGCCGTTCTGACGTCCACAAAGACCCCGTGCTCGACCGCCCGGGCGACGATCCGGCCCCGCTCCCAGAACCCCAGGTCCGCCCGGATCTCGTTCTCCTCGACCATCGCCAGGTAAGCCTCCGCGTCGCCCTTGGGTCGTCGCAGGAACGCCACGACGAGTGCAGGACCCGCATCCTCTTCCGCCAGCCGCCGCAACGCCGTCAGCCGCCGCCAGCCGGAAATCAGGCCATATCGACCGTCGCCCAGATCCGTCACCTCGATCGGAACCTGCTGGCCCCGGGCGCGCAGACTCTCGACCAGCGCCGCCATCTCCCCCTCGTCGATCACCGCGCGGTCGCGGATCAGATGGTCGGCGACCACGGCCTCCAGCGGCAGCGCCTCGGCCAGCCGGCCTTCCTGCCGCGCCCGATCCATCGCGCCGGCGATCTCGTCGATCGCCGCATGGCGCGAAATCTCCCCGGCCATCGCCGCGATCGGCGACAGGGCGGATTTCGTCTCGAGCGTTTCGCGTGCGAAACGGCTGGAGGTTTCCTCCGGATCGGGTGCGCGCCCCAGATCAAGCCCGGGAGCCGGTGTCAGGCGTCGTCGCTTGGCCATGTCAGGTCTCCTGCGTCCGCAGCGCCAGTTCGTCGCGCCGCCAGGTGCCGATCAGCAGCCGCTTGAAGGCGGCATAGGTCTCATCGAAGGTCGCCCGCCCGCGGGCATAGGTCTCGCGATTGAAATCGCGGTAGTCGGCCTCGTAGATGCCGTTCACCTGCTCTCCCGCCTGGCCGATCAGCGCGGTGAAGTCCTGACGATCCGGCGACAGGGTCCGGCCGAGATAGGTCTGCATCAGCGCGGCCATCTCGGCCTGCTGGCTGCCGTCATAGCGCGTGATGACGGCGCGGACGGCGTCCCATTCGAAGGCGATTTCCGGGCGCCCCAGGGCCCGCGCCGCGACGTTCTCGCCCTCCTCGATGGAGCCGAAGGTGGTGTGCAGCATGTCGAAGAACCGGCCCGTCGAGTCGAACTCCAGAAACGACGCTCCCGTCGGCACCAGAAGGATATCCGCCGCCGCCAGCCCGTTGATCGTGAGGTAGCCGAGGGCCGGGGGGGTATCGACGAAGACGAGGTCGTAGGCCTTGAGGATGCCGTCGCGGTCGAGACTGTCCAGGAGCGCGTCCCAGAGCTTCCAGCCGCGTGCGGCCATGCGCCAGACGGGGATCTGGAACTCGGCCCAGTAAAGGTTCAGCTGCGCTCCCAGAAGATCGATGTTGGGCCAGTGCGTCTTCTGGATGAGATCGGGCGCGGTGGCCGTCATCGCTTCGCTCAGCGTCTCGTCGAAGGGCAGGGGGGCCTCGCCCCGGTCCATCCGGCGCTGGTTGTCGGCGCGCAGATGGGTCGCGTAATGCCGCGCGATCAGCGGATAGACCGTCTGCCATTCATCGGCGACCCGGCCCCCGAAGATCGAGGTCATGGAACCCTGGCTGTCGAGGTCGATCACCAGCACCCGGTAGCCGTCGAGCGCGGCCGACATGGCGAGATGCGCGGCCGTCGACGTCTTGCCGACGCCGCCCTTGAAGTTGGCGACGGCGACGATCTTGGCGGGCAGGTCCGCGGGCCGCCAGGGCTGGTATTCCTTGTTGCGGCTGCCGCCCTCGGCAAAGAAGGCCCGCAGCCGCAGGACCTCGTCGAGGGTGAACCACTTGGCGCCGTTTTCCGTCTCCGAGCGCCCCTGCGGCAGCGATGGATTGAGACGCAGCACGCGGCGGAAGTGGGCCTGGGCCACGGGGATCAGGTAGCGCGTGATCTCCCAGGTGGAGAACTGACGCAGCTGGCGGGTGCCCGTCGCATCGAGCCCGCGCCTGGCCAGATCCTCGCGGCCGCGCATGCAGGCTTCGGCGATGGCGCGCAGATCGCCCGTATCCGCCGGGTTGCCCAGTTCGGCCAGTGCCGCGGCACGGTTGATGTTGAAATAGGGGGGAAGATCGCTGGCCCCGCGCCTGGTTTCGGATGGGTTTGCGGCCATTCCTGCGCTCCGATGTTTCGTCTTTTACGCATGATATCGAAAAGAACGATACATGAAAGCGAAACCGGCACATTCTCTGCCAAATCCCTGATTTTGTGACATGCGATTCGGAATCTGCCGAAGTGAGTCCCGCGATTTTGGCAGGATATTGGCTGCGCGTCCCGCGGTTTGCCTCGCGAAGTTTCGTTAGAGGATGGTTATATCTAGTTAAGGGATGAACGCACCAGGCAAAGTGCCTGAAATACTGCATGAAATTCGGTCGGATTTCGGTCCAGGCGATTCCGAAACCCCGAAGACGTGTCACTGAAACCCCGTTCGCGCGATTCCGAAACCCCGAGACGGGGCCAGGTTTTCCACAGGCCGTGCTGGACGGAGGGCTATCGGCGTCGCTAATCTGGCCGGGACCAAAAGCCGCATCTCAAGCAGGCGTCCGAGCAGGAGGGTCCCTTTGTGTCCACGTCCCCGTCCCGACGGAAGGGATCCGTGCAGGCATACGACTCGGACCGCGGGCCCGGACCGATGTCCGTCGCCTCCGGGTCCTCGTCCATACCTTTCGCGGAGTTCACCGAGACCGATTTCTTCGTCTGCGATATCTTCGATGCTCTGCCGAAGGACGACATGGCGACGATGGAGCATCCGGTCTTCAGCCTGTCGACCCGGCCCGATCTGCGGATCTTGCGCTACACGCACAACGATGTCGCGATCGAGGTCACGCCCAGCGTCAAGGGCCTGGCCACGATCCACGACAAGGACATCCTGATCTACTGCGTGAGCCAGCTGATGGCGGCCTCCAATGCCGGCCGGCCGATCTCCCGCACGCTGACGCTCCGCGCGCACGACCTTCTGCTCGCTACCGGGCGCGAGACATCCGGCGATGCCTACCGGCGCCTTGTGGCGGCATTCCAGCGCCTGTCGGGCACCCGCATCACCACCAATCTCGCCGACCGCCGGGAGGGAAGCACCTACGAGGTCACGACGGGCTTCGGCCTGATCGAGAGTTGGCGGGTCGTGCGCCGCACCAGGGCTGCCGGAGGCCGGACAGAGGGCAGGGCGGAGGGCAGGGCGGGCCGCATGGTCTCGGTGTCGGTCGTGTTGTCGGACTGGCTCTATCACGCGGTCCGCTCGAAATCGGTGCTCACCATCGATCGCGGCTACTTCCAGCTTCGCAAGCCCCTGGAGCGCCGTATCTACGAGCTGGCCCGCAAGCATTGCGGCCGCCAGGAGGGTTGGCGAATTTCGCTCGACATCCTGCATCTGAAATCGGGCTCGGCCTCCCCCCGCCGGGTCTTTCGCCGGATGGTGCGCGACATGATCGCCGCCGATATCCTGCCTGACTACGAGCTCTGGGAAGAGGCCGGCGACATCATCCGCGTGGCCCCGCGCCCAGGGCTCCTGGAGCGGACCCGCAACCGCGAGAGTGCGCTCGGGGCCGCCCTCGGGCCCCTGTCCGCGGAGACGCTGGCGGCGGCCCGCGGGCTGGCGCCCGGCCGGGACGTGCATGCGCTCGAGGCCCGCTGGCGGATCTATTGGGCCGCCAGCGGGCGGCCTGTCCTGCGCGCCCCGAGCGCGGCCTTCCTGGGCTACGTCCGCGCCACCCGGGCCGGCGAGGACGGATAGGGCAGGGGCCGTCTGTGGAGCCGTCTGTTTCGCGCGCGAAACGAAGGCCGGAACCGGTCGCCTGGCGGACCGGCCGCTTCGAAAGGCCAGCACCGTTCGAAAGGGCGAACCGGATGCGATCGGTCGCCGGTGGACTGCCGATGGACTCAGGTTCATCGGCGGTGTCGTGGGGACCGACGCCGGGAACCGCGCCGCGTGACCCGCGCGCGCCGCCTCTATTCGTGCATGGCCGGGACGGTCCGACCCTTGCGAAATGTGGGATAGCCCTTTGTTCAGATGCCAAGCCGAACATTGGTGGCGGGAGTCGAGACGGTTCGCGCGCGGCTGGTGATGCGGCCGTTGAAGAGAAAGCGCATCGCTGACCATGGCTCGACGACCGCGACATGAAACGCCACGGAGGCCGGGACGGAGCACAGAACCACGAGACAGTAGAGCACGGCGCCTGTGGCACCGAGCTCCGCAAAGAGATAACCGAACAGGAAGATGAAGGTGAAATGCACCAGATAGACGCTGTAGATGCTGCGGCTCAGGAATGCGAGCCGTGGTCCCGGGCGGCTCAGGAACCTGGCGAACAGGGCGGTCAGACCGAGTGCCGCCACAGTATTGACCGCGCCTTTTAGGAACCATCGGGCCTGTTGCGGCAACGCGTCCGGCATCGTGAGGAGCAAGAGCACGCAGAGACAGGCCGCGCCCAGGGCGACCGGATCCAGGCGGAACAGGTTGGTGAATCCGTCCCGGAAGACATAAGCCGCGAGGCCCATCAGGTAGAACGGGTAGTTGAGGAAACAGCCGTTCACCAATGTGCTGGAATGGGCGCGCTCTGGAAGAACGGCCATCATCACGCTCATTGAAAGCGCACACCCCGCGCCGACGATCAAGGCCAGGACGGCGACCTGCGCGGGTCTCGGGATCTTGCGTGCGATCGCACGCGCCCAGCGTCCGAAGATCTCGAGGCGGAACATGGCGAGCGCCACGGGCGCGGTGGAGAGATAGAGGAGAAGGACGATGAGAAACCACAGATGCAGATACGCGCCCGACAACTCGAACGTGACCATCTTGAAGAAAATTCTGGCCAGGTTCGCGGGGCCGCCATCGGGCATGCGCGCGATCGAGAACTGCCCCCATTTGGCGAGCGGCACGAGGGTCAGGTAGCTGACCACCAGCGGAACGCCGAGCGCGAGGGCCCGCGACCGGAGCGTGTCGAACAGGCCTTTCCTCTCGAAGATCATCGCCGCGAGAAAGGCCGATACGAAGAAGAAGGTGGCCATCCTGAAGAAGCCGGACGCTTCGTGTATCGCGGACGAGAGCCAGAAACCGGCCACGGACTGTGCATGGAAGAAGATTCCATAGACCATGCAGAAGCTTCTGAGCGCGTCGAAATAATACATGCGGGAGATGGCGGGAACTCCGGAGCGATCCGCTTGGTCGAAAGCGGCTTTCTGGGTTTCCAATGTGAAGCTGTCTTGTTAATAATACATTGATTTTCCAAAATATTTCATGCAAGCGATCCTGTTTTCGAACGGACGGAGGGCGATGCGGCCGTGCGCATCCGGACAATGGCGCGCCAGGCGGCCGAGAGCGCCACGGTGAGAGTCCATCATGATCGGAGCAGGCAGGTGAGGTCATGCGTTCGAGTGCGCTTGCACACGATCCTGAAGGTTTACCGCACGGTCTTGCGAGACGAGCTTCTCGACGGGACGCCGTTCTCGTCGCTGGCCGATGCGCGCGAGCAGATCCGGGACTGGCGGTCCGACTACAATCATCACCACCCGCACTCAGGCTTCGGAACCATCCCGCCGGTCGGATTCGTGGCAAGGAAGGGCTTGGCCATGCGCGCCGCGGAGGTCCGGAAAATCGACCCGCGGATTCTCCGAATATCCGGAGGAGAGGCGGGTTTGAGATCACCATCCGCGAAGATGTCCGCCGCCGTGCCTACCAGATGGCCCTGATCGAGGCCAAAGCCGCGCCAACTCACGATACGCGTCAGATCGTCCGGTTCGACGTCGGGATCTACGCCACCGTCCCGACCCAGCCACAGGTCCTTTCGGTTTCGGAGGCACCTGCTCCGCGTCGATCGCGCACCGCTGATCGATGGCGATGCGAACGCAGAGGAGTTCCAGTGTGGATGGGCGCTCGACAGTCTCGACGAGGTGGAGGTCTGGACCCGCAACGTCGCGCGCCATCCACATCCTTTCTTCCTGCCCCGCGTCGGCCACCGCTTCAATCCCGATTTAGTCGCGCGGCTCGCCTGACGGGCGGCTCTTCGTGGTCGAATACGAGGGCGAGCAGTCGGTCGGCGCGCCCGAGACGCGGGAGAAGGACACGATCGGTCGCATCCGGACGCGAACCACTGGAAACGTCTTCCTCATGGCCCGCAAGACGGCACATGGCATCGACATGACCCGACAGTTGCGCACTCCGGCAGGGAGGAGGGATTAGCTTTTTTCTGAGAGTTTCGCGGGCCGGGACTATTCCTCGAACAGCCTCGGCAAGTCACGTGCCCCGCGCAGCACCCGGACGATCCGGGTTTTCGTCTTCCACGGCGATGAAGAAGATCAGGTAGCGGCCATGTTGCGCTGGCCTCAGGCCCTCATGCAGCTCGTCGCGTGCCGAAAACCTTTCGGGCTGGTTGGCAACCGCGATGATCTTGGCCTCGATCTCCGCTCATTTTTCCCTGCCTTCACTCTTGGCACGGCGTCCGCAGGTTGGAGAACGGGGTTGGTTTCCGACCCGCCGCCCCCTGCCCGCCACAGCAGCCTCGCAGCACCGCCTTGCCCTGTTCTCACTACAGCATGTCCGTGAGGCGGTTTCACCCTTTCAACATGATACCCTATTGCAGCCATATCGCGTGCCCATACATCGGCGCTACAGCAGTGCGTCCAGGCCATATGACCGTAATTACGCGCTGCAGCATTTCACGAATGGGCAGCGCCTGGATCGCGGGCCTATCCCCGCCCCGTTCCCATGTGGAAAGCCTGACTTGGGCCCCGCGCCCTCCTTCCAGACATTCTGGAAGTACCACAACGGTCTCCAGGGCGGTCCAAGCCGCACCATGCCGATCAATCCTGACCTCGACGGAAATCGGTAGGTAGGAGAGGTGTAGATTGGCAGGATATGTACAAAATGCAGTACATTTGATATCAGAAGGCCAATCTCCTTCCGCAAGATGCCGAAGTATCTTCGATGACAGACGCCAGGGACACCCCGCTTGGCTGGAAGGACCGCCGCATCAAAGGCGGCGATTGGGTCGGTCCGGACGCCAAGGTCGCGGTCAAGCCCGCGGACAAGGTGGTCACAATGCGGCTCACGGAAGCCGAGCTTGTGGAGTTTGACGCCCAGATCGCGGTCTTCGGGATCAAACGAAACCGGCCCCTCAGGATTGCAGCGCGTCGGATCGGCGAATTCGTCGAGGCGGATGCGGCCTAGGTCGAAGGTCTGCGGGACGTCACGCGCCAGCTCATCGGCGTGGCGCGCACTATCAACCAGATCGCCAGGTCGGCCAACCGGAAGCCCGAACCGGACGACCAAACCTTCATAAAAGAGCGAACGTCGCTCGGCCGAGAGCTGGCCAAGGTGCAGGGGCCGACGCAGATCATCCTCGACGTCGCGCCGCGGCGCGAAGACGGGTTGGCGCGGCTCGATCGGGCGGGGCGCGTCGACTGATGGTGCGAGTTCTCGATTTCCTCGATCGGGCCGGGCAGCGCCCATGCGTGTTTCGGCTCTCGACGCCGTGATGGGAAGGATTGGGCGATCGTCGGAGCGGGCTGGCCGCGTCGACATCGCAGATCGAGGCCGGACTGACACTGAAGGCGGCGTATCAGCGGACCGTCGGGCGCATGGGTGGAGGTAGCGGGTTGCCGGGTCGCAAGCCGCAGGCGGTGGTGAAAATGGTCCGCAATGGCGGGGCGACCGACCGGCGCGGGATGCAGGCGCAGATGGCGATCATCGCGCTGATGTCGTCCGCCGAGACCGCCTCCTGCCTCGGCGGACGAATGTGGCGGCGGCGGATCTCGGCGAGCACGGCGGCGACATGGCGGTCCTGCCGGTCGAGGCGGTGGCCGCGTTGCGTGCAGCCCCATACGATCCCGGAGAGGCGCCACTCGATGGAGGCGCCCGACAGGTCGGCGCGGCGGCGGGTGGAGGTGGCGAGTTCGGTCAGATAGAAGCCGACCAGCTCCGGCACGGGTGGCACCGGTCCGCGCCGTGGCGGCGGCATCAGCGGACCCGATTGATCCGACTATGGGATTGGCATATATTGTCAATGAAGAGGAGCCTGCCGGGGTCACCCGAAATATTTCGCTTACTGATACCCAAGATCGGCTTGTTCAGGACCTGGTGTCATCCGGGCGCCATCGAAATGCCAGCGAAGCTCTCCGAGCAGGGCTGCGCCTCCTCGAACGAGAAGAAGCATTCATGATGCAAATCCGGCAGGGCTCCCGCAAGGGATTGTCACAGGCTCGGGCTGGGGATCTGGCCGATGGAAGCGGGACCGATGCGGTTCGGTGGGCTTTTGAGCGGGCACGTGCACAGCATTGAGCCTTACGCTCCGACTCACCCGCCGAGCGGAAGACAGCCTTGTCGAAATTGGACTCTGGACCACCGGCACGTCTGGGCCGAGACAGGCCGATCGCTACGAAACCGGCCTCCTCGAACGTCGCGAGGCGATCGCGAAGTGGCCGGTAG
>JBBQDX010000050.1:0-19413 GCA_038320125.1 Rhodobacterales bacterium | reverse complement strand
AGAGCGGATGACCGCGATCCGCGACGTGGACACGGCAGAGAGCGCGATGACGGTGGAGGCGGGGGCCATCCTGCAGACCGTCCAGGCGGCGGCGGAGGCCGTCGACCGCCTGTTTCCGCTCAGCATCGCGTCGCAGGGCAGCGCCCGGATCGGCGGCATCCTCGCGACCAACGCCGGCGGCGTGAACGTGCTGCGCTACGGCAACGCCCGCGACCTCTGCCTCGGGCTGGAGGCGGTGCTCCCCGATGGCTCCATCCTCCACGGGCTGTCACCCCTCCGGAAGAACAACACCGGCTACGATCTGCGCCACCTGCTGATCGGAGCCGAGGGCACGCTCGGCATCATCACGGCGGCCACGCTCAAGCTGCTGCCCCGCTCGCCGAGGATGGGGGCCGCGCTGATGGTCGTCCGTGACCCGCAGGCCGCCATCGCCCTCCTGAACCTCGCGCGGGGCCATATCGGCGAGGGCGTCTCCGCCTTCGAGCTGATCGGCCGCATGGGGCTCGAGTTCCTGGCCGAGACGATGCCGGACGTGCGCCTGCCGCTGGGCGCCCCGGAGTGGTCGGTGCTCATCGACCTCGGCCTCGGCGCCGACGGCGACCCGGAGGAGGCCCTCGAATCGCTCTTCACTAAAGGGTATGAGGCGGAGCTCGTCACCGATGGCACCGTCGCCCAGTCCGAAGGCCAGCGCCGCGACTTCTGGACCTTGCGCGAATCGATTCCCGAGGCCAACCGCCGCATCGGCGCGATTTCGTCGCATGACATCAGCGTGCCGATCGCAGCGATCCCGCGGTTCATCTCCGAAGGGACCGGCGTCCTCGCCGCCATCGGGGAGTTCCGCATCAACTGCTTCGGCCACGTCGGCGACGGCAACCTGCACTACAACGTCTTCCCGATGCCCGGCCGCACCCGCGCCGACCACGACGGAGAGCGCGACGCCATCAAGACCGCCGTCCACGACCTCGTCCACGCCCACCACGGATCGGTCAGCGCCGAGCACGGCGTCGGCCGCTACAAGGTGGGCGATCTCGAACGCTACGGCGACCCGGCGAAACTGGCCGCGATGCGCGCGATCAAGACGGCGCTGGACCCTTCGGGCATCATGAACCCCGGCGCGGTCCTGCGGGCGACCTGAGCGCGGTTGCCGCCCCGCCGGTCGCCACGGGGGACGCCGCCGCGATCCCCGCAAATCGCCGGCACGCCCGAAGATCCGGCCGCTGCCGTCGCGCAGATGCCGTCCTCCCGGAGGGAGCAGATGCCGTCATCCCGGAGCGACGAGCGCGATCCGAAGGAAGAAACCCTGCCCCCTGAAAGGGGTGCGCCCTGTCCGGGGGGAGGACAGGGCGCGGGGGGGGAATGGGTGGCCTATTGCCTGTGGCCACCCTCTCGTTCTGACAGCCAAAGGTTACCAAAAGATTACCGGAACGCCCCCCCGCGCGGGAATCTTCAACCCCCCTCGAACGCGCAGAGCGTATGGACCGGCATCCCCATCCGCGCCAGCGCGGCCCGCCCGCCCAGCTCCGGCAGGTCCACGACGAAGGCGCAGCCGATCACCTCGCACTCCAGTCGTTGCAAGAGCGCGATGCCCGCCCGCGCCGTGCCGCCCGTCGCCAGCAGGTCGTCGACTAGCAGCACCCGCGCGCCGGGCGGCAGCGCGTCGCGGTGCACCTCGATCGTCGCGATGCCGTATTCCAGCGCGTAGTCCTGCGCGTATGTCGCCCCCGGCAGCTTGCCCTTCTTGCGGATCGGCACGAAGCCGCAGCCGAGCTGATACGCCACCGCGCCGCCCAGGATGAACCCGCGCGCCTCCAGCCCCGCCACCGCGTCTATATCCCCGCCCGCGAAGGGCGCCAGCAGCTGATCGACGCAGAGCCGCATGCCCCGCGCATCCGCAAAGAGCGTGGTGACGTCCCGGAACAGGATGCCCTCGTGCGGAAAATCGGGGATCGTGCGGATGTAGTCGCGCACCGTCTTGGTATGCATCATCTCTCCTCTCGCGCGACATCCTGCGCGTAGTGTCGGCGCAGCGCCATGGCGTCCTGCCCCGCCAGCCGCACCACCGTGTTTCCCGCCTCCGAGAACAGCGAGCGGCGGTATGCCGGGCCCTCGATGTCGGTGATCAGGCCCAGCCCCTGCACAAGCTCCTCGAGCAGGATGGAGGCGGCCTCGCGCGGGCTCGCATGGACGGAGACCGCGATCAGCGCCTCGCGGATGACGCCCTGCCGTGCCCGCAGCGAGACGCGGCCCAGCGGCAGCACCTGGCCGTCGAGGTCGGGGATGCCGGTGCCGCGCATGACATGGCCCGGCGGTGTGTCGACCACATGCACCGCGATATCGGCGTCGCCCCGCGTCAGCCGCAGGCGCACGCCAGCCTCCAGCGCGTTGATCTGCGCCAGCGCCGCCTCGATATCGCGCCGGTAGAGGTCCGGCGACCGGCCCTTCGGCGCGACCGATGCGAGCCCGACGGTCAGGCCGCCCCGCCGGGCCTCGGGCCAGCGCAGGAACGGCTTGCGGCAGGCACCGCCCGGAGGGGCCGCGCAGGCGACGGCGCGGTAGAAGGCCCCGTCGTCGAGCGGACCGGGCGCCTCGACGAACTCCTGCGCCGCGGCGGGCAGGGCGAGAAGCAGCCACAGCGGCAGAAATCTCAAAGGACGCGCCCGGCGATCCCGCGCAGCCGCGCCACCATGGCCGGGTCGCGCGCCTCGGGCGCGGTCATCACCGCATGATCGAGCGCCGCATCGCAGCCCGCGCCGCACCTCGAAGTCAGCAGCGCGGGCAGGGCGGCCACGAGCCCCGCGGCCTTGCCCGCGTTGCCGTGCAGGGTCTCGATGATGTCGGTGATCCGCACGGTGTCGTGGCCCGGATGCCAGCTGTCGAAGTCGGTGACCATCGCGACGCTTGCGTAATGCAGCTCCGCCTCGCGGGCGAGCCTTGCCTCGGGCATGTTCGTCATCCCCACCACGTCGCACCCCCAGGCGCGGTAGAGCCGCGATTCCGCGACGCCGGAGAACTGCGGCCCCTCCATCGCCAGATAGGTGCCGCCCTCGTGCACCTTCGCCCCCGCCTGCCGCGCGGCGGCGGCACAGGCCGTGGCGAGGGCGGGGCAGACCGGATGGGCGAGCGAGACATGCGCGACGAGGCCCGGCCCGAAGAACGACGCCTCGCGCAGCCGTGTGCGGTCGACGAACTGGTCCACGATCACGAAATCGCCCGGCGCCATGGCCTCGCGGAACGACCCCGTCGCCGAGATTGAAACCAGATGCGTCACCCCGGCCGCCTTCAGCGCCGCGATATTGGCGCGGTAGGGCACGGACGAGGGCGTATGGACATGGCCGCGCCCGTGCCGCGGCAGGAACACCATGTCCACGCCCCCGAGCGTCCCGTGCAGAAGCGCGTCCGACGGCGGCCCCCACGGCGTCTCCGCCGCCCGCCAGACCGCGCCCTCGAGCCCGTCCACGCGGTAGAGGCCGGAGCCCCCGATGATGCCGATGACAGGTCGCATGCAACGAGGTTATAGGCACCGCCGCGCCGACGTCGCAAGGTCGTCGGCCCGCCGCGTGCCGCCGGCATCGGAAAGCCCGCCCTCGGGAAGCGGCACCGGAGCGACGTCCGGCAGGGTGGCCCGCACGTCGACGCGATGGGTGTCGTGGACAGCATTCCCGCCCCGCCTAGTGCGGTCCGCACAGCCCTGCGAGGCCCCCGCCGGATCACAGGAGCCTATCGGCGGCAGGGCCGGAGCCGTGGCCCGCGACGCTTCTCCCCGACCCGGACCTCCTTTGAGCCTCGCCGCGAAGAAGTTCCGGGCCGTCAGGGCGCCGTCGCGACTTCCGCCGATGGTCATGCGATCCCGGCAATCGACCAGGTCGCTGTCGCCGGCGAGGACGGCATCCGGGGCCGGAACCTCATCCGGAAACTCCCCCCGCAGGCGCAACGATCGTATGTTGCGCAGTGATCGAAACCCGGGATGCCGGAGGCGCACCCCGCGTCCATCGGGGCGACGTCGCGGTCCTTCCAGCCGTCGTCCCCGAGCGGGCTTTCCTCCTCGCCGGCGTCGTGGCGCGCCCGGTCGCATCGACCGGTGGACAGCGATCTTGCCCGACCTGCCGGTCGACCGCCGGATCCGTCGCTGGCCTTCCGGCCAAGGGACTGCCGCCGCACCCCTGACCTTGAACATTCCCCCGGAAAGTTCTGAGCTTCAGAACACCTCCCTGCCGGCGAGGTTCGCCGACCATATCGATGGCCTCGACCTGCGCGTGGCCCCCGCCACCGGCCCCGGGCCCGCCGTCCTGCGCGTCGAAGTGCTGGCCGGGCTGACGGTGGCGCGGCTGCCGGAAGCGGTGGCCTTCGCCTTCGTCGCCGGCGTGCAACCTATCGTCGGCCTTTACGCCGCGTTCATCGTCGGTCTGATCACCGCCTTCATCGGCAGGCGGCCGGGCATGATCTCGGGGGCGACCGGCGCGCTGGCGGTCGTGATCGTCAGCCTCGTCGCCGCCTTCCCGCCGGGCATCGGCGTGCAATACCTCTTCGCCACCGTCGTCCTGATGGGCCTGATCCAGGGCTTCGTGGGTCTCATGCGGTGGGGCAAGTTCATCCGCCTCGTGCCGCATCCCATCTTGCGGGGCTTCGTCAACGGCCTCGCCATCGTCATCGCCAGATCGCAGATCGATTTCTTCCGGAGCGATACCGGCGCGTGGCTCGGCCCGACACAGCTCGCCTTCAAGCTGGCGCTCGTCGTCCTGACCATGGCGGTCATACGGGGCCTGCCCAGGCTCACCACTGCCATACCTGCACCCCTGGCGGGGATTGCGGTCACCGCGGCCGTCGTCATCGGCTTCGGCCTGCCGGTTCCCGACGTGGGCGATCTCGCCTCGATTGCGGGCGGTCGGCCGCAATCCGGCCTGCCCGACGTGCCGTTCGACCCTGACATGCTGCGGGTGATCCTGCCCTAAGCGCTGATCCTCGCGGCGATCGGCCCGATCGAATCGCTGCTGACGCTGCACCTCGTCGGCGAGATCACGGGCCAGCGCGGCGGCGCCTCGCAGGACTGCATCGCGCCGGGCGCGGCCAACACCGTCACCGGCTTCTTCGGCGGCATGGGCGGCCGCGCCATGATCGGCCAGTCCAGGAACAACGTGAACCCGGGCGGGCGCACCCGCATCGCGGGCATCGTCGCGGTCCCGTTCCCGCTGGCCTTCATCCTCTTCGCGGCCCCCCTGATCGAGCGCATCCCGCGGGCGGCACCCGTGGGCGTCAGGGTTCACCGAGATGTTCGACCCCAGGGGCGATCCCGCCACGGTGATCGTCGGCGTCGCCGGGAGCCCCGTCGCCGACCAGTCGGCGCTGCGGGTCATCGAGGCGGTCGCCGGGCGCTACGTGGCGGCGGGCAAGACGCCGCAGCCGCGCCACATCAGCCGCGACTGCCACCGGCTGCCGACCCATGCCGGGCACCTGATGGTCGACGGCGACGACGACCCCGACGACGCCATCGCCGCGACCTTGGGAGTGCGCACCGGGAATCTCGGCGGGCACTGACGCACCGCCCGCCCGCCCGGCCTTCACGCCGAGCTCACGCCTCGCCTGGCCGAGCCAGCGAGAACAGGGTCTCGACGCGCGTGTAGTCCTTGTAGCCCAGGCGCGCCATCGGCCCGAAGGCCAGCACGTCGAACCGCCCCTCCCGAAGGCAATCGTCGCGCATGTGCACGCCCGTCACCTCGCCGAAGACGGTGAAGTTCGCCGCGCCCGGCAACTGCACGATCCGTGTCACGCGGCATTCGAGCGAGGCCGGCGCGCCGCCGACGCGGGGGCAGTCGATGGTGTCGCATTCCGCCTTCGCAGCCCCCGAGACGCCGAACTCGTCCGTGCCCGCCGGATGCGCGCCGCTCGAGGCGTTCATCACTCCCCGCGCCGAATATTCAACGATGTTGACGCAGAACACGCCCGACTCCCGCGCCTGCGCCACGCTGTCCTTGGTGCCCTCCCGGTCGTCCTTGGCGCTGGTCGAGGCGAACATCACCTGCGGCGGCACGTAGGCCACCGCGTTGAAGAACGAATAGGGCGCAAGGTTGTCGCCAAGGCTGCCGCGCGTCGAGATCCAGCCGATGGGCCGAGGCGAGACGATGGCGTTGAACGGGTTGTGGGGCAGGCCGTGGCCATCCTCGGGGCGGTAGAACATCCTGGTCTCCGGGTTCTGTCGCGGCAGGACTAGCGGCCCCCCGGAGGAAACGCCACAACGGGCGCGATGGAGCTCTCCCCGGAAACCGACGCCGACCAATGGGAGGTCGAGGCCCTCCTCGATCTCTGCTTCGCGCCCGGTCGCACGCAGCTGTCGTCCTACCGGCTGCGCGACGGCGTGCCGCCCGCGCGCGACCTCTGCCTCGTGGCGCGGGGGCGGGCCGGCGAGGTCTCGGGGGCCGTCCGCCAATGGCCGGTCCGCGTCGGCCCCCACGACGCGATGCTGCTCGGCCCCGTCGCGGTGCATCCGACGCGGCAGGGCGAGGGGCTCGGCGCCTTCCTCATCCAGTCGAGCCTCGATGCCGCCGACCGCGCCGGCGTGGCGCGCATCCTGCTGGTGGGCGACGCGCCCTACTACCGCCGCTTCGGCTTCGCACGTCTGGCCGGCGTGATCATGCCGCCGCCGACGAACCCCGACCGGGTGCTGGGCACCTGGGACTGGGCCGGCGTCTCGGGCGCGGTGACGCGCGCCTTGCCCCCGGGGTGAACCGCCCCCATCTTGGCGTCCATGGACACGCGAATCGCCCCCCCGAGAGAGCCCCAGGTCTTCCCCCCGCTGGACCGGGAGGCCGAACTCGACCGCCTCGCCCTGCGGATGCGCAAGGCCTCCGGCGTCGGCCTCCAGCTTCTCAACCTCATCGGCGACCGTGCCGAGGGGCTGATCGCGATGCTGCCCGCGCCGGTCCGCTCCGGGCTGGAGCGCGCGACCGCCGCCGCCCTCGAGCAATCCTTCGACGCCGCCTCCCGCACGCGGGGCGGCCGCATCGCCGACGCGCCGGACTGGCTGACCCGCGCCATCGCGGTCGGCACCGGGGCGGTCGGCGGCTTCGGCGGCCTGCCCTCGGCGCTGGCCGAGCTTCCCGTCACCACCACCATCATCCTGCGCGCGATCCAGACCATCGCCGACGAGCACGGGCTCGACCCCGCCCGCCCCGAGGTCCGCGCCGCCTGCCTCAGGGTCTTCGCCGCCGCCGGGCCGCTCGACGGCGACGACGGCACCGACCTCAGCTTCCTGACGCTCCGCCTAACCGTGACGGGCGGCGCGGTCCACGGCCTCGTTGCCAAGGTTGCCCCGCGCCTCGCGGTCCCGCTGGGCCAGAAGCTGGCGGCGCAGACCATCCCGGTGATCGGCGCGGCCGCCGGCGCCGCCACGAACTACGTCTTCACCGCCTATTACCAAGAGGTCGCGCGGGTGCAGTTCGGTCTCATGCGTCTGGACGCGCAGACCGGCGAGGGCATGGAGAGCCTGATCGCCGCGCTGAAGAGCCGCCTCGCCTGACGACTGCCCCCCTCGCCGACTGCCCCCTGACGACCGGTCCCCCCGACGTCTTTGCTCGCTCAAATATCCCCGCCGGAGGCTCCCGCATCGGCCTCCTGCGCCGCGATCAGCCGCTCGAGCGCCTCCGCGTCCACCGCGTCGAACTGGCCGAAGCCCTGCATCCAGACCGAGGCGCCGCGCAGCGCGTCCGGGTCGAGCTTGCACCACACCACCCGCCCCCGCCGCTCCTGCGCGATCAGGCCGGCACGGGCCAGCACCCCCAGATGCCGCGACACCGCCGCGAGCGAAATGCCGAACCCCGCCGCCACGTCGGTCACCGCCATGTCGTCCTCGAGCAGCATCGCGAGGATCGCCCGGCGCGTCGGGTCGGCCAGCGCCGAGAAGGCGGCGGAGAGCGGGTCTGGGGGGGCATCGGACATGGCCGAGCGGTGGACCGCGCGAACCGGGCGGTCAAGGACGTTCAACGCATCGGTTGAATGTCCCGCCACCTGCGCGGGCAGCGGCACGACGAAGCGGAAGACCTGCAACGCGCTGGCCATAAAAGAAAAACCCCGAGCGAACGCCCGCGTTGACTCGGTCCCCTCCTCCCCCTAGACCACGGCCTGACATCCGTGGGGTCCCCATGTCCGACGATCCAGACGCCGACCGCCTGCGCGCCCTCGAGGCCAAGCTCGCGGCCCGGCGCAAGGTCGAGGTCCGGCACCACATGGACGGGCATCATTCGCAGGCCCAGCTTGCCTGGCGGATGGTCATCGAACTGGTGGCGGGCCTCGGGATCGGGTTCGGCATCGGCTACGGCCTCGACTGGCTGCTGGGCACCACGCCCTGGCTGATGGTCCTGTTCGTGCTTCTGGGCTTCGCGGCCGGGGTGAAGACGATGATGCGCTCGGCGCAGGAGATTGAGGGGCGGATCAGCGCGGCTGACGCCCTGCGGGAACCGGGCGCGGGCGCGCCCAACGATGGGGACGGGCATGGCCGACAGGATCGCTGACCGCAAAGAGACCTCGCCGGGCGGCCTCAGCCCGCTGCTGTTCTTCGTCGGCATCATCGCCGTTCTGATCCTCGTGGCCATCGCTTTCGGCGGCGGCGAGGGCGAGCACGGTCTCGCCTTCCACCCGATGGACCAGTTCATCGTCAAGCCGCTCTTCGGCCAGGCCGGCAGCAACGTCGGGCTCTTCACCGTGACGAACGTGACCTTCTGGATGGCGCTGGCCGTCCTCTGCGTCGTCGGGCTCTTCGTATTCGGAACCCGCGGCCGCGCCATCGTGCCGAGCCGCACGCAGTCGGTGGCCGAGCTCGCCTACGGCTTCGTCTACAAGATGGTCGAGGACGTGACCGGCAAGGACGCCGTGCGGTTCTTCCCCTACATTTTCACGCTCTTCCTCTTCATCCTCTTCGCCAACTTCCTCGGCCTGCTGCCGATGTCATTCGCCACGACCTCGCATATCGCGGTCACCGGCCTGCTGGCGCTCGCGGTGTTCCTCAGCGTCACGATCCTCGGCTTCGTGCGCAACGGCGCGGCGTTCCTTGGCCTCTTCTGGGTCTCCTCGGCGCCGCTGGCGCTGCGCCCGGTGCTGGCGCTGATCGAGCTCATCTCCTACTTCGTGCGCCCGGTCAGCCATTCCATCCGACTGGCCGGCAACGTCATGGCGGGCCACGCGGTGCTCAAGGTCTTCGCGGGATTCGCCGCCCTCGCGACCATCGCGCCGGTGTCGATCCTCGCGATCACGGCCATCTACGGGCTGGAGGTGCTGGTCGCCTTCATCCAGGCCTATGTCTTCACGATCCTGACCTGCGTGTATCTCAAGGACGCGCTGCACCCCGGTCACTGAAACGACGGGGAGCGCCGAGGCGCCACCCCACCCCAGATCCCTCAATCCATCGTAAGGAGAATGCACATGGAAGGCGATATCGCACAAATGGGTCAGTTCATCGGTGCCGGCCTGGCCGCCATCGGTTCGGGCGCGGCCGCCGTCGGCGTCGGCAACGTGGCGGGCAACTTCCTGTCGGGTGCCCTGCGCAACCCCTCGGCCGCGAACGCGCAGACCGCGACCCTCTTCATCGGCATCGCGTTCGCCGAGGCCCTGGGCATCTTCGCCTTCCTCGTGGCCCTGCTGCTGATGTTCGCCGTCTGACCCACGGCCGCGACACGATCCTTGCGCATCGCGGGGGGCCTCCGGGCCGCCCGCGGCTGCATTCCCGGGGCACCACGCGCCCCGCATCGACCCCCTGACCTGACGGGACCCGGACCATGGCCACCGAACCCCTCGAACAAGAGCTCGCAGGCGCCTGCGTCAACAGCCTCGGCAACGCCATCGGCATGCCGCAACTCTGCGATGCCTGGTTCGCCAACCAGATCTTCTGGCTCGTCGTCGCCCTCGTCGCCATCTTCCTGATCCTGACCCGGGTCGCGCTGCCCCGGATCGGCGCGGTCCTCGCCGAACGGTCGGGCACCATCTCCAACGACCTCGCGGGCGCCGAGGACCTCAACCTTCAGGCCAAGGACGCCGAGGCCGCCTACGAAAAGGCGCTGGCCGACGCGCGGACCGAGGCGCACCGCATCTCCGGCGAGGCGCGCGAGGCGATCAGGTCCGACCTCGACGCGGCCATTGCCGAGGCCGACGTCCGCATCGCCGCCAAGACGGCGGACAGCGAGCGCGAGATCGCCGAAATCCGCAAGGGCGCCGCCGCCAGCGTGGCCGAGGTCGCCCGCGACGTCGCCGCCGAACTGATCCTGGCCCTGGGCGGCAAACCCGACGAGGCCACCGTCGCCGCGGCCGTCGACACCCGCGTCAAGGGGAACTGAGACATGCGTTACCTCCTTCCCCTGCTGCTGGCCGCCACGCCCGCCGCCGCCGCGACCGGGCCGTTCTTCTCCCTGCGCAACACCGACTTCGTCGTGCTGCTGGGCTTTCTCGTCTTCCTCGCCATCCTGATCTACTACAAGGTGCCCGCCCGCCTCACCGGCATGCTCGACGCCCGCGCCGACGGCATCCGCAAGGATCTGGCCGAGGCCCGCGCCCTTCGGGAGGAGGCGCAGTCGATCCTGTCGTCCTACGACCGCAAGTCCCGCGAGGCGCGTGACCAGGCCGACGCCATCGTCGCCGCCGCCAGATCGGAAGCGCAGGCCGCCGCCGAGCAGGCCCGCGCCGACCTCGAGGTCTCCGTCGGCCGTCGCCTCGCCGCCGCCGAAGACCAGATCGGCAGCGCTCAGGCCGCCGCCGTGCGCGCGGTGCGGGATGAGGCGATCCGCGTCGCGACGGCTGTCGCGGGCGATGTCGTTGCCCGCCAGATGACCGCCGCGGAGGCCGACAGGCTGATCGACGCCTCCATCGAGACGATCGCCGCCAAGCTGCACTGACCGGGCACCGCGCGCCGACGACCGCCGCGGCATTTCCCCGGCGTGCCGCCGCTCGCCGGAGCCCGCCCGCGTCCACGCACCGCCCTCACCCGCGCGGCTTCGCCCGCACCGTCGGAGCCGCCACTGACGGGTCCTCCGGCCAGGGATGGCGCGGATACCGCCCCCGCATGTCGCGGCGCACATCGATGTAGGCCCCGGTCCAGAAGCCCGGCAGGTCCTGGGTGATCGCGATCGGTCGTTGCCCCGGCGAGAGCAGCTCGATCCGCAGCGGCATCGTCCCGACCATTGGATGCCGGGTCACGCCGAACACCTCCTGGATGCGCAGCGACAGCGTAGGCGTGTCGGGCCCGTAGTCGATGGCCACCTTCCTCCCGAGCGGCGTGGTCCAGTGCGGCGGCGCGAGCGCGTCGAGCCGCCGCCCGTCCTCCCAGCCGAGCCAGGCCGTCAGCGCCTCGAACGGATCGAACCGCCCCAACCCCGCGGCATCGCGCAGGCCCGCGGACGCGGGCACGAACCAGGCCCCCAGCGCGTCTGCCAGCCCCGCATCCGACACGTCCCGCAGGTCCGCCGCCGCGATCCGCGCCCGCAGGAGCCGGGCCCGCCTGGTCCAGTCGAGGCAGCCCACCCCGAGCGCCCGCACGCCTTCGAGCAGCGCCGTCGTCACCGCCTCCGCCGGCGCCTCCGTCCAGACGCGGTCGTCGAGCACGATGGCCCCCAGCCGTTCCTGCTGCCGCGCCTCCACCCGCCGGTGTCGCGCCGACCATTCGCAGACCTCGACCCAGACGATCCGGTCCCCCAGCACCTCGCGCAGCTCCGCCTCCGCGATCGGCAGCGCCCGCCGCACCCGCGCCTCCGTCGGGTCGCCGTCGAGGTCGCAGGCCACGATCAGCCGCGCCGACGAAAGCGCGTCCCCCGCTTCCATCCGCGCGCCCTTGCCGCCCGACAGGAGCCACCGGGGCGCGTCGCCCGCCCGGCGCAGCCCGACGCGGTCCGGATAGGCGAGCGCCAGCCGCTGCGCGTCCGAAAGCGCCGCCCCCGCCTCGAACCGCCGCAACCGCTTGCCCTCCGCCCGTGCCTCGGGCGTGGGCGCCCGCAGCGCTTCGCCCAGGTCCACCGACCCCGGCGGCACCCGCACCGACAGAAGCCCCGCCAGCACCGCACCGCCGCGCCCGCCCAGCGTCAGCATGTGCCCCAAGCGCGGATGCAGCGGCAGGCGCGCCAGCGCCCGGCCGTGGTCGGTGATCCGCCCGCCCGAGAGCGCCCCAAGCTCCTCGATCAGCGCCCGCGCCTCCGCCAGCGCCGCCTCGGGCGGCGGCGTCAGGAACGCGAGGTCGTCTTCCACGGCTGCCCCGCCGCTCCAGACCGCGAGCTCCAGCGCCAGCGCGGCCAGATCGGCCGAGGCGATCTCTGGCGCCGGGAACGCCCGCATCCCGCCCTCCTCGCCGCGCGTCCAGTTGGCGAAGGCGACCCCCTCGGCCACGCGGCCCGCGCGTCCCGCCCGCTGCGTCGCCTCGGCCTTGGTCACCCGCTCCGTCACCAGCCGCGACATGCCGGAGGCGGGCTCGAACCGGGCACGGCGGGCGAGGCCGCCGTCCACCACCGCGCGCACCCCCTCGATGGTCAGCGAGGTCTCGGCGATGGCGGTGGCCAGCACGATCCTGCGCCGCGGTCCGGGGGCGATGGCGGCCCGCTGCTCGGCAAAGGGCAGCGCGCCGTAGAGGGGCCGGACATCCGCCGCCACTCCCGACAGCAACGCCGCGCAACGCCGGATCTCGCCCTCGCCCGGCAGGAACGCCAGCACGTCGCCCTCGACCGCCTCCAGCGCCTCCACCACCAGCGCCGCCACCTGCGCCTCGAACCGCTGCCCGGCCACCGGCGGCCGGTCGCGCCAGCGCCGCTCCACCGGATAGGACCGTCCCTCGGCCGTCACCACCGGCGCCCCCAGCATCGCCGCCACCGGCTCCGCGTCGAGCGTCGCCGACATCACCACCAGCGCGAGGTCCGGCCGCAGCGCCTGCCGTGCCTCCCAGGCCAGCGCCAGCCCCAGATCGGCGTTCAGCGACCGCTCGTGGAACTCGTCGAAGATCAGCGCGCCGACTCCCGGCAGCTCCGGGTCGGATTGCAGCATCCGGGTGAGAATCCCCTCCGTCACCACCTCGATCCGCGTTTCGCCCGAGACCTCCGTGGCCCCCCGCATCCGGTAGCCCACCGTCCGCCCCACCGGCTCGCCCAGCGTTTCGGCCATCCGTTCGGCGGCGGCGCGGGCGGCAAGGCGGCGCGGCTCCAGCATGACGATCCGGCCCGTCACATGCGGCAGCATCGCCAGCGGCACCCGCGTCGTCTTGCCGGCACCCGGCGGCGCCTGCAGGACCGCCACGCCGCCCGCCGCCAGCGCGGCCAGAAGCGCCGGCAGCGCCTCGTCGATCGGGAGCGGCGTCACCGGGTCCCGCTCAGCGCCGTCGCAATACCGCGTCGCCCAACCGTGTGGGGGAGCGGATCTCGCTCACCTGCACCCGGCCGCCGGCGATCGGCGCATAGGTGAACGTCAGCGCGACGACCGGCTGCTCGGCCAGCTTTTCGGGGTCGTAGCCGCGCAGGCGGCGGTATTCTCCGGCGCAACTCAGCGTGCCGTCCGACGCCGCCTGCGGCGCGCCCAGCGCGATGCGGGAGACGTGGCGGCCGTCGAAGAGCAGGTAGCTCTGGTTGCAGGCCCCCGCCGGTTCGGTCGGCCTGAGCACGCGGTAGAGTGCCGTCATCGGGTCGATCACGCCCGACTGCGCCGCGGGGTCGATGTCCCAGGGGGCCGGGTCGCGCGGCGGCGTGAAGGTCACGTCGCGCGGGGTATCTCCGGCGAACCGGGTCATCGCCACGGTCCGCTCGCCGTCGTCCACCTCGGTCTCGCTGTAGCGCTCCGGCGTGTGGCGACCGCCCGCGACGCGACCCTGCGTTGCGCCCTCGAAGCTGTAGGCCAGCAGCGAGCCGACGAGGCCCGTCGATTCCGCCCGCGACGACACCGCATAGCCGCCGCCATCCTCGGTGGCGTGCATGGCGATGGCTCCGCCGGTAACCCCGCGCAGGCTGAGGGTATATTGCGCGTCGAGTGTCGTCTCGGCGGCGGCCGGCAGGGCGAGGACGGTCGCCAGCATGGCGAGGATGGGTCGGATGGGCATTCTGGGCCTTCGGGGAGGGGGCAGGGAGCATCGGTCGCCTGCTATCTAGGGTGCCGTGGCGCCCGCGTCACCCGCCGGCGGCGCGCCGCTTGCCAATCCGCGCCCCCACGGGCATCCCGAGGATCATGGCCGACGCCCGCGATCCCCTCCACGATCCCCTCCTCGCCGGAGACCGCCGGGCGCTGGCCCGCGCGATCACCCTTGTGGAAAGCACCCGCCCCGATCACCGCGACCGCGCCGCCGCCCTGCTCGACGCGCTCCGCACCAAAGCCAGGCAGGCGCTCCGCATCGGCCTCTCGGGCACGCCGGGCGTCGGCAAGTCCACCTTCATCGAGACCTTCGGGACGATGCTGACGGGGCAGGGCCGGCGCGTCGCGGTCCTTGCGGTCGACCCCTCCTCGGCGCGCACCGGCGGCTCGATCCTCGGCGACAAGACCCGGATGGAGCGGCTGAGCCGCGATCCGGGCGCCTTCATCCGCCCGTCGCCTGCCGCCAGCCACCTCGGCGGCGTCGCCCGCCGCTCCCGCGAGGCGGTGGCGCTCTGCGAGGCGGCGGGCTTCGATGTCGTGCTGATCGAGACGGTGGGCGTGGGCCAGTCCGAGACCATGGTCGCGCGCATCGCCGACCTCTTCGTGCTGCTGCTTGCCCCCGCCGGCGGCGACGAGCTGCAGGGCGTCAAGCGCGGCATCATGGAGATCGCCGACCTCATCCTCGTCAACAAGGCCGACGGCGACCTGAAGGCGGCCGCGACCCGCACCGTGGCCGATTACGCGGGCGCGCTGCGGCTCCTGCGCAAGCGCCCCGCCGATCCCGAGGGGTTCCCCAAGGCGCTGCCCGTCTCCGCGCTGGAAGAAACCGGGCTCGCCCGCGCCTGGGACGAGATGCGGGCGCTTGCCGACTGGCGGCAGGCGCGTGGCCACTGGGACGCGACCCGCGCCGCACAGGCCGCGCATTGGTTCGAGGAGGAGGTGCGCGGCGGGTTGCTCGCCCGCCTCGACGCGCCGCAGGTCCGTGCCCGGATGCAGGCGCTGGCCCGCGACGTGGCCGAGGGCCGCCGCGCGGCGCGGTCGGCGGCGGCGGAGCTGCTGGCGACGCTGGAGCACGGCCCCTGACGGACGGCACCGGTTGACGCCCCCGCCGGGATGGCCTAGGACGCCGCGACCGCGGAGCCGTCCTTCGGCCCCGCTCCGTTCCAATTCCTCCAACCCAACCGGAGCCAAGCCATGTCGCGCGTCTGCGAACTCACCGGAAAAGGCCCGATGTCGGGCAACAACGTCAGCCATGCGAACAACAAGACGCGGCGTCGCTTCCTGCCCAACCTCAACGACGTGTCGTTGCAGTCGCAAGCCCTCGGCCGCGTCTTCAAGCTGCGCATCTCGGCCGCCGCCCTGCGCACCGTCGACCACCGCGGCGGCCTCGACGCCTTCCTGGCCAAGGAGAAGGACGTGAACCTCTCGGCCCGCGCCCTCAAGATCAAGAAGGACGTCGCCAGGTCGACCGACACCGCCGCCGTCCTCGAAGCCTGAGAACCACCGTAGCGACCCGACAAAGGCCCCCGCGCGGGGGCCTTTTTCTCGTTGGGCCGGCACCGACCGGGTCGCAGCCAATTCCCCACTTGCCCCCGGGCGATGACGCGGTGCGGCCCCCCGGACTCCGGACTTCGGCGACAGGCGCCGCCGTCACAAGGTGGGATCGCACGCGGCTGCCGCGCGTCATCCCCCGATCCCGACCACCATCACCGCCTCGTGCCCGGCGTCTCGCCGCGGTGGACATATCCCGCCCGCCGCCCGGATCGCCGAGGCGGACGCCGGCGATGCCCATGGGTGGCGGGAAACCGGCGCACCTCCGCCCCCGCCGGTCCCGCCAGGCGCCAGCACTGGCAGGTCACGCACAACTGCGTTCGGCCGTCTCGACGAATTGCCGGTATTTCTGCCAGAAGCGTTCGTCGCCGGCGCGGTCGGACTGCCGCGTCACCTGCGCGAGGTTCGGATCGCGAAAGAAGGCCACCGCGCGGGCCTGCTCGTTGCGCGACAGGATGACGTTGGCCGAGGCCTGGACGCAGCCGCAGAGTGCGCTGTTGGCCGCCCTCTGATCGCTGCGCAGGCAGGCGGTGTGGATCGGCCCGGTGGCGAAACTGCGCACCGCGGTCGGCGACCCGCCGCCGCCACAGGCGGACAGGAGAAGAATGGCGGCGAGAACCGCCGGTGTCCTGATCGGAATCATCGCTGCTCAAGCCCCGGTCTTGTGTTTTCCCCACGTTGCCAGACGCCGAAGCCGCTGACAATGCGGGCTGTCGCCAGAACGGAGCCCGACCGGGGCCCGATCGGCGCTCGACCGGGCCGCGGCGCAGCATTTCCCTGTCTCCTCAGGGGAGACCCAGCGGCTCAGGCGCCCGTGCGGGTCCGCCGGCGACGGTTGCCGCCGGGCCCGGCCGTCTTGGGCGCCCCCGCGCCCTGGCGTGGGCCGCCGCCACCCCGCGGGCCGCCGCCGCCGGTGCGAGGGCGACCGCCGCCGCCACCGCCACCGCCGCCACGCTGCTGCTTGGGCTTGGCCTCCTCCTGCGAGGCGGTCCAGCGGCTGCCGGAGGCCACGGGGATCGACCCCTTGATGACCTTCTCGATGTCCTTGAGCTCGCTCATCTCGTCGGGCGCGCAGAGCGTGATGGCCGCCCCCTCGCGCCCCGCCCGCGCCGTCCGTCCGATGCGGTGGACGTAGGTTTCCGGCACGTTCGGCAACTCGTAGTTGTAAACGTGCTTGACTACCGGGATGTCGAGGCCGCGCGCCGCCACGTCGGTCGCCACCATCACCGGCGCGTCGCCGGCGGTGAAGGCCTCCAGCGCCCGCGTCCGCTGTCCCTGGCTGCGGTTGCCATGGATCGCGACGGCGTTGACGCCCGCCGTGATGAGCTGCTTTGCCAGCCGGTCGGATCCGTGCTTGGTGCGCGCGAAGACCAGGGCCGCCTCGCCGTTGTGGGCGCGCAGCAGGTCGAGGAGCAGCCCCGGCTTCTCGGCCTTGGCGATGAAATGGATGGATTGCTCGACCTTGTCGGCGGTCTGTCCGCTGGTCGAGACCTGCACCCGCACCGGACGGTCGAGATAGGTGGCGGCAAGCGCCTCCATGTCCTTGGGCATCGTCGCCGAGAAGAGCAGCGTCTGGCGCTCCTCGGGCAGGTGCCTGGCGATCTGGCGCAGGGCGTGGATGAAACCCATGTCGAGCATCTGGTCGGCCTCGTCGAGCACCAGGAACCGGCTCTCGCCCAACTTCACCGCCCCCCGGTCCATCAGGTCGATCAGCCGGCCGGGGGTGGCCACAAGCAGGTCGACGCCGCGCTCCATCCGCTTGATCTGCGGACTGATGCCGACGCCGCCCACGACCATGCAGACCTTGAGGTGGCTGCCCTGGATGAAGCCGCCCAGCGACTCCGCGATCTGGTTCACCAGCTCCCGCGTGGGGGCGAGGATCAGGGCGCGCGCGGTGCGCGGTGCCGGCCGGTCGTCGCTGGCCAGCAGATGCTGGATGAGCGGCAGGCCGAAGGCGGCGGTCTTGCCGGTCCCGGTCTGCGCCAGCCCCATGACGTCGCGGCCATCGAGCGCGGGGGGAATTGCCTGCTTCTGGATCGGGGTGGGGTCGGTGATGCCCATTTCGGTCAGGGCGGCAATGAGGCGGGGCTTGAGCCCCAGCATGTCGAAATCCATGTGATGTCCTTCGCGCCCGAGGCGCGCAGCGGCGTTCCCGGCGGAACGCGGGGTGAGGGTCACGAGGCGGCCGGATGGCTCGCGTCGCGCTGCCCTGGCGTGATCCTTGGGGAAGCAGACCCGCCCGACGTCTGGGCCGTCCATCGCGGACGACCGGCTCACGCGGCCCGAGGGGCGGGGTCGAACCCCATGTGGGGCAGGGCGCGCGCCGTGTCAATGGGCGCCGCCAGGCACAGGGCCGCCAGCGCCCCTCACGGCCCTCCGCCCTCCGCCGCCGCCGCCCTCCGCCGCCGCCGTCACCCGCCGTCACCCGCCGCCGTCCGCCGCCGCCCTCCCCCGCCGCCCTCCGCCGCCGCCGGAACGGTCGGGTCGCCTTGGCGCTTGCGGTCCGGCTGCACCCCGGCCACGGTCACGGGGACCCATCCGTGGAGGAGACACGACCATGCGACACCTGATACCCGCCGCCGGCACCGGCCTCGCCGTCATCGGCCTCGCGCTCGCCGGCCTCGTCGCCGCTGCGCCCGCCGCCGCCGACGGCCGCGTCGACGGCATGCGGCCCGACGCGCCGGACCTTGCGCCCTACGGCGACTATTTCGTCGGCGTCCGCACCATGGAGTTCACCGACCCCGGCCGCATCGACGTCGTGAACACCGGCCCCGACGCCACGCCCCCCACCTACGACCGCACCCTCACCACCGAGGTCTGGTATCCGGCGGCCGACGGCACCGAGCCGGGCGGCACCTATACCGCGCTCCTGCGCGACGGCGTGACGGAGGTGACGCTCCACGGCCAGGCGGCGCGCGACGCCCCGCCGGCCGAGGGGAGCTTCCCCCTCGTCGTCATCTCGCACGGCTATCCCGGCAACCGGTTCCTGATGTCCCATCTGGGCGAGAACCTCGCCTCCAAAGGCTACGTCGTCGCCGCCGCCGATCACCCCGACAGCACCTACGACGACATGGAGCTTTTCGGATCGACGCTGGTGAACCGGCCGCTCGACCAGGCCTTCCTGATCGACGCGATGGCCGACCTCGAGGGCGAGATCGGCGCCATCGCCGACACCGAGCGCGTGGGCGTGGTGGGCTATTCCATGGGCGGCTACGGCGCGCTGATCTTCGGCGGCGCGGGCCTCTCGGAGGAGGCGCGGACGCGCGCCGAGCCCGAGCGGTTCGTTCTGCCGCAGAACCTGCTCGACCGTCACGCACCCGGCAGCGACACCCTCGCCGACCTCGTCGACCCCCGCGTCAAGGCCATCGTCGCGATCGGCCCCTGGGGCCGCAACCGCGACTTCTGGGACGCCGAGGGGCTGGCGGGCATCGAGACGCCGCTCCTCATCGTCGCGGGCGGGCAGGACGACGTGTCCGAATACCCCGCCATCCGCGAGATCTTCGAGGAGACGACGAACGCCAACCGTTACCTGCTCACCTACGAGGGCGCCAACCACAACGCCGCCGCCCCGATCCCCGCGCCCGCCGAGGCCTGGGAGGTGTCCGAGGCCCTCGGCCGTGCCCCTTTCGACCATTACGCCGACGCGGTCTGGGACAACGTGCGGATGAACAACGTCCTCCAGCACTTCACCACCGCCTTCCTCGCCATGCACCTGCAGGGCCAGAGCGCGGCGGCCGACTACCTCGACCTCGTGGAAAACTCCGGGGACGGCGTCTGGGCGGTGGACGAGGC
>JBBQDX010000049.1:0-19591 GCA_038320125.1 Rhodobacterales bacterium | reverse complement strand
ACGCCTTGATCTGCGAGGCCGAGCGCGAGCCGTCCTGCTCGGCGAAGAAGGCGTTATAGTCGGCGTTGGAGTTGAACGGCGGGTCGAGGTAGACGAGGTCCACCGAGGCGTCCGCGATGCTCTCTCGCAGCACGGCGAGGTTGTCGCCATAGTAGAGTTCGTTCATCGCCTGTCCCCCGCCGCCCGCCCATCATGCCCGATGCTCCGGGTCTGCCATGGAAAGGGTTAGGGAAGGGTTGCGCGGCGGGCAAGGGGCGGTCGCCGACCGAACGGTGCGACCGGTGCGACGCCGCCCCCCGTGGGGACGCCCGCCGCATTGAAACCTGGACTAGAGCCCGAGTTTCCGCGCCACGATCTCGTTGATCGCCTTCGGGTTCCCCTTTCCCTGCATCGCCTTCATCACCTGCCCCACGAACCAGCCCGCGAGCTTCGGATTGGCGCGCGCCTTCTCGACCTGATCGGGGTGGGCGGCGACGATGGCATCGACGGCGGTCTCGATCGCTCCGGTGTCGGTCACTTGGCGAAGGCCGCGCTCCGCAACCAGCGTGGCCGGGTCGCCGCCTTCGACGTAGACGATCTCGAACAGATCCTTGGCGATCTTGCCGGAAATGTCCCCCGCCTCGATCAGGCGCAGGATGCCGCCGAGCTGGCCCGGGCTGACGGGGGAGGCGTCGATCTCGCGGTCGTCCTTCTTGAGACGCCCGAAGAGGTCGTTGATGACCCAGTTGGCGCTGGCCTTGCCGTTGCCGGAGGCGGCCGCGACCTCCTCGAAGTAGGCGGCCGAGGTGGTGTCGGCGGTCAGGACCGAGGCGTCGTAATCCGACAGGCCGAAGTCGGCCACGAACCGGGCCTTTTTGGCGTCGGGCAGTTCGGGCAGCGAGGCGGCGATGGCGTCGACCCAGGCCTGCTCGATCTCCAGCGGCAGCAGGTCCGGGTCGGGGAAGTAGCGGTAGTCGTGCGCCTCCTCCTTGGAGCGCATCGACCGGGTCTCGCCCTTCTCGACGTCGTAGAGGCGGGTCTCCTGCGTGACGGTGCCGCCCGCCTCGAGGATGGCGATCTGGCGCTTCGCCTCCACCTCGATGGCCGCCTGGATGAAGCGCAGCGAGTTCATGTTCTTGATCTCGCAGCGGGTCCCGAGATGGCCGAAGTCCTGCGTCGCCTGATATTTCTCGTATTGGCCGGGCCGGCAGACCGAGACGTTCACATCGGCGCGCAGGTTGCCCGACTGCATGTTGCCGTCGCAGGTGCCGAGGTAGCGCATGATCTGGCGCAGCTTGGTGACATAGGCCGCCGCCTCCTCCGGGCCGCGGATGTCGGGGCGGCTGACGATCTCCATCAGCGCGACGCCTGTGCGGTTGAGATCGACGAAGCTCAGGGCGGGGTCCATGTCGTGGATCGACTTGCCCGCATCCTGCTCGAGATGGATGCGCTCGATCCGCACGAGGCGCGCGGTGGCTTGCCCGGAAGCATCGGGGCCCAGTTCGACCAGCACCTCGCCCTCGCCCACGATGGGATGGTAGAGTTGGCTGATCTGGTAGCCCTGCGGCAGGTCGGGGTAGAAGTAGTTCTTGCGGTCGAAGGCCGACCGCAGGTGGATCTCCGCCTTCAGCCCCAGCCCCGTGCGCACCGCCTGCTCGACGCAGAACGCGTTGATCACCGGCAGCATCCCCGGCATGCCCGCATCCACGAAGGCCACGTTGGAGTTCGGCTCCGCCCCGAAGGTGGTCGAGGCGCCCGAGAAGAGCTTGGCCTTCGAGGCCACCTGCGCGTGCACCTCCATCCCGATGACCAGTTCCCAGTCGTGCCGCTCGCCGGCGATGACGCGGGGCCGGGGGGAGGGCAGGGCTGTGTCGAGCATCGGGCGGTCTCTTTGCATATCGGGGTCGAACGCGGTTTACCCCGCGCCGCACGGTCGGTTCAAGGCCGGCGAGAACAACATCTCCCGCCTGCCGGCAGGCGGGACCTTGCCGGTTTGGGGGCCGGTCCGGGGGGGCCGGTTGGCCGGATGTATTTTCACATGCTAGCGACGCTCCAGTCGGGACGCGGGTGGCTGCCACCCTTGCGAAAGTCCCCACTGGCCGACCTGGGGCGATTCCGCTGCGTTTTTCGACGCTTCGGTATCGAGGTCGGCAGGGAATTGGGGCTGGGAATCGGCAATTCGCCGGGGGGTGAAGAATGTATCTGACAGGATTGCGGTTCGGCCGCATGACGCTCGCGGCGGCGCTGATCGGCGCGTTCGCCGCCCCGGGTTGGGCGGACTCCCGCCAACAACAGGGTGTCGAACCGGGCGGTCAGCTCGACACCGTGCTGAGCAGCATGTCGTCCGGCGCCGCGGCGATGCCCGACCTCGACAGTGACAAGGCCCCCGCGGCATCCGTCCGCCCGGTGTCGCGTCCGGCCGTGCAGGAGATGCCGGACCTGCGGTGGGACCACGTGCGCGGCTCCGGACGCTGGACCCGCGCGGCGATGCAGGCGATCGACAGCCATGGCGACCGCCTGATCGACACCGTGCCGCGCGACATCGCCGAATGGTGCCCCGCCTATCCGCAGGCCAGCGACTGGGACCGCAAGGTCTTCTGGGCCGGCCTGCTGTCGACGCTGACCAAGCACGAGAGCACCTACCGGCAGACCGCCGTGGGCGGCGGCGGTCTGTGGTACGGCCTCGTCCAGATCCTGCCGGCGACGGCGCGCGGCTATGGCTGCGAGGCGCGTTCGGGCGAGGCTCTGAAGAACGGCGAGCTCAACATGTCCTGCGCCGTGCGCATCATGAACGTGACCGTGCCCCGCGATGGCGTCGTGTCGCGCGGGATGCGGGGCGTGGCCGCCGACTGGGGGCCTTTCCACTCGGCCCGCAAGCGCGAGGACATGCGGTCCTGGGTCAGCTCGCAGCCCTTCTGCAACGGCCTCAGCGCCTCCGCCCGCCCCGTTCCACGGCCCGACCACCTGGGCATCGAGCCCGAGGACGTGCCGCTGTTCGTGGCCTGGGAGCTAGACAAGCAGTTCCACGACACGTCGGGCTGGTCCGAGTACCGGATCGCCGGCGACAAGGGCTGATCGCCGGCTACGCGGAGCGATCTGCCGGTCCGGTGGATCGTTCGGACTTGGCAGTCCCCGGGCGGGGGAGCGTCCGGCCCCCCCGCAACCGGGACGGGCGCACGTCTGCACAGCGCGGACCGGGTCGTCCGGTGTGCCGCAGGTGTCGCGTGACGCCGAGGGACCGGCCTAGAGGAGCAGCAACCAGACGGAGACGGTCACGACGGAGACCGCCGTCCCGATCAGGACCGATGAGGCGGAGATGCGCACCGCGCGGCCGTGCATCGCCGCGAAGAGATAGCTGTTGACGCCCGGCCCCATGGCCGCCGTCAGGACCGCCGCCCGGAACGCCCCCTGGTCCAGGTCGAGCAGGCGGCCCATCCCCCAGGTCCAGGCCGGATGCACGACGAGCGCGATGCCGCAGCAAAGCGCAATGCCGCGAGCGTCGCCTTCGGGCCGGTACTGCACCAGCACGCCGCCGAGACCGAACAGGGCAGCCGGCAGGGCGGCGCCCGCGATCAGGTCGGCGGCCTCCAGAAGGGGGCCAGGCAGGGGCAGGCCGGTGAGGTTGACGAGGAGCCCGAGGGCCACGCCGAGCATCAGGGAGTTGGTGGCCATCCTGCGCGCGACGGTCGCCATGCCGCCACCGAGGCCCGTGCCGCCCGCGCGAACCGCCTCCATCGTGGTGATGCCGACGAAATAGCAGAACGCCGCATGGAACGCGATGATCGTGTAGATCGGGCCGAGGCTGCCGGCCCCATAGGCGCGCTCGGCGATGGGCAACCCCATCAGGACGGTGTTGGCGAACATCGCCGCGAACCCTATGGCCACCCCGTCCTCCGCGCCGCGCTTCAGCCAGAAGATCGTTCCGAGGATCCCCGCCACGAAGGCGGCCAGCGAACCCGAATAATAGGCCAGCAACATCCGCCAGTCGAACCCCTCGCTGAGGTCGAGGCGCGTCATCGCGAGAAACAGGAGGCAGGGGATGGCGAACCGCTGGGTGAAGACCATCAGGCCATCGACCTGCTCCTGGCTGAAGACGCGGCACCAGACCGCGAGGTATCCCGCCCCGATAATGAGAAAGACCGGCAGCGTGACGGCGAAGACGTCAAGCACCGGCGCGCGGCCCCGGGTTATCCATCCGCCAGATCGATGACCATGCCGTCGAAGGCGGGAGTGATCCCCTCGGGCGTTTCGGCCTCCACCGTCGCCCTGTCGAGGTCGATGTGCATGTTGGTGAGCACGCCGCGCGCGGGACGCATCCGGGCGATCCAGTCCAACGCCTCGGACAGCGACAGGTGCGAGGGATGCGGGCTGCGACGCAGGGCGTCGAGCACCCAGACGTCGAGCCCCTCGAGGAGCGGCAGGACGGCGTCGGGGATGGTCTTGACGTCGGGCATGTAGACCAGACCGCCGATCCGCAGCCCGAGCGCCGCCATGTCACCATGGCCCACCGGCACCGGCGTCACCTCGACCGGCCCACCGGCGCCCTCGACCCGGATCGGCCCCGACAATGGGTGGTGCGCCAGGATCGGCGGATAGTTCGAACCCGGGGGCGTCTCGAAAACATAGGCGAAGCGCGCCTGCAGGGCCGCATGCGTCGCCCGGTCGGCCCAGACATCGAGCAACCGCCGCCGGTTGAAGACGATCATCCGCAGGTCGTCGATGCCATGCACATGATCGGCATGGGCATGGGTCCAGACGACACCGTCGAGCGCCCCCACGCCCGCGTCGAGCAGTTGCTGGCGCATGTCGGGGGAGGTGTCGACCAGGATGCGCGTCACGCCCTGCGGCCCGAGGCGCTCCACCAGCATCGAGCAGCGGCGACGGCGGTTCTTGGGATCGTCCGGATCGCAGTCGCCCCAGTGGCCGCCGAGGCGGGGCACTCCGCCGGAGGACCCGCAGCCGAGAATTGTGAAGCGCAACGTCATGCGGCGTTCATGCGCCGGGCATTCGCGGGGGGCAAGACGCCCCTGACGCCCCGCCCCGAATATCCATCCGGCGCAGCAGTTCTCCGAAGTGCCAGCCCAGGAGGATCGACGGCAACGACCCGCCAATCACCGACGCCTCGAGCGGCAGATTCACCCGTCAGTCGTCCTCGAAGCGGCAGTCGCCGTGGCCGAGGGTATGGGTTTCGTTCTGGCGCCCGATTGGCGTGGGGAACGCGCAGGAGACCATGACCGCGACCCCCATAAGGAAGACCTCCGGCTCAACGTCCAGCGTCCGCGACGTTCAGTTGCCGATCAGCGCCGCGACGATGGCCGTCGCCGTGTGATCGAGCGGGTCCGACGCTGTCTTCGCTGACCGCACGGCGATCCGGGCGCGCAAATCCGTCTCCGGCGGTGCTCGTCGCAGATACAGGCGCCTGGAACACTCGACGCGCTGATCGGATGCGCGGAGTCGTATCGGGACCGGCCGAGGGGCCCATTGCACGCGCCCCGGGGCGGACGTTATATCGCGCCGACATCCGGACCGAAGGGGGACGCCATGGCGGGCCATTCCAAATGGGCGAACATCCAGCACCGCAAGGGGCGGCAGGACAAGTTGCGCGCCAAGCTGTTCTCGAAGATGGCGAAGGAGATCACCGTCGCCGCCCGGATGGGCGACCCCGACCCCGACAAGAACCCGCGCCTGCGCCTTGCCGTGAAGGAGGCCAAGTCCTCGTCGGTCCCCAAGGACGTCATCACCCGCGCGATCCAGAAGGCCGTGGGCGGCGATGCCGAGACCTATGACGAGATTCGCTACGAGGGCTATGGGCCCGGCGGCGTCGCCGTCATCGTCGAGGCGATGACCGACAACCGTAACCGCACCGCCTCCAATGTTCGCTCGACCTTCACCAAGAACGGCGGCAATATGGGCGAGACCGGCTCCGTCGGCTTCATGTTCGACCGCAAGGGCCAGGTGATCTATCCCGCCTCCTCGGGCGACGGCGAGACCGTCCTGATGGCCGCGATCGAGGCCGGGGCCGAGGACGTGGAGAGCGACGAGGAGAGCCACGTCGTCTGGTGCGCCGACACCGATCTCGCGGCGGTGGCCGCAGCACTCGAGGAGCGGCTCGGCGAGAGCTTCTCGACCAAATTCGTGTGGCGTCCCTCGACGACGACCGAGCTGGACCTCGACGGGATGCAGTCGCTGATGAAGCTGATCGACGCGCTCGAGGACGACGACGACGTGCAGACCGTCACCGCGAACTTCGAGGCCAGCGACGATGTGATGGCGCAGCTCGACTAGCGGCGCCGGAGCCTCCGGCGGGGATATTTCGGGAGCAAAGATTGCGATGCATTCGCTGCTGTCCGGATATCTCCTCGGGTTGTCCCTCATCGTCGCGATCGGGGCGCAGAATGCCTTCGTCCTGCGGCAGGGGCTGCGTGGCGAGCACGTCCTTGCCGTCGTCCTCGCCTGCGCGCTGTCGGATGCGATTCTCGTGGCGGCCGGGGTGGCGGGGTTCGGCGCGCTGGTCGCGGCGGCCCCCTGGATCGAGCCGGTGTTCCGCTGGGCCGGCGCCGCCTTTCTCGCGGTCTACGGCGGGCGCGCGGCCTGGGCGGCCTGGCAGGGGGGCGGCACGCTCGACCCCGGCGCCGAGGTGGCGGGCCTCGGCCGGTCGCTCGCCACCTGCCTCGCGCTGACCTGGCTCAACCCGCATGTCTATCTCGACACCGTCGTCCTGCTCGGGGCCATCGGCGCGCAGGCGGCCTCGCCCGTCCTCTTCGCCCTGGGCGCGGTGGTGGCCTCCTTCGCATTCTTCTTCTCGCTGGGCTACGGCGCGGCGCTCCTTCGGCCGGTGTTCGCTCACCCCGTCACCTGGCGGATTCTGGACGCGGGCGTTGCCGTGGTGATGTGGGCGATCGCCGTGAGCCTGCTGTCGGCCTGACGCGCTTGCGGGCGGCGCGCAACAGGCACATGAATGCCCCCATGACGTCCCCCTCCATGCCCATGCAGGGCATCCTCTGGATGATCGCGACGGGTCTGTGCTTCATCGCCGTCACCGCCATCGTCAAGCATGCGGCGCAGGGCCTGCCCGCCGCCGAGGCCGCCTTCCTGCGCTACCTGATGGGGCTCGTCTTCCTCCTTCCCGTCGCCCGCTCCCTCTTGTCCACGCGGCTGACCCCGCGCGATCTGTGCTTCTTCGCCGCGCGCGGCGTCGTCCATACCGTGGCCGTCATCCTGTGGTTCTTCGCGATGACGCAGATCCCGATCGCCGAGGTCACGGCGATGAACTACCTCAATCCGGTCTACGTCACCGTCGGGGCCGCGATCTTTCTGGGTGAGCCACTGGCGGCGCGGCGCATCGGGGCGGTCGTCGTGGCGCTGATCGGCACCGCCATCATCCTGCGCCCCGGATTTCGCGAGGTCGAGGCGGGCCATCTGGCGATGCTGGTGACGGCGCTCCTCTTCGGGGCGTCGTATCTGCTGGCCAAGCCCCTCTCGGACCGCCATTCCGCCTTCATGGTCGTGGGCATGCTGTCGCTGACCGTCACCATCGGCCTCGCCCCCTTCGCCATCGCGGTATGGGTCACGCCGACGGCGACGGTGCTGGTCTGGATGTTCCTCGTGGCGGCCTGCGCCACCGCAGGGCACTACGCAATGACACGCGCCTTCGCCGCGGCCCCCGTCTCGGCAACGCAACCGGTGACCTTCCTGCAGATGATCTGGGCCCTGCTCCTCGGCTGGGTGCTCTTCGACGAGTCGCCGGACGGCTTCGTCGTCCTCGGCGCCTTCATCATCATCGCCTCGGTCAGCTTCATCGCCTGGCGGGAAGCGCGCCTGCGCCGGGTGGTCACGCCCCCCACGCCCGCCACGAAGGTCTGACGCGTGATTATTGCCCGCTGTCGATTCAGTCTTGCCGTAGCGCCCGGGTGTCGTCATCCAGTCAACAGTGTTCCGACATTGTTCGCTCCTCCTGCTCCTCTGCGCCCCCCTCCACGCTGAAACGCTGACCGGGACGATCCGGGTCGTCGATGGGGACACGATCGAACTGTCGTCCTCGCTCAACATCCGGCTCGTGGGGATCGACGCGCCGGAAACGGGCCAGCTGTGTCGCGATGCCTCCGGGGCGATGCGTTCCTGCGGGGAGATCGCCACCGCGCTGGTGCAGCGGGCCTATGAGGGCCGCGCCGGTCGGTGCGACGTCGAGGGGCGCGATCGCCATGGCCGGCCCCTCGCCGTCTGTCACGTCGCCGGCCGCGACATGAACGCGGATCTGGTCCGGCTCGGCATCGCCCGGATCTATCGCGCGGGGATGCGGTACGAGGACGCTCGCTACATCGAGGAACAGTCGGAGGCGAGCCGGCTCGGTCGCGGCTTCTGGGCCCACGAGATGCAGGACCCGGCCGAATGGCGCGCCGAGCGGCGGACGGGAAGAGTCGCCCAGTGGGCGTCCGCCGGGGCCTGCGGCATCAAGGGCAACATCTCGGACCGCGGCCGACTTTACCACATGCCGGGCAGCGCCGCCTACGCACGCACCCGGATCGACGCGGCTCGCGGCGAGCGGTGGTTCTGTTCCGAGGCGGAAGCCCTGGCCGCAGGCTGGAGCAAGCCACATCGATAATCTACAAGAGGTTACGAATCGACGTTCACGTATCGGCCTCGACCCTGTTCTTGAAGTTCTCGAAGAACGCATCCGCCATCTTCGCTGCGAAACTGTCAACCAGACGAGAGCCGAGCTGGGCGATCTTGCCCCCCACCTTGGCATCGACCGCATAGCTCAGCTCGGTCCCCTCCGGCACCTCGGTCAGCCGGATGTCGGCGCCTCCCTTGGCGAATCCCGCGACGCCGCCCTTGCCCTCGCCGGAGATGCGGTAGCTCTGCGGCGGGACGACGTCCGTCAGGACCACGTTGCCCCTGAAGGTCGCCTTCACCGGGCCGACCTTCTGTGTCACTACGGCTTCGAACCCTGTCTCGGGCGAGCCGGTCAGTTCCGAGCAACCGGGGATGCAGGCTTTCAACGTCTCCGCGTCGTTCAGCGACGCCCAGACGGCCTCCCGCGGGGCGGCGATCAAGCGGGTTCCGGTCAGTTCCATGTTGTCCTCCGAGGATCAGGTGCCGATCTTCACTGCAAAAATGCGGTCCCGGCAAGACGCCGTGCGCAGGGAGCGCCATCTGCAGCGGTGCGAAGGGCCTGAGACGGCCTCGCCATCTATCGACAACGAAAGATCCCTTGCGTGATCGGGCGGCGCAACGGTCAGAGGAGCGCCAGCCGGCGGTTGCGGCGGATCGTCAGGAGAATCGCGACCGTGGCCGCCGCCGCCGAGGCGACCATCAGGCCGACGAGCGGCAGCGCGCCGTCGCCATTGTTCAGCAGCCAGCCCGCGAGCGCCGAAAGCGCGGCGCCGCCGCCGATCATGATCGCGCCCCCGAGACCCGAGGCCGTGCCCGCAAGATGCGGGCGCACCGACAGCATTCCGGCGGTGGCATTCGGCAGGACCAGGCCGTTGCCCAGACCGACGAAGGTGATGAAGCCGAAGAAGACGTAATGCGACGTGAAGCCCGTCATCGTGAGCAGGGCGAGGAGGCCGAGGCCGAGGGTCTGACCGATGCTTCCGATCAGGACCATCCTGTCGATGCCAACCTGCTGGGAATAGCGACCCGAGATGTAGTTGCCCGCAAAGTAGCCCAGGGCAGGTGCACCGAAGAAGAGCCCGAGTGTTTCCGGCGTCATGCCGAAGACCTGCGTGCCGACGAACGGGGCGCCGCCGAGATAGGCGAAGAACGCCCCCGACGCGAAGGCCGAGGCGAGGCAATAGCCCCAGAATCGCGGTGACGACAGGAGTTGCGGGTATTGCCGCACCTGGTCCGAGAGGGAGCCCTGGCTCGGCGGCGCGGTCTCGCCCAGGTCGCGCCAGGTCAGCAGCCAGAGCGCCGCGCCGGCCGCCAGCAACACCCAGAAGTTGGAATGCCAGCCGTAGCGCGCCTCCAGGATGCCGCCGATGGCCGGCCCGATCATCGGCACCACGGACATGCCCATCGTCACGTAGCCCAGCATCGAGGCCGCCTTGTCGGCCGGATAGAGGTCCCGCACGATGGCGCGGCCCAGCACCATTGCGACGACGATGGCGGCCTGCGCCATGCGGAAGGCGAGGAAGGTCTCCACCGTCGTGGCCCAGAGGCACCCGAGCGTGGCGAGCATGTAGAGGACGATGCCGGTGAGGATGATGGGCCGGCGCCCGTAGCGGTCGGAGAGCGGTCCGACGAGGAGTTGCAGCACCGCGTTGACGGCGAGATAGAGCCCGACCGAGAGTTGTATGACGCTGTAATCGGTGGAGAAATACGTGGCCATCGTGGGCAGGGACGGCAGAAACAGGTTCATCACCAGCGTCGAGACGCTGACGAGTGCCACGAGCGTCAGGATATGCGGCGGCGTGCGCCGCGCACGCGCCGGGGGCTGGGCCGGATCCGGATTCTGGTCTGTCAGCAGGGCCATGACCTGCGATACGCGGTCGGGAGGGCGGTGTAAAACAGCGTGGACGCACAGCCTCATGTGCAGCAGGGGCAGCGGGCGGCGCGATGCCCCCGGCGCGCCGGCCCGGCGCGGTGCCTCCCGCAAGGAGGCGACATCGCCCTTCCCGCAGGTCACCGCGGCGTCTATGCCGATGACAACGGGCCGGTGCCGCCGTGCGGTGAAGCGGTTTGGGGAACGAGGGAGGTCCGCGATGAAGGATATTCGCGAGGAACTGGAAACGCGGCGGGCGCAGGCGCGGGCGGGGGGCGGCGAAAGGCGCATCGCGGCGCAGCACGCCAAGGGCAAGCTGACGGCCCGCGAGCGGGTCGAGCTGTTGCTCGACGACGGGTCGTTCGAGGAGTTCGACATGTTCGTCGCCCACCGGGCAACGGATTTCGGCATGGCGGCGGACCGCCCCGCGGGTGACGGCGTGGTGACCGGCTGGGGCACGGTGAACGGGCGGCTGGTCTACGTGTTCAGCCAGGATTTCACCGTCTTCGGCGGCTCGCTGTCGGAGACGCATGCCCAAAAGATCTGCAAGATCCAGGACATGGCGATGCAGAACGGCGCGCCGGTGATCGGGCTGAACGATTCGGGCGGCGCACGCATCCAGGAGGGGGTGGCCTCGCTCGCGGGATACGCCGAGGTGTTCCAGCGCAACGTGCTCGCGAGCGGCGTGATCCCGCAAATCTCCCTCATCATGGGCCCCTGCGCTGGCGGCGCGGTCTATTCGCCGGCGATGACCGACTTCATCTTCATGGTGCGGGATTCGAGCTATATGTTCGTGACCGGCCCCGACGTGGTCAAGACGGTGACGAACGAGGTGGTGACCGCGGAGGAACTCGGTGGCGCCTCCACGCATACCCGGCGGTCCGGCGTGGCCGACAAGGCGTTCGAGAACGATGTGGAGGCGCTTGCGGAAACGCGGCGGCTGATCGATTTCCTGCCGCTGTCGAATCGCGAGAAGCCGCCGGTGCGGCCGTTCTTCGATACGCCCGGACGCCTGGAGCCGAGCCTCGACACGCTGATCCCCGACAACCCGAACACGCCCTACGACATGGCGGAGCTGATCGGCAAACTGGCGGACGAGGGCGACTTCTTCGAGATCCAGCCGGAGTTCGCGCGCAACATCCTGACCGGCTTCATCCGCATCGAGGGGCGCACGGTGGGCGTCGTGGCCAACCAGCCGATGGTGCTGGCCGGATGCCTCGACATCGACAGCTCGCGCAAGGCGGCGAAGTTCGTGCGCTTCTGCGACGCCTTCGAGATCCCGCTTCTCACCCTCGTGGATGTGCCGGGCTTCCTGCCCGGCACGGCCCAGGAATACGGCGGGGTGATCAAGCACGGCGCGAAGCTGCTCTTCGCCTATGGCGAGGCGACGGTGCCCAAGGTGACGGTCATCACGCGCAAGGCCTATGGCGGAGCCTACGACGTGATGTCCTCGAAGCACCTGAAAGCGGATTTCAACTACGCCTGGCCCACGGCGGAGATTGCGGTGATGGGCGCCAAGGGTGCGGTCGAGATCCTCTATCGCAGAGAGCTGGGCGACGCGGAGAAGATCGCGGCGCGTACCAGGGACTATGAAGATCGCTTCGCAAACCCTTTCGTTGCCGCCGAAAAGGGATTCATCGACGAGGTGATCGAACCGCAGACGACCCGCAAGCGGGTGGCGCGCGCCTTTGCCTCCCTGCGCTCCAAGCGCCAGCAGCGGGTCTGGCGCAAGCATGATACGATTCCCCTTTGAGACGGGGTTGGCATGAAGTGCGCGACGGGGAGACATTCCGGTTGTCGCGCCGTCTCCCGGTCCGATGGGACGTGAGCGCAACGACGGTCACGCCCGATGTCGGCCGCCGCAGGCTTGCCCATGCGGTGCGGCAGGATATGTGGAGAATGCTTAAAGATGTCAGAGGCTTCTCGACCGTCGTTGAAGTGACGCGAACCGAAGGGGGATGCCTTGTCCGGGCCGGAGGGTCGGTCGCCGGGGGCAGGGGCGATCTGTCGGGAAGGGTTCAGGCGCTGCTGGACGATGATGCCTTTCGCGCCGCGTGGGTCCGCGCAGCGCGGCACAGGTGCGCACGATGACCGGAACCCGGCCGGTTGCAGGCGTGTTCGCTCCGAAAGCAAAGGGAGCCCCCGATGGCACGCGATCATGGACCCAGCATAAAGGACGACGAGACCTATGCGGCCCTCCGGGAGCAGGGGGCGTCCAAGGAGAAGGCGGCGCGTATCGCGAACGCCCGGGCCAATCCGGACATGCACCCGTCGAGCAAGGGTGGAAAGGCTCCCCCGTACGAAGAGTGGACGAAGACGGATCTCTACGACAGAGCGCGCGAGCTTGGAATTGGCGGGCGCTCCGGAATGACCAAGGCGCAACTGATCCAGGCTCTGCGAGAGCATTGAGGACCCAGTCGGGCGTCGGCGGCGGGTTGACGATCGTGGCCTCGAGGCGTGCACTGACGCTTGCCGGCTGGCTCCTGGCGGCTCCCGCGGCGGCGCAGGACGTGCCGCCATCGGGTCAGCGGCTCGTTCTCTGGGAGGTCGTCTGGGAGCGGGTGGAGGGCAACGATTCGCAGGCCGTCCTACGCTTCATCGCGCCGCAGATCGCCCGGGACGGCGGCACCGTGGATGCTGCTGCGGCGCTCCTCGACCTCGACTGGCTTTGCGCGACGCATGGGGCGCCGATCGCCGCGCTGCCGGCGGCCCGCTCCGACACCGTGGTCGTCACGCTGATGGACCGCGCGGTGCCGCGCGGCACAACCGATGCAGCGGCGACACAGTATTTCGGCATATATACCATAGAAAACGGCGAATGTTCGCCCGAGGATTTCTGATGTCGCTGCCAAAACGACGTAACCACTTGCAGGAACCCTCCGGCATGGGCAAGCGTCTAAAACAAGGGGGCGAGCACCGAAGACGCCACGCTTCCCCATGCATCGACAGGAGAAAAACATGCAGAAACTCGTCAAAGTCGTCGCCATCCTCGGCGTCACCGCCACCCTCGCCGCCTGCGGCGGTGCCCCGGCTCAGGAAGAAGTCGTCATCGTGCCCGTTCAGCCCGAGCCCGTCACGACCAAGTACTGACCTCGCCGGCGGCCGCCCGGCCGTGCCGGGGGGCGCTTCCGCAGTCGGTTTTCGGCCAGCCGTTCGCAGGATTGCGCGGCTGGCCGTATTCGTTTGCGCGGATCGTGCGCTTCGGCGGGCAGGTCGGGGTGAGGGATCATGCTGAAGCATCGCGGGTTTCCCGGGCGCGCACCCGGCACGGATTTCCAGTTCACGATCCGGCGGGCGAACCCGAAGGGCATCACGCCCATCGTCGCGCGGGAGCGCTACCGCGACCGGCGGGCCCCCGACCGCGCCGCCGACCGGGCCTTCCTCGCCGCACTCATCGACCAATTCGGCGAAGAGCCGTTCGAGCGGGGCAATCTGGACGCCGGCCGGCTTTCCTGGCTTTTCGGACGGGAAGTCCTGTCGGTGGACGATCCGTTCGATCCGAAGAGCTACGAAGCCCTGCTGCGCGTCGACTTGACGCGCGCCGAGGCGGGGTTCCCGGAGATGTTTTCCGTCGATGCGGCCGATGTTGACGACCGGGACGAGGACGACGGATGAGCGCCGTCGCCCGATCGCGCAATGAGCCAAGTGTCGCCGATCGACGTCCGCTCGTGGCTTCGCTGTTTACAAAACGCCGAACCGCGAGCAGCGTCGACGTGTTGTCGGACCGCGTGTCCGGCAGCGAGTGGAACCGTACCCCTTCCCCTCCCGGGCGATGGAGAGGCTTATTGGCCTCTTCATCGTTCGGAACCTTTTAAGCCTGCTTTCAGATCGCCCGGCGGTTGGAACCCTATTTCGCCGGAGATGGGTCGATAGTCGGGGCAGCAGACGCCGACTCAGCCGTCGCGCGCGCGGAGCGGGTATCGTGAGGGCTGACGGTCTGCCCTGCGGCATGGTCGTGCGAATCTAGATGGCGTCATTGCGGAGGATCGGTCATCTTCGCCGAAATGCGGATGGCGCAGCACTGGCCCTTGCCAACCGTGCCGATTCGCGGTGGAACTCCGGTATGGAACGGCGCGTTCCTCCTCAACGACTATTTGAACGACCACAATACATCCCCCGCTGGAGAAAACCCATGCACTGCAAGCTCATCATCCCCGCACTCGCCCTTGTCGGAGCCCTTTCGGCCTGCCAGCAGGGCTATGGCGGCGGCACCGATCTTCAGCGCGCGGCCGTTGGTGGCGTCGTCGGCTGCGCCGTGGGCGAAATCGTCGACGACGGCAAATGCATCACGGGGGCCGGCATCGGCGCGGCTGCGGGCGCACTCTCCAATTGACGATCCGCCCTCCGGGGCTGATCCATCGCCATCGAAAGGTCGCCCGGCTTCGTGTCCGGGCGGCCTTTGTTCGTGACAGACCGGCAGGGGGCCGGACCCAGGGGGGCCAATGTTCGACAAGATCCTGATCGCCAACCGCGGCGAGATCGCCTGCCGGGTCATCGAGACGGCGCGGCGCATGGGGATCGCGACCGTGGCCGTGTATTCCGATGCCGACCGGAACGCGCTGCACGTCAGGATGGCGGACGAGGCGGTGCACATCGGCCCGTCGCCCGCCGCGCAGTCCTACATCGTGATCGATCGCATCCTCGACGCGATCCTTCGGACCGGCGCGCAGGCCGTGCATCCCGGCTACGGCTTCCTGTCGGAGAACCCGCGATTCGCGGCCGCGCTCGAGGCCGAGGGCGTCGCCTTCATAGGGCCGCCGGTGCGCGCCATCGAGGCCATGGGCGACAAGATCACCTCCAAGAAGATCGCGGCGGAGGCGGGGGTCTCGACCGTTCCCGGCCATATGGCGCTCATCGCCGACGGCGACGAGGCGGTGAGGATCTCGGGCGAGATCGGCTATCCGGTGATGCTGAAGGCCAGCGCCGGCGGAGGCGGCAAGGGGATGCGGATCGCCTGGGACGAAAGCGAGGTGCGCGACGGCTTCGAGGCGTCCAGGAACGAGGCGCGTGCCAGCTTCGGCGACGACCGGATGTTCATCGAGAAGTTCGTTACCCAGCCGCGCCATATCGAGATCCAGGTGCTCTGCGACAGTCACGGCAACGGCGTCTACCTCGGCGAGCGGGAGTGCTCGATCCAGCGCCGCAACCAGAAGGTCATCGAGGAGGCCCCGTCGCCGTTCCTCGACGAGGAGACGCGCCGCGCCATGGGCAAGCAGTCGCTGAAGCTGGCCCATGCGGTCGGCTACGCCAGCGCGGGCACCGTGGAGTTCATCGTCGACGGGGCGCGCAACTTCTACTTCCTCGAGATGAACACCCGCCTGCAAGTGGAGCATCCGGTCACCGAGCTCATCACCGGCATCGACCTCGTGGAGCAGATGATCCGCGTGGCGAACGGCGAGAAGCTGGGCCTGACCCAGGCGGACGTGAAGCTGAACGGCTGGGCCATCGAGAGCCGGCTCTATGCCGAGGATCCGTATCGCGGGTTCCTGCCGTCGATCGGACGGCTGACGCGGTACCGTCCGCCCGAGGAGGTCGCGGGCGATGCGCTGGCGGTGCGCAACGATACCGGCGTCTTCGAGGGGGGCGAGATCAGCATGTTCTACGACCCGATGATCGCCAAGCTCTGCACCTGGGCCCCCGACCGCGGCGCGGCCATCGAGGCGATGCGCAACGCGCTCGACGGGTTCGAGGTCGAGGGGATCGGTCACAACCTGCCGTTCCTGTCGGCCGTGATGGACCATCCGAAGTTCGTCGCGGGCGAGATGACGACGGCGTTCATCGCGGAGGAATACCCGGACGGCTTCGACGGCGTCGATCTGCCACGCGACCGGCTCGAGCGCATCGCCGCGGCTTGCGCCGCCATGCACCGGGTCGCCGAGATTCGGCGTACACGTGTCTCGGGCCGGATGGACAACCACGAGCGTAAGGTAGGGGCCGACTGGGTGGTGAGCCTCGGCGGCGTCGCCATCGCCTGCACCATTCAGGCCGACCGGCATGGGGCGGACGTGACGATCGATGACACGTTGCTGCGGGTCGAATCGAGCTGGACTCCCGGCGACCGGCTTGCCCGCGTCTCGGTGGGCGGCGAGGCGCTGCTCCTGAAGGTCGACAAGATCAACCAGGGCTTTCGCATCCGCAACCGCGGCGCCGACCTCGAGGTTCATGTCCGGACGCCGCGCCAGGCGGAGCTCGCGGCGCTGATGCCGGTCAAGGAGGCGGCGGATACCTCGAAGCTGTTGCTCTGCCCGATGCCGGGGCTGATCGTGCGCGTCGACGTGGCGGTGGGCGACGAGGTGCAGGTCGGGCAGGCGCTGGCCGTGGTCGAGGCGATGAAGATGGAGAACACCCTGCGCGCCGAACGCAGGGGTCGCGTGGCGAGCGTGAACGCGGCGGCGGGCGACAGCCTCGCGGTGGACGACGTGATCCTGGAGTTCGAGTGAGTCCCGGCGCGGCCGGACCCCTGTCGGCCCGGCCGCGCCGGGCATGACGGCGCTGTGGCTGCTCCTCTATCCGGCCGCGGTGCTGGTAGGCTACGGTGTTCTGCGGGCGCGGCAGGGGCCGGTGCCGCGCTATCTGCGGTCCCTCGTCGCGCGCCTGTCGATGGCGCTCGTCCTTCTGCTGCCGGTGATCGTGGGACCGGTCTGGGTGGTGATCGCGGTCCTCGACGTGCCGCCCGACTATCGCAACGGGGCGGTGACCGGCACGCTGCTGGCGACCGGCTGGGTCGTGACCTTCATCCTGAGCCAGTACGAGGGCGCAAGGTCGCGCAACCAGACGCGAATCGACGTCCTGGTGGCGTTGCAGCAGGAGGTCTTCTCATGCCTGGAGCGGCTCGACGCGCTGCCGATCCGGGCGGAGGCCGAGGCGGTCCAGGCGCGCATCGCGGCGGGGGCGGGGGATGAGACGCCCTATCATCCGCTGCCATCGACGGAAACCGCACCGTCGGTCTTCGACGCGGTGAAAGGCGACATGCGGGTGATCGATCCGGACACGCTCGAGGAAGTGCTGCGCTTCTATGCCGCCTACGGCCATCTCCGCGTCTTCGTGGAGGATTTTCGCAGCGCGGATTTCCGGGCGATGGACGCGGAGCGCCGGATCGCCGCGCACATGATGCTGACGCAACGGCGCGAGGGCGCCCTCGTATGGGCGCTTCGGGCACTGGTGTCGATCAACGCGGCTTTGGGGTTATCGGGGCGAATGCCGCCCCGAAGCGGGCTCAATCCGGAGATCGTGCCGTGAGCGGGCGACGCAGGCTCTGCGCGGAGACTTCGCGGTCAGAAGTCGCCGGAGCCGCCTGGGCCACCGGGGGTCTTTTCGGGCATCTTCGGCGTATACCGCATGACAATCCTCTCGACGCAGTTTCCTACAACACAGAGATAGCCGGAACCGCCGCTTTTTTCAAGTCATCTCGCGGGTCAGCGACCGTGCATTTCGCGCTGTCGCATCGGCGTCTTGTCGATCGAGCGCGAAATCTCCCGCACGGTCCAGGGCAGCGGCTTGCGCAGGTTGATCTCTCCGTCCTTGCCCATGAGCACCAGCATGAAGCCGCGCGGGCGCAGGCGGCGGCGCAGGTCGGAGTTGGCGGCGGGATCGGTGTCGATAAAGATGACCACGTCCCGTTCGATCAATCGCGCGACCTCGGATTCGATCTCCTCCATCTGCTCGATGAACGACGGATCCTGCGGCGCGTTGGCGAAGACCACCAACGGCCGCGCGATCCACTGGAACGCCGAGAGGTCGGCCTCCCCCGCCTCGAAGACCCGGCCCGGATCCGCGGCCCAGAGCGCCGTCGGATCCTCCTGCCCGTTGGCCCCTGCCGGCGGGCCGAGGGCGAGGGCGGCGGCGAGAACCGTGGCGAGGCCGGTCGAGAAGATGGTCGTGGCGCGCATGTCGTTCGTCCCTGTCGTTTGACATCATATAGGTCGTGCGGCCGCGCTGGCGAAGGGAGCGATCGCGCGTTAACGTGAGGGCGAGGCAAATCGCGGGTCTGCCCGGACGTGGAAACCGCCGGGGCAGGGGGATCGGGTCCATGATGCAGCAGCGCGTCTTCAATAGCCCGCCCGGCCGCGCGACCTCCGCCGATCCGGTCCGGCCGCGCGCCGGCGCCACCCAACTCGCCCCCGCCGCGGGGCCCATCCGCGACAGGAGACCCGATCATGGCCCGTCCCGACACGACGCCTGACGATTACGCCCGCTGGCGCGACCTGGCCCGATCCGAGCTGCGCGGGCGCGGGCCGGACGACCTGATCTGGCAAACGCTGGAAGGCATCGCGGTGCGGCCGGTCTATACCGCGAAGGACCTCTCGGGCCTCGACCATCTCGGCGCGCTGCCGGGGGAAGCTCCCTACACGCGCGGCGTCAAGGCGACGATGTACGCCGGCCGGCCGTGGACCATCCGGCAATATGCCGGTTTCTCGACGGCAGGGGAATCGAACGCCTTCTACCGCCGCGCGCTTGCCTCGGGCCAGCAAGGCGTGTCGGTCGCCTTCGATCTCGCCACGCATCGCGGCTACGACAGCGACCATCCGCGCGTGGTGGGCGATGTCGGCAAGGCGGGCGTGGCCATCGATTCGGTCGAGGACATGAAGATCCTGTTCGACGGCATCCCGCTCGACAAGGTATCGGTCTCGATGACGATGAATGGCGCCGTCATCCCGATCCTGGCCAGCTTCATCGTCGCGGGCGAGGAGCAGGGGGTCGCGCGGGCGGCGCTCTCGGGGACCATCCAGAACGACATCCTCAAGGAATTCATGGTGCGGAACACCTACGTCTATCCGCCCGAACCCTCGATGCGCATCGTCGCCGACATCATCGAATACACGGCGACCGAGATGCCGCGGTTCAACTCGATCTCGATTTCCGGCTATCACATGCAGGAGGCCGGGGCGAACCTGGTGCAGGAACTGGCCTATACGCTGGCCGACGGGCGCGAATACGTGCGTGCGGCGATCGCCGCCGGGATGGACGTCGACGCCTTCGCGGGGCGGCTGTCGTTCTTCTTTGCCATCGGCATGAACTTCTTCATGGAGGCCGCCAAGCTTCGCGCCGCCCGCCTGCTCTGGCACCGCATCATGTCCTCCTTCGGCGCCAAGAAGAATGAAAGCCTGATGCTGCGCACGCATTGCCAGA
>JBBQDX010000048.1:0-19762 GCA_038320125.1 Rhodobacterales bacterium | reverse complement strand
TTCAGATTGCCCCGCAGGAGCTCACGCGAGGGTGGCCGGATCCTCGTGGAACCGGTGGCCGGATCGCGGTGGAACCGGTGGCCGGATGCTCATGGAATCCGTGGCCGGATCACCGTGGTGCGCGCACACAGAGCAGACATCGGAAGATCGGCCGTCAGGTGCAACGCCGAAGACCTGGACGATCAATCCGCAGGATGTGAGCGACGCGCAAAGCAAACATCTGCGCGACACCGGGCGGACGAAAGAACCCTAGTCCGCCAACGACGGCATGAAGATCTGCAGGACGCCGCGCTTGCCACCGTGGCGTCCCATCTGGATCACGAGGTCGATGGTCGAACGCGCGTAGTCGAGCACGTCCGCCCGGCTCAGACCCATGCCGGCGCGCAGCACCATCATCGCCATCCGCTCCAGCGCGAGCTGCGGACTATCCGCGTGGATCGTGCTGATCGAGCCGGGATGTCCGGTGTTGATCGCCTCGAGGAAGTTGAACGCCTCGGCACCACGAATCTCGCCGAGGATGAGCCGGTCGGGTCGCATTCTGAGCGCCGACTCCAGCAGCCGGGCCGGAGACCGCTCCGAGTTCATCCGGCGATCGGAAACGAGGCTGACGTTGTTAGGATGCGGCAGGTGCAGCTCGGGTGCGTCCTCAATCGTCACCATGCGCTCGCCGCGACCCGCGAGCGACAGGATGGCGCGGGCATAGGTGGTCTTGCCCGTCGAGGTGCCGCCCGAGACGAGCATGTTGAGCCGCTGGTCGACGGCGAGGCGGAGCAGTTCCCGCAGATCGCCCGCCTCCGCCAGCTCGCGGAGCCGCGCCAGCCGGTCGCGGCGCTGAGCCTCGACATCGACCTGGCCGTCCATGAGGAAGTCGATCTCGCCCAGGTCGAGGATGCGCGAGACGTATTTGCGGATCGAGACCGAGACGCCGGCCTCGACGGCGGGCGGCACGATCACCTGCACCCGCATCGACTGGCCGAAGACGAAGATGCGCCCCGACACGATCGGGTTCTTCGGTCCGAGCTGGTTGCCGGTCTCGCCGGCCAGATGGGAGCCGAGCATCTTCAGGCGCTCGGGCGGAATGGTGCCCTCCCAGACCCGCATGTGCGTCTCGCCCGCATGTTCGACCCAGACGCTCCTGTCGGGGTTGATGACGACCTCGTTGACGTCGTCGGACGTGAGCAGGGCGCGCAGCGGGGCCAGTCCCTGTTCGGCGTAGGTGGCGGGGATGGCGTCACCGCTCACAGAACGAGATCGCGGTTCACGATCACGGTCATATAGGTGCCCTGATCGATGTAGATCACCGGTCCGGCGGAGAGGTAGTCGTCGAGCGCGCCCTGCGTCGCGGTGGAGAGATCGTCGCCGACATCCCCCGCCGCGTCCGAGGCCGCGCCACCGGAGTTCTCGTCGATGACGACCTCGGGCCCGGCCCCGATCAGGGAGATCAGGGCGGCGGTGCCGAACCGCTGGCGGAAGCGCGCATCGACCTGCCCGGCCTGGCCCGACATGCCGAGCGCGTCGGCACCGTAGCCGCCCAGCTCGACGCTCATGCCGTCAGGGGTGACGGCGCGGTTCCACGCCATCTGCACCCGGTCCTGGATGACGGAGACGTCCGAATTGTACGACCCGATCAGGCGCGTGCCCTGCGGCAGCAGCACGTTCATCCCGTCGTAGCTCATCACGTCGTCGGTCACGACGGCGCGGATCACGCCGGGCAACTCGGTGCTGATGGCGGTCTCGAGCACGGCGTTCAGCGTGGTCCCCTGCACGATGGTCCGGCCCGGGTTGGCGATGCGGGTGGCCCGGACGGTCTCGTAGCTCCGGGTGCTGGCCTCCTGCATGAACGCCTCGTTGGAGGAAAGCTGGCGGCCCGAGCCATTGCCGTCCGCAGCCTGGGCGTCTCCGCCGCCCTGCGCGGTCGAGGAGTCGATGACGATCCCGTCCGACATGACCTGCGCCTCGGCGATCGCCGCCCGGCGCTGGCGTTCCTCCTCGAGGCGGGCGCGGGCGTCGCGCTCGTCTTCGGTCATACCCGTCGTGCCGCCTTGGTTCAAAGCCGCGAGCTGGAGCTGGTAGTTCTGTTCCGCCAGCGCCAGTTCCCGCGCGCGCTGATCGTCCATTGCGTTCCGTTCCTGCTGCAACAGGGTCGCCAGATCGGGGTCGTCGCCCTGCGTCGCGCGCATCGCCGCAAGCTCGCGTTCCAATTCGGAGATACGATCGGCGTCGCCTGTATCGGCCAAGACCGGCTCGGCTGCGGGCATCTGGCCCTGCACTGGCACGTCGGCCGCGGTTTCGACGGCCCCGTCCCCCAGCATGTTAGTATCGACGCCGGACGATCCTTCGGGGTTCTGAATATCGGCCGATTGGGACGTGCCGGGACTGGTCGTGTCAGGGCCGGACTGCACGACGATGACGTAGGCCGCGACGGCAATCAGCGCGGAGACGGCCACGCCGGCGAGAAACCTGCCGCGCCCGCTACCGGCCGTGGGTCCGTCGATCATGACGTCGCGCTGCGTCGGTTCGGAAATCCCGTTCTGCGCGCCGTCGGCGTTCGTGGTGGGATCGCTCATTTCGTGACCACGCTTCCGCGGATCTCGGGATCGTAGGTCGTGTATTGTCCGAGCTGCGGCGCGCGCCGCCCGCCCGGAACGGACCGGATGACGTCGCCATGCGCGATGCAGATCTCCTCGTCGCCGATGCGGATGGTCCAGAGATCGGACACCCGGTCGACCACGCTAGCGTTCTCGTCGTGCCGGACGTTGACGATGCTCTCGCGCCCGTCCGGGCTCACGAGAAAGATGCCGGGCCGGCGGGTGTTGTCGGGGAACACGAAGATCGTGCGCTTGCCGTCGTCGTAGACCTGCACCGGCGCGATCCCGGGCGCATCTCCCGCGGCGAAGTAGTCGAAGTCCTTGGGGCGCTCGGCCCGCTCGATCGCCGCATTGCGGACCCGCGCCTCTTCCCCCGGGTAGCGGAAGCTCACCCGGTAGTTCAGATCCGGGGAGCCGACCCGTCCGGTCCGGGCGCGCAGCTCGAACGTGTAGGGCCGCAGGTTCGTGTAGACCGTCATGTTGGTATAGGCGCCGTCGATCAGCGGCTTGACGGACAGCACGTCGCCGCGGTCCAGGCGGACGATCTGCCAGCTTTCGCTGTCGCCGACCTGCACGGACTCGATGTTCTCGCCGGGGGCGAACTCGATCGAGGTGATGAAGCGCATGTAGGTGTCGAGGCGGTACACCTCGTGCTCGCTGTAGGTGAACGACCGGATGCGGCTGTCCTGCGGATAGGGGCGCGGAGACATCTCGGCGTTCGAGATCGTCGGAGCGGCGAGTGTGGCCAGAAAGGCGCCGCAGGCAACGGCGCGGGCGGCGACGGAAATGATGCGAGTGGAGAAGGAACGGGTCATGGTCAGCCTCTCGGGTCGAGGGTTTCGGCGTCGATCCGGTAGCCGGTGACGGTGAAGCCGAGGGGATTGCGCCAGACCTGATCGAGCGTGCGTTCGGTGCGCGGCTCGAAGGCGTAGCCCACGACCGCCACGAAGTCGCGCTCGACCGGGTTCGCACCCTCCTGCTCCAAACGGCGCACGAAGCGGACCTGGGCGGTATCCTCGTCGAGGATGGAGACCGAGCGGATCCGTGTCGAGATCACGGTCTCGGGGCCGTAGAGGGACGGCGGATAGTCCGCCGCGCCGCTGTTCCAGATCGCGCGCAGCGAGGCTTGCGCCTGACCTTGCGACATCGCGTCCACGAGCGGGATGCGCTGCGGGTTGTCGCTCGGATCGTAGGTCTCGCGGTTGGTGACGTAGCGCACGAGTTCTGCCTCGAGGACCGCGCGTTCGTCCTCGAGCGAGGTCGGCCGTACCGAGACGACCTGTTCGGACTCGCCGGTGGTGCGGTCCACCATCACGACGTAGGGCCTGATCTCCTTCAGCGGGATGGTGAGGGCGAGAACGACGACGGAGGCGAGACCGATGCCCATCCCGAACGTGCCGACGGCCCAGCCCCAGTTGCGCTGGCGGCGCAGCGAGAAGAACACCTCGTTCTCGAAGGCTTCGGCGGTCTGCTGAGGGGATTTCTTCGCCATCTGGGCAGACTCCTTGCGGGCCGCGACCTGACAGGGGCGCGGGAGATTGTAGATTCATCGAACGGTCAGGGCTTCGGTTTCGGCAGGGCCTTGGGGGTGCTGACGGGCGCGGCCGAACTGCGGTTTCGGCGTTCCTTGCGCTGCTCGTAGGCTTGACCGGCCGTGGCGGCCTTGAACCGATCTGCGCCACTCGCCCTCTGGCCCCGCATTGCGGCAATCTCGGACGCGCCATCCGCATATCTCTCACGATGCGCCTTCTGGCGCTGACGCTCGGCGCTTCGGGCTTCCATCGCGTTACCCCCCGATGCGGCGGCCTGGCTGCCCACCGACCACGCAGCCGCCTCGCCGCGCACGGCGGGGGCCGCGGCCTGATAGGCCCTCTTCACGCCGGCACCTGTCGCGACCGCCGCCCCGGCTCCGATTCCCGCGCCGGCCATGGCCATTCCGACACCGTTCGCCGTGGCGGTGATGGTGCCGGACAGTCCGTTGACCAAGGTGGGCACCATCAGCGTCATGAAGATCGCGCCGACGCCGACGATCAGGAAGCCGGCAGCGTCCTCGAGGTCGGCTGCTGTCGTGGCATCGCCAATTAAACCCTGTCCGATACCGACGATTGCGCCGACGACGCCGGCCATGACCAAAGGGATGAGAGCGAAGCCGAGTGTGAACCGCACCCAGCTTTCGAACAGGTTGGACGTCGATTTGAACATCAGCGTCGAAATGAAGATCGGGGCCAGGGCAATCGCCATGCCGAGCCCGATCTTGCCGAGCGAGATGACGATGATCGCCCCCGCCGCCATAAGCCCGCCGATGATCCAGACGACGATCGCCGCCATGCTGATGCTGAAATACGAAGTCTCGTCCGAAAGCTTGTCCGAAAAGTCGAATAGCGTCGTGATCATCGCGTCGAAGGCGCTGTTGATGTTCGGTGCGCCGACGATCCCGAGGAGTTCCGCGCCGAGCGAACCCGGCGCGTTCGTGACGATGTTATAAATTGGCACGAACTGCGCCCAGCTCGTCGCGACGGCTGTGATGACGACGTAGCGCACGCCCCACTTGAGATAGTCGCTGACCCGGATCGGCACCCACTGGACGAGGGCATTGACCGCGATGAAGGCGATGCCAACGACACCCATCAATTGAAGCACCGACGCGATCGGACCGGCGAAAGTAACGAAGCTGCTCTCCGCATATCCGGTGATCGCTGAATCGACGCTGTTGAGGGTGTTCTCGACGAAGCTCGCCATGGCCGTGCTCCTGATTTATTCGATCGCGCCGACACTTCGGCAGTAAACTGCCATGTCGCGAGCACCGTCGTCAGCCATCTGAAGTTCTTGATAATACGGTGTCACTTCTCGACTAGACATGCCGAAGAGCTCTTCAGGAACCATCCCCTTGATAGCGTCCCAGTCGCGCCGGTTGTTCAGACAGGAAATGTTGTAGGGACGGCCTTCGGCAAACGCTTTACACTGTTTGAGCTTGTATTGAGCATCCCATCGTTCACGGTACTCGTTAAGCAGGTTAAACAACGCATTGTTGGTTCCGGAAATCGCTCGCGCCTCGTCGCGATCCATATCCATTGAATCTTCGCATTGCCACGATCCCCCAAAGGCCTGCGCCTCCGGTGCGGACAGCGTGAGCGCCGCGAGGGCGATGCCCGCGGTGACGATAGTAGCCGCACCGGTGGCGAAAAGTGTCGTACGCGTCATCAGTTGTCTCCCGTTCGCATGAAGGTTCTTTGCGCCGACCGGTCCCGCGCGTCCTGGAGCGCGCCGGTCCCGGCAGTATTGGCGGCCGCCGCCTGCACTCGGACCATCTCGTTGAGCATCACCACGACCTCACCCAGCATCCGCGTGTTGTAGTCCACCGACGCCTTGAGATCGGCGTTGGTATCGATATCGCCGATAAGCCGGTTGACCCGTCCCATCGAGGCGTTGGCCCGGCCGTAGCTGTCCTCCGCCGTGGCGATTGACGCGAGACCGGCCCCGGCCTGCGTCGCCAGTGCCCGGTCCTGCGGCGTGGCCGACGTCAGGAAGCTGTCGATGTCCGGCAGATCGAACGTCGTCTTCAGCTCGTTCATCCGCGCGGTCAGCGCCGATGCATTGCCGGGAATGACCGAGCCGGTCATCGCGCCGTCCATGATCGAGGACAGGCTGTCGGCCGCGTCACGTCCGGCGATGTCGGACGCGGAGTTCAGCAGGCCGCCGATCCCCCTGGGTCCGGTCATGCTCTTCAACTGCTCGATCTGGTTGAGGAAATCCTGCTTCATCTGGTTAAGATTGGCGACGGCCTGCGCGATGGCGGCCGCGTCGAAGGTGGGGACACCCTGCGCGCGGGCCGCGCCCGACATGAAAAGCACGCCGAGAGCGACGATCGCCGTAGTGCGAAACATTCGGTTCATATGGTGGCTTCTCCTCTGAGGTTGATCGGTTCCCAGACGCAGACGCAGGGCGAGGTCTTCTGGGTGTAGCTCACGCAGCCGCCAAGCAGGGCGGAGAGCGCGAGGGCGGCGATGATCTTCGGCATCAGACGGCCTCCTTGGTGCTGTTTGTTTCGTCGTCATCCTCGTTGGCCGCATCCGCCAGCCGGCCCGCTCCGAGGGTGGCGAGCATCGGCCCCAGGATCGACAGGTCGAGATCGACCACCGTGCTGCCGTCGCCCGACCGCACCAGCGCGGTATGCGCGCCGGAGGCGGAGGTGCAGAGAAAAGCTTCCTCGCGGTCGGTAAGATTCAGCGGCGCCAGTTCGGCCTGGGTGTTCTTCGAGTTCGGGAACAGGATCTGGGTGACGCAGCTCTCGAAGATCGAGCCGCCCGCGCGGCTGTCGGCGATGTGGCTGACGCGCTGCGTCAGCATAACCACGACGACGTTCTTCTTGCGCATCGTCAGCATCCAGTCCTTCAGGCGCGACTGGAAATACCCGTCGTCGAGCATCTTCCAGGCCTCGTCGAGGACGATGATCGTCGGGCGGCCATCCTCGACCGTCCGCTCGATCCGCCGAAACACGTAGCTGAGCCACGCCGTCCGCACGGCGGGGCTGTCGAAGATCTCGGTCAGGTCGAAGGCGGTGATGGGGGTGTCGAAGGTCAGCGGGTCCGAGCCGGTGCCAGAGAACAGCCAGTGATACTTGCCGTCGTCCCACGGACCCATCCGGGTGTAGAGTTCGGTGCCATCGTCCACCGACATGAGCTGCGACCGGAAGTGCGCGAGGGTCTGAAGATAGGGATCGGACCCGGCATTGGCGCGGGCCGCCTGCGCCAGCGCCTCGTCCTGCACCGGCGTCAGCGGCGGGGCGCCGTGGGTCAGCATCGCGCCGAGCCAGTCGGTGAGCCAGCCCACGCCGCGCAGGTCCGCCTCGGACCGGAAGGGGTTGAACCCGGTGCCGACGCCCATCTGGACGGCCGAATAGCTGCCACCGAGACCGCGGATGGCACTCTCGAGGCCGCGATCCTTGTCGAAGGCGATGATGCGTGGCTTCATCCGCTGCGCCTGTGCAAGCAGGAACGCGGTGCCGAGGGTCTTGCCAGAGCCGGTCCGGCCGATGACCAGCGTATGCCCCACCGTCCGGTCCCCCGGCTCGCCGGGCAGATGGAAGTTGAAGCGGTAGGGCTCGCCGTTCTCCGTCGGCAGGATCGTCACCGCCGACCCCCACGGCTCGGTGCCGGGGACAAGCCCCCGTCCGGTCGTGTGCAGGGAGGCGAAGTCGGCGAAGCAGGCCGAGGAGATCATCGCGTCACGCGAGCGGAACGAGAAGTTGCCGGGATGCTGCGCGAAATAAGCAGTGCGCGCGCCGAGGTCCTCGCGCACGACGACGGCCAGGGCGCGTTGTGCCTGCGTCCTGATCTCGGCCGAGAGCGCATCGAGTTCCGCAGGGCTGCGAGAGACCGCCATGACCGAGATCTGATGCTGGCCGAAGCTGATCCGGCCCGACGCCAGGCCGTCGGCCGCATCCACGAGTTCGGCCTGCGCCGACCGGGCCGCGTCGTCGGCGGCGCTCATCTGCCGCACAGTGCGCTGGATGCGCCCGAGGGCCGGCACAAGATCGAGCGGCGTGAAGGAATGGGTGACGATGGTATCGCCGGGCAGGTCGAGCCGGTCGAGGAAGCCCGCCGAGGTCTCGGTCGGATACTTCTTGAAGGTGAACATCGCGCCGTAGCGCATGTCGTCCTCGTCGAGCCCGAGGCTGACGAAGCTGTCGCCCCGGAAGTCCACGCGGGAGTTCACCAGCAGATTAGCGAGCGGCGTGAAGGATTGGCCGGGCGTTAGCGGCGCGTAGCGGCCCGTTACCGTGGCGCGCAGCAGGCCGAGCCAGCGCCCGTCCGACAGCGTCAGCCGTTCGGGCCGGGCGGCCCCGACCGCCTGCATCAGATCGACGGCGATCTCGTTCAGCACGGCGATGCGACGGTCGCGCTCGGCGCGCAGATCGCGTCTGGAGCCGCCGGCGATCTTCGACCAGAGACCGGAAAGACGCTTCGGCCGCACCACGACCGTCACCATCGAGACCCGCTCGCGCAGACCGCCAGAGGAGATCATGCCCTGCCAGCGCCGGTCGATGCGCGCGGCAAGGCTATCGCCGCCTTCCTCGACTTCCACGGAAGGCAGGGTGGGCGAGGTCGTGTGGGAGATCCGATGGACGTAGAACGCGACGTCCGGCCGGGCCTGCGCGACGGTGGAGCCAAAGGCGCGGGCAACGTCGGCGACGAAGCCCGCATCGGCGGTGTCGGCCTCGATGCCGGCCACGACGAAGGAGGCCATCACGTCGCCGTCGCGCAGCATGATGACGTCGTCGCCGACGCCGGTGACATAGGGCAGATAGGTGGCGAGCATATGTTCGCGGGTCATGCCCGCCGGATCGACAGCGCGGCGACCGAGACCCTGTTTCAGATCAAGCACGGTAGATCATCCCCCTGCCCCTGAACCAGCCCGGAGGCGGCGGCGTCTTCGCGAGGCTCACGAAGATCACGTCGAGGAAGCGGGCGTCGTAGTTCGCGAGCGCCCGCAAGCCGGCATAGCCGACCGCCGCGCTCGCCAGCATCCAAACGAACGACAGCGTCGCGATGTAGCCGCCGACGACCACCGCGAGCAGGAGCACGAGATAGGTCATCGGCAGCCCCGCGAACGAGACCGGTCGGGTGAGCGCCAGGAAGCACGGGTTCCGCATGGGCTAAATGCCGCCGAGGATGGTTGCGGCACCGAACAGGATGACGAGGCCGATCACCACGGAGGCCGCGAACCCCCAGTTCATCCGCCCTGTGAGGAACGTGATGCCGACCGCCGCGAGGGCGACGAGGCCGAGCGCCCGGCCGGTGGTGCTGGTGAGAGCCGTGCCGAGGGTCGTGAAGAAGTCGTTCAGCGGCGAGAGGTCCTGCGCGAAGGCGGGCGAGGAGGCGACGGCCAGGGTGCTTGCCACGAGCGCGATGCGCCGGTGAATGCGGGTCAGTATTGCCATACGGAGATGTCCTTCGGGCTGTTCGAGGTGGAGAGAACGGGAGCTTGCAACCCGGCCGGAGGCGGGGGCGCGGGGGACGCCGCGGGCCGTTGACCGGACGCGGCGGTGATCCGGGCGACATAGGCGCGGGTCTCGCGGAACGGGGGGACGCCGCCATATTCGACGATGCGGTGCGGGCCGGCGTTGTAGGCGGCAAGGGCAAGGGAGACGTCACCGAACCGTTCGAGCTGCGCGGTGAAGTAGCGGGCCGCGCCGTCGAGGTTCTGCGCCGGGTTCCACGCGTCCCGAACGCCGAGAAGACGAGCGGTGTCGGGCATGAGCTGGCCGAGACCTTGCGCGCCCTTGGGCGACAGCGCCCGCGGATTGAACCCGCTCTCGGCGCGGATCAACTCGACGAAGATGCGCGAGAAGGTAATGGCGTCGAGGCCGGCGCGGCGCGGCCCTGTGCCGCCGGCATGGCGAAGCGCCACCTGTTCGGCCATGTCACGGTAGACGGCGCGAGACGCCGCCACAGGTGCCGCACGCGCCGCCTGTCGCCAAGGTTGCGCCTGCTGCGTCGCGATGTCCGACGACTGGCGTACGATGACACGGCCGTCCCGGGAGTATTCGTAGACTGTGGCGGTAGCAGGCGTGGTGGCCGACAGGATTGCCACCAAGATAGCGGCGGGGATCACGAGGCGATTCCCCGTGTTATGAATTTCAACCGCCGCGGACGGTTGTGCAGGGGAAGGCGGTCCCATGTGCTGGGCTTCAGGGTGCCCTTCTTTTTATCAGGAATTTTTGCCGTGGGCGGCCTGGCCGAGACGTCCGCAAAGCAGATCGCTGACCTTCTACGGACTCGTGTCGTCGCCGGCCGCCGGCGAAAGGAGTGGGGAACTGTGTGAGGTCCGTCCGTCCTTCTCCATCGGGATGCTGACCGAGCGGAACCCGAGCTTGACCATGAAGGACAGAAGACCGTTTGCGGTTTTGAAATCTCGGAACTGGATCTCGTCCAGCACGAGGTCCCGGGCTCGCGTCTTGACAAGCATCCTCTGAATCTTCCGGTCCCGATCGACGATCGCGACGATCCAGTCGCCATACCAGAACGCACCGCGTCGCTCAGGGTCACCCCGGGCGATGATATCGACGTCGTGACCGCTTTGCAGCAGCGCGTTGAACTGGAGGGCTGTAACCACATTCGGGGCGTCTCGGGTAAAGTCGATGCTCAAAACCCGGTTCCCACTACGACGAAACCGTGCGCACCGACCGGATGCCACGAAATACGATGTTGCAAACCCGTCCGCAAGTTGTAATCCTGTCCCTGGATGGTAATATTCTAGCCTGCGGATTCGCCTCCGCGTTGCTGATACGCATGGGCGGGCCAAAAAGCTAGAGATGCGACCTGTCCGGTCCGACCGTCGGGGAGACATCTCGACCATGTCTCGAAGGTGACCATGCCAATGCAGACCCTTCTTTTCCCAAGTAACGCGACAGTCACCCTGCCCTTCCGATGACCGTCTGGTGCGACGACACCCGCATGCATACCAATTCGGACCAGCTTCCCGAGAGACCAATCAAGGACAACGACAAGACCACAAGAGAAACCCCGCGAGGCGGGCGGCCTACACGGGGTGCAGAAGGACTGGAATCCTTCATAAACTCTCTTCTCTGATAGAGTATCTAGCACCCCCCACAATCGCAAACAACGAAAAACCGCATCTCGTGCGATCGGTAAATTGCGGCCTGCTGTCCCCCCTGCCCCGCTAAGCGTCGAGCAGTGAAATGAGACTTCAAACATTCGCCAATCCGTCGCAGCCATTCCGGCCGCGGCTACACGCAACCCTGCCGCAGGACTGGACCAAAAGCAGCTTACTGAAATTGGTCTGCGGCATTGCCCACCAGATCGGGCTGAATGCGACCGACGTTATAGTTCTGCAGCGGCTGGCGCAAAAAACCCGGGCGCCAGACTACGCGGATCCGACCCGAAGCCCGGTCTGCTTCGAGCGTCAGATCGACATGGCAGCGAGCATCGGGCTCAGCGCAGAGCAGTGGCGGCGGGTCGAGCGGAAGCTCGAACGTCTGCAACTCATTGCGCGTGAGACGGCCGCCAATGGCTACCGCGGCCGCGTCTCCGGATCCCTGGGTCTGGAGAGCTGCGCCGGGCTATCGCTCGAGCCGCTCATCGTCCGGCTGGGTGATCTGCTGGCGATCGAGGCCCGCCAGACCGAGATGACGGAGCGCTTCGCGCTCTGCCGTCTGGAAATCAGCAAGGCCCGCCGCGAAATCAAGCGGCTCGAAGGCAATCTTGGAGATCACCCGTTCGGTGCCACGCTTGCTGACGAGCGACTGCTTTGGCTCTCACCTCGCAGTTACAGCACGCTCAAGCGGGCGGGGGCCCATCTCGAGGGACTTGAGGCGACTGTGGATAGAATGAAGGAAATTATTGGATCGACGATCAGAATGACCGGTGCGGCGGTCACGGATGACCGATGCCATAAACAGATTACAAGTGAGACTTTATCAGTATCTTGTAGGGTGCCTGACGGCCCCGAAGGACGCACGGATGGAAAACAACCGACGCCCGACGCGGGCGTCAACGACGAATTCGTCGACTGTCTGGCCGTCGCCGAGCTGCGGGATCTCGCTTCCGAAAATATGCGACTCTACATCGATCACGCACCCAGTGAGGGCGGACCCAGGACGGTCTCCGATATCGACTGGGCCGTGCTGCAACGAATTCGGGATCTTGGCATAGACCCCCCGGCTTTCGAGGACGCGGTGGAGGCGATGGGTTGGCTCCGGGCCATGCTCTCGGTCATCGTCATTGACCGGAACCGCCACCATCCGACCAAGCCGATCCGGAACTGCGGCAGCGCGCTGCGCGCGTTCACCAAGCGCTACGCTCGCGGCGAGCTCAACCTGCGAGCCAGCATCTTCGGGATCTGGGGACGTGATGGAAGGATGCATTGATGCGCACCGCGCAGGTTGGGTCCCGCCCTTCTGATCAAGGAATAGGCGCGAATGGCGCTTGGAAGCTCAGTCCGAACCGGACCCCCCTCGTCCCAGAACCGACGCTCATTCTCGCCCTGAACATTCGTCTGCGTCTGCCTGCTGACGCGGTTGTGGATCAACCAGTGTCGCATTTCGCCGAAGCCGGGGCGCAATGAATATCACCCGCCACGCCGGCGCTGGCGTCCGCCTGGGATCGACATCCGACGCGTGACTGGCACCGACATCCAATCGATAACCGACCGAAAGGCCGCGCCGCGCCGCGCCGAAAGAACTCCGAATGGCGGACCTGAGCGCAAGTCTTTGCCTGGATTACGGTGGAGCGATCAGCCACGGGAGCTGACATCCACTACGCCAGAGGTTCAGGACCGGGGACCGCTCACCTCATTTACTCGAAGGTGACATCCTCGCATTTTTCGCCCTTCCACATGACCGCCACGTGGCCCGTATTCCACCTGTAAAGCCACCCGACGACCTCACGTGATTTTCGGTCCAGAACGCGATTCACCACCTGCGCCTCCCGTCTCTCCCGGAGCGCTCCGGACGCATTACGCTCTTCAAATGCGGCGCTACCGCACAGCTGTCCCATCATCCTGACCCCCGCAGACGTTGACAGTCGAATACGCTGCGCGCGTTTCCGCCCGTCGGACTTCACGCTCTGTGGTTGCACCTTGGAGCGCCGCGAAATCACGATAGGATACGAAGCCTTGCGAACCGATACGAAACGAAAGCCTGCAAAACATTGATCCGGAACGGCAAATATTTCGTCCCCGCTGACGACGAGGGCAGTGACTTCAAGGAGCTGTTCCAGCGTTCAGCCTCAGCCGGTGCGGGCCGACCTGTCGATGCGAACGGGTTTCCCCATGGTGCGTGGACCCCCGATCTTCTCGCAGAGGCAATCTCACAAATCGACGCTAACCGCGCCGGGATCGAACTGCGAACCGTGCAGCTCTGGTTTCAGGACAATGAAAAAGGCATCAGCTCCGACAACATCCGATGGCTGGCGAGAATATTTGGCTGCGACGACCCCAAGGCGACGAGCGAATGGCAGGCATTGCTCAGTGCTGCGCGCTCGCGCTTGACCGTCAAGAGACGACAGAAGCGACCGCCACGAGCAGGCAATGCGCAGGAGCGGCCAGATGCCGGGGGACTTCCACTCGTCGATAACAAGAAGAACCTCCTGATCGAAACAACACGGCCTCAGGTTGTCGAGCAGACAAGGAGACGCCTAAGTCTTGCACGGAGATCCGAGACGGTCTTCGGCCGTGGCTCCCCTCTGGACCTCCCCGCCGCCGTTTTTGCGGGCGCCGTTGCGCTTGGGTTTCTGTCTTACTTTTTCAACGTTCACAGCGTTACATACGCCCGGCAAGACGGCGTCATCAAACAGGTGGGTTTCCTTTGGGCACCCAACTGGACCTTTCTCTTCATGGTCTTCATGCCTCTGTTCTTCTCATTCGCGGTGGACATACTCGGTTTCTGGAGGAACGAAGGCCGATCAAAGCTCCAAGCCGATCAAGGCGGCGGAGCAGACGATGCGGGATGGATACGCAAGGTCGAGGCATCGTCCTACACATATTGGGCAGTACTTCTGATCTGTCTGGGGTTTGCCGGCCTTTTTCAATGGATCGGCGTATGCTTGATCCCGTTGATACAAGGTGGAGGCGACTACGCTATAGATTGGGGCTCTTTAGCAATCATACGCCCTGACATCGTATCGGTGCTGCAAGAGGTGACGCTCACTGGTTTCGCTTACTTGTATATGTGCCTCTGCTTTTATCTCTATTTTGTTGGCCTGATACTTCTTTATACGGTGACGCACGATTTCCATGAAATTGGAAGAGTGTCAAAATATAAGAAAGGGGTAGAACTTCAAATTGACAATCATGAGATTGCCCACCTGATACTTCGAGCAATCTTTCGATGCTCCGTCTCCGGAATGCTGATTGCAATATCCATGAAACTTCAAACCGCCTATCTGACGACGAACGCCGGGAGCATATTGGACTGGCTGGTCGGCGATTCCTTATCCATCCTGTCTGGAATCGGCGAGGTGGGAAATCGCAACGTCTATAGTAGCCCGACCCACTACAGCAGCCTACTTGTCGCTTTAGCGACTTGCGCTGTTTTTCTTTATGCTTTCGTTCGAATAGGTTTACAAAGGGGTTTTAACGCACCTTTGGGTAAGATGGCAGCAACCATGATATTGCTTGTCGCTGGCTATCTGCTGGTCAGTGCATTCTCAGGTTTTTCGATCTTGCTGGGCGGCGCGGTCCTGCTTGCGATCTACGGGCTGTTCGACCCGGGGTTTGGGACGCGGCAGGCGAGTAACCCAGGAGACAGTCGGAATGTATCATAGGTGGCTTGATCGGTGGGACGAGCGTCGGGCACAGCGCGGTGAAGAACTGAAGAAAAAGACCAGGTTTGACCTCGGTGCGGAACTTGCGTTTCCTGGCGCGAAGAAGGTGGCGAGCATATCCGAGTTTTGCACTCTTGCAGACGAGGCCGTTGCGGGCCCAACTTTTTTCGATGAGCCGGATGGGTTCGATCTGGATTGCGAGTGGAAGAACGGATGGATCACATTCCCGTCTGGCGTTTGCACCAAAACGGAAGAGAACAATGTCGTCTGGGCCAAGGTGACGGAGAGCCGACCTTCCGACCAGGCGCTCGTGATCTTTCATCACTGGAACGCAACTTCGCGGTACCGGCAGATGGGCAAATTCTTCTCGCGTCGTGGGACAACGGTAGTTGAGATGGCCATGCCCTATCACTTTGAGCGGAGCCGCCCCGGCTCTACGCACGCCGACTACATGCTTAGCCCGAACCTCGGTCGCACCATCCAATCCATGCGACAGGCCGTTTTGGACGGGCGAAAGCTTATAAGTATTCTGACGAACGCAGGTCACGGAGAGATCGCAGTTCTTGGTATGAGCCTGGGTTCCTGGGTTGCGGGGCTGATAGCTGCATACGACCCGGTTGTCAGGAAAGCTGCGCTGTTTCTGACAGCGGGCAGTCTCGCGGATATGGTCTGGACCGGCCGCGCCACGCGGCATATACGCGCCAGCCTCGAAGGTGAGATTGAGCTGGCCGAACTCCGAAGAGCTTGGGGTCCTCTCAATCTGGAGAACCAAGCAGACCGGTTGTCGCGGCCTGGTCTCGATCTCCTGATGGTATCGGCCAAAAGGGACACTGTGGTAGTACCAGAGCTATCGACTCAACTGATAACGAAGCTGAAAAGGGCCGGGGCGGAACCGGTCATCCTGGAACTGAACTGCGGTCACTATTCGTTGTCGCTGCCCCCATATATCCTACCGGCCGGTTTAGGCGTTTCGAGATTGCTGACGCGCAGCGATTGATGAGTTTTTTAGACGGCATCCCTTGGCAGGCTCAGCTCGATAAACAGACATGGTTCTTAGGGCACCGTCAACTTAGCGGACTGGCCGATCTCGTGGTTACTGGATAGCGTTCGCAAATGACGACCAATCGCGCCGCGCTCTACTCCGGCCATCGCTATCCAGCGGCGGTCCTTGCCCATGCCGTCTGGCTCTACTTCCGCTTCCCGCCGAGCCTGCGGATGGTCGAGGAGATGCTGGCCGAGCGCGGCATAATGGTCAGCCACGAGACCATCCGGCGGTGGTGCCTGAAGTTCGGCGGGGCCCATGCCGCCGAGATCCGCCGGCGTCAAGGCACGACGGGTGACAAGTGGCATCTCGACGAGGTCGTGATCTCGATCGCCGGCAAGACACACTGGCTTTGGCGCGCCGTCGATCAGCACGGTGTCGTGCTCGACATTCTTGTCCAGAGCCGGCGGGATACCCGGGCCGCCAAGCGTCTGTTGCGCAAGCTGCTGAAGCGACAGGGGCGCGTTCCGCGGGTCATGATCACCGACAAGCTGCGCGGTTACGGCGCGGCGGCAAGGACGATCTTGCCCGGGATCGAGCACCGCCAGCACAAGGGTTTGAATAATCGCGCAGAGAACAGTCCTCAGCCCACCCGAAGACGGGAGAGGATCATGAAGCGCTTCAAGTCGCCCGGACAAGCGCAACGGTTCCTCGCCACCCACGACCAGGTCGCCAATCTCTACAGGACACCAACCACCGCCACTGCCGACCACCGCCGCCAAACAGGACGACAGGCTCATGAGGCCCGGGCGGAAATCGCAAAGGTCGCCGTCGCCTGACGCGCCGGAGCCGAAGGCCCTCTTCAAGCCGGGGGCCGCAAGTTGACGATGCCATCAACAGAGCCGATTGACTTCGGACCTCTTGACCGCGCCGCCTGCCCGGGCATGGATCGACACCGCGTGGAGGATACGGCCCGAACTGTGTGGCGACTTTCAATACAGACCGGTTTTGATTCTTCGAACGGAATCCCTTTGGGGAGAGTATGAATATTCGGCTGAGCGATCATTTCGACAGGGCCACCCTAGAGCGGGGGCGGGATTATGCGCGGCGCGGTCTTGTCGGTTCGGTCGAGGCGCTGGCGGATGGCACGCTCGAGGGGCGGGTTTCGAACGGACGCGGGAACACTTACCGGCAGCGGATCACTCTCGGCGGGGCGCGAGTTGACGGCGTCTGCTCCTGTCCTGTCGGACACAATTGCAAGCATGTGGCCGCAGTCCTGGTCATTTGGGCCGAACAGCAGGACAGGCACCCGGGTCTCGCTGCGCCGGTGCTTGGCTGGCTTGAGCGTGTCAGGGAGCGCTCCGCCACCACGCCGGCGCCGGAGCAATCGCCCGAGGACTACCCGGACACTGTGAAGGATCGCCTGCTCTATGTGCTGGCACCGCAGGGCCCGCAGATGAAAATCGACATCTGCAAGGGCCGGATCAACGCCGCGGGGACTGCGCTGAACAAGGGCGTCCGGCGCTACGATGCGCTCCATGCCCTGCGCAGCGCCGCTCCGGCGAAATTCCTCCGTCCGGCGGACATCGAGCTTCTGTCAGCGCTGGCGCAGGCGCGGCTGTGGGATACGCACCACAGCTATGGCCTGCCAGATCTTCTTCGGCCGAGGGGAGTGAGTGCCGTCGCGCTGCTGCGCCGTCTCTGCGATACGGGCAGGTTTCTGCATGACAACGCCCCCGATGCGCACATGAGCTGGTCCGACGCGCGCCCCGATCCCCGGCTGGGCTGGCGGATGGCGGCGGATGGCGGCCAGAGGCTGGGCTTCGAGGACGCCTCCGGCCAGCCGCTCTATCTTCGCAGTCTGGACGGCGCGACGATCTGGATCGACAGGGAGCAGGGGCGCATCGGCGCGCTGGAAGACGAAGTGAGCGACGATGTGCTTCGCCTTGTGGAGGGCGGCCCCGAGATCGCCCCGCACGAGGCGGAGGCGCTTGGCGCAGCCTTGCCCGACAGGCTTGCCGGATTGGCCCTGCCGCGCCCCCGCACGATCCGGCAGACCCGGCGCGCTGCGAGGCGGTGCTTCGCCCGGCTGACCCTCGGTGCCGAGACCGCGCGCGACGGGCCGCGCTACTGGGGCAACTCGGTGCAACTGCCCACGCTGACCCTGCGCTTCGTCTATGACGGGCAGGAGGTTTGCGAAGGCGACGCCGAGCCGAGCATGGTCGACGGGGGCGAGATCGTGACACTCGCCCGCGATCGGGACTGGGAGGCCGCATGCGCCGCCCGGCTGATGGAAGCGGGCGCTCTGCCGGTGGATGAACTGGAAGTCCACTGGCCCGGCGAGAAGATGATGACGTGCGATTTCGTCTTCGCCGATGGCGAGATGAACCCGCACACGCTCGAAACCTCGGATGTCCGCGCCGCGCTGGATTTCGCCTTTCGCACAGCGCCTGAGTTGCGCAGCGAGGGGTGGGAGGTGATGGAGACGCCGAAATGGCCGTATCGCCTCAGCGAGAAAGCAGCGTCGCTGACGGTCGCGACCCGGACCGAGGCGGGCGAGGCGTTTCAGGGCAATGACTGGTTCTCGCTTGGGTTTCAGGCGGAGATCGACGGCACGCAGGTGGATGTGGCGCCTCTCCTTGCGGCCTTTCTGGAACAGATCCGCGAGGCGTGGGACGAGGCACCGGATGTCGCGACGCTCGCGCAGCATCTGGCCGGCCGTCCCGTCTATCTGAACCGGGGCAAGCAGGGATATGTCGCGGTGGATCTCATCCCGCTTGCGCCCCTGCTGCACCTGTTTCTGACCCACCATGCCGAACTGGGCGCGCTGCACCCTTCGGACGCCCGCGTCGCAAGACTGGCTGAGGAAGCGCTTGCAGGCAGCTCCATTCGTTTTGCCGACAAGGCCGGGATTCTGCCGCTGGCGCGCAGCCTTCAGGCGCTGGCCGAGGCTGACGGTTTCCTGCCACCCAAGGGCCTGACCGCGCAACTGCGTGACTATCAGGCTTACGGCGCCGCCTGGATGAGCAGCCTGCTGGAGGCCGGGTTCGGCGGCGTGCTGGCCGACGACATGGGGCTGGGCAAGACGGTGCAGACCCTTGCCCTGTTGCAGGCACGGCGCGAAGCGGGGGCACAGGGACCGGCGCTCCTGATCGTGCCCACCAGTCTTCTGCACAGCTGGCAGGCGCAGGCGGTACAATTCACTCCTGACTTGCGGCTCGTGGTCCTGCATGGCCCCGATCGCGCGGCCCTGCGCGATGAAGCGCTCGAGGCCGATCTGGTTGTGACCACTTATCCCCTTCTGGCGCGCGATCGCGACTGGCTGGCGGCGCAGGACTGGCCGCTGGTCATTCTGGACGAAGCGCAGACGCTCAAGAACCCTTCCTCGCAAATGGCGAAAACCCTCCGCGACATTCCCGCCAGGGGGCGGCTGGCGCTGACGGGGACGCCGCTGGAGAACTCGCTGCAGGACCTCTGGACGCTGATCGACTGGATCAATCCAGGCCTTCTGGGCGACCGCAAGCGCTTTCAGACCCTGTTCCGCACCCCCATCGAGAAGCATGGCGACGCCGCCGCTCAGGTCCGGCTGAACCGCCGGCTGCGCCCGTTCCTGCTGCGCCGCACAAAGGAAGAGGTCGCCGCCGAACTGCCGCCGAAGACCGAAATCCTCGAACGCGTGGATCTGTCCAAACCGCAACAGGCTCTGTACGAGACCGTGCGCAGCGCCATGGATGCCCGCGTGCGCGAAGCCATCGGCGCCCGTGGGTTGGCGGCGGCGCGGATCACGGTGCTGGATGCGCTGCTGAAGCTGCGGCAAGTCTGCTGCGACCCCGCTCTGGTCAAGACCGAGGCCGCGCGAACCGTGACCGACAGCGCCAAACGCGCGCGGCTGCGCGACCTTCTGAGCG
>JBBQDX010000047.1:0-20115 GCA_038320125.1 Rhodobacterales bacterium | reverse complement strand
CGCTCCATCGTGGCATGGAAGCGGGCGGTCGGCATCGCGGGGGCGTCGGGCTCGCCGCCGACCTCGTTGGCCGACAGGAGCGGGACGTAGCGGTAGAAGGCGGTATCCTCCTGCGCCTTGGCGATGGCCGCCCCGGTCACCTGCTGCAGCCGCAGGCGCAGCGTCGCTTCGTCCGGATCGGTCAACAGGCGGACGAGGGCGGGCAGGGCGCCCGCCTCGCCGGCATCGGCGGCGGCCGTCCGGGCGGTCCGCTCGATCAGGGCGACGTCGGCGCGGGCGAGATCCTCGGTGGCATAGGTGCGGTAGCGGGGGAAGGCGCGGATGTAGGCGACGAGCGCCTCGCGCCAGTCCTCGCGCGACCGGCTCGCATCTGCGGCGAGAGCCATGTCGGTCAGCAGGTCCAGTTCCGCCACCAGCTCTGTCGTCACGATCTGGTCCTTGGCGGCGGCGAGCGCGTCGCGGAAGTCCTCCTCATCCTCCGCCAGCGCCTCGGCCCCCTCCACATCCGTCAGCACGCGCGCGATGGACCGGGCGGCGACGTATCCGGTGGTGCCCTGCACCGGCCAGTCGGGCAGGGATTCGCGGCCCGTGAGGATCTTCTCGACCCAGACCGGCGTGTCGGGCAGACGGTCCCGCAAGCGGGCCAGGTAGGCGGCGGGGTCGGCGAGGCCGTCGACGTGATCGACGCGCAGGGCGTCGACGATGCCGCTGTCGATCAGCTCGAACGTCAGCCGGTGGACGTCCTCGAAGACGGCCTCCTCCTCGACGCGCAGGCCGATAAGGCCGGTGACGGTGAAGAACCGCCGGTGCGTGATCTCTGCCGCCTCGGTGCGCCAGTGGGTGAGCTTCCAGGCTTGCGCGTCATGCGTGGTCTGCGGGTCGCCCATGGCGGACCCCGGTCCCAGTGGCAGGCGCAGGTCGCCCGCGACCATCTCATCGCCCTCGAGCGAGATTAAGCCGTCCGCCAGCATCGCGTCGAACGTGTCAGGAAGCCACGGCAGGGCCAGGCGGCCGGCGCTCCAGTCGATGTCGAAATGGCGGGCGTAGCGGCTCGCTTCGCCGTGGCGCAGCACATCGTGCAGCCAAGGCGTGTCGAGCGAGAAGGCCATGTGGTTGGGCACGATGTCGAGGATCAGGCCGAGGCCGTGGGCCTTGAGCGCGGCCGACAACGTCTCCAGCCCCTCGCGCCCGCCGAGGACCGGGTCGATCTCGTTCGGGTCCGTGACGTCGTAGCCATGCGTCGAGCCTGGCGTCGCGGTGAAGAGCGGCGAGGCGTAGAGATGCGAGACGCCGAGGTCGCGCAGGTAGGGGGCGAGCTTCGCCGCACTGGCAAAATCCATGCCCTCGCGGAACTGCAGGCGATAGGTGGCGGAGGGGAGGATCATGGGGACCTCAGGGCCGGGGCCGGGCGGCGCGCATGAGCGCGGTCACGCGGGCGAAGGTGGGATGGTCGGCGATGTTCTCGACGGCGGTAGCGCTGCGGGGCCGCCAGTTCGGGTGGCCGTCGGTGGTGCCTGGCATGTTGGTGGGCATTTCGGGGCCGACGAGGTCCGCGAGGCGGACCCCCGCCAGAAGACAGGGGGTGGCGGCGATGAAGGCATGGGCGGCGTCGAGCATGGTGTCGGGCAGGGTGGCGGCCTGCGCATCGGCCTCGGCCCCGTAGGCTGCGATCATGTCGCGGCGCTCCTTGGCCCGGTGGCGCCGGTGTTGCTCGGTCGCGGCGTCGGACACGAGGCCGTTGGCGTGCCGCAGGTCGATGTCGATGCCTTTCCACCAGGCCGCGAGCACCGGCAGGTCGTGCGTCGAGAGGCAGGCGAGGGCCAGGTCGGGATAGGTGTCGGCGCCGAGGAAGCCGCTCTCGTCCTGCTCGAAATAAGCGATGCGGTACGAAAGGACGTTGGCCTTCGCCATCGCGTCCCGGAAGCCAGCGGGTACGAAGCCCAGATCCTCGCCGATGACGACGGCGCGGGCGGCGCGGGATTCGGCGGCCAGCGCGTGGATCATCTCGGGGAGCGGGTAGCGCAGATGGGCCCCCGCCGAGGCGGGCTCGTGGTCGGGGATGAGGAAGAGCTGCCAGAGGGCCATCGCATGATCGACGCGCAACGCACCCGCGTCGCGCAACTGTGCCCCGATCATCGCGCGGTAGGAGGCGAAGTCCGTCTCCTGCATTGCGGCGGGCGACGGGGCGGCGAGCTGCCAGTTCTGGCCCTCCTCGCTGAAGACGTCGGGCGGGGCGCCGACATTGAGCTGCGGCAGGGCGGCGGCCGCACCGGACCAGGTGGCCGAGCCGTCCTGGGCCTCGCCCACGGCGAGATCGAGGTAGAGGCCGATCCGCATCCCTGCGTCCGTCGCGGCCTTCTGAGCTGCACGGAGCTGCATGCGGGCGACCCATTGTAGCCAGAGGTGGAAACGCAGGCCCTGGGCGTGGTTTTCGGCAATGGTCCTGACGGCTATGCTGGCAGGGTCTTGCAGGTCGGCCGGCCAGCCGGGCCAGCCGCCGCCGTGCAGGTTCGAGATGACCTCGAAGAGCGCGTGCAGGCGCAGGGCCTCGCCGCCCTCGGCCACGAAGGTATCGAACCCGGGGTCGGGTGCGGCGGCGTCGAAGGCTGTGCGCAGGGCGGCGAACTTCGCGGCTGCGACGGCGGGATAATCGACGAGGTCGCCGTCCGGAAAGGCATCGGGCCGGACGCAGCCGACCAGATCGGGGGCGATGTAGAGCGGGTTCAGGAACCGCCGGTTCGAGGGCGAGAAGGGCGAGGCGTGGGACGGGCCGGAGGTGAAGAGCGCATGGACCGGATTGATGCCGAGGAAGTCCGCGCCGGCCGCGCCCGAGATGCGCGCCAGTGCGGCGAGGTCGGCAAAGTCCCCGATGCCCCAGTTGCGGGTGGAGCGAAGCTCGTAGAGCTGGCAGAAGAGGCCCCAGCCGCGTCCCTCCGGCAAGTAGCACTTCGCGTCCTCCGGCACCTCCATATGGGTCGGCGCGGCGGCGCCCTGCGGCAGGCCGTCCGGGTCCTGCCCGAGCCCCTCGAGGATCAGGCGCAGGGTGGCGTCGGGAACCGCGCGGTCGCCGTAACCGGTAGCGATGCCATGGTGGCGGGCGAGGTCGCGCAGGCTCATGCCGTTCTCCTCATCGCGTGAGCCAGAAGGCGGTCGAGCGTGCAGCACCGGGGGCGGTTCCGGTCAGATGCAGCGGCGCGCCCGTGGGCAGGTCCATCTCGACGGGCGTGTCGCCGAAGTTCGCACGGACCTGCAGCATCGCTCCGCCGAACCTCCAGTCGACGGCGACGCAGCGGTCGGGCGCGTCGAGCACGGTGCCGCCGCCCTCCGTCGCGCCCGCCAGCAGCGGGACGATATGCGCCTGCCGCAGGCGCAGGAGGCCGCGGATATGGTCGAACGACTTGCGGCCCGCCTCCGTCTCGAGCTTGCCCCAGTCGATGCGGCTGTCCTCGAAGGTCCGCTCCGCGATCGGGTCCGGGACCTCATCGGCCGAATGGCCCTGGAAGCCAGCGAACTCCTTGCGGCGGCCATCCGTCACGGCACGGCCGAGGTCGTCGTGGAAGTCGGCGAAGAACAGGAAGGGTCGCGTCTCGGCCCATTCCTCCCCCATGAACAGCAGCGGAATGTGCGGCGACAGCAGCAGCATCGCATGCAGGGCCGCGATCATGTCTGCGTCGGCGAGGGCGGCGATGCGCTCGCCGATGGCGCGGTTGCCGACCTGGTCGTGGTTCTGCAGGAAATCGACGAAGGTGGCGGGTGGCAGGTGGCCGGAGGGGACGCCGCGCGGCTCGTCCCCCTCGTAGGTCTCGCCCTGATAGGAATACCCCGTCGCGGCGGCCCTGGCCATCAGGCGGGCCGGATCGTTCTCGAAGGAGACGTAGTAGCCCTCGGTCTCGCCGGTCGCCAGAACATGCGCGCAGTGGTGCCAGTCGTCGTTCCATTCGGCCGTCATCAACGGCACCGAACCGCCCGCGCCTCGCTCGTGCAGGTAGGTGACGTTGCGGTTGTCCTCGGTCGTCAGATGCACGGTGCGGTCCATCCGGGCGCGCACGTCGCGGGCCAGTTGCAGCAGCAGCTCGGGGTCGGAGGTATCGTCGCGGATATGGTCGATGGCGTCGAGGCGCAGGCCGTCAAAGTTGAACTGCGTGAGCCAGTAGACCGCGTTGTCGATGAAAAAGCGACGCACCGGGCGCTCGGAGTAGTGAATGGCCGGACCCCAGGGCGTATCGCGGTCGTCGTCGAAGAACTGGGGCGTATGGGCCGAGAGGTAGCTGCCCTCGGGGCCGAAGTGGTTGTAGACCACGTCGAGCAGCACCATCAGCCCCTTGCCATGCGCCGCGTCGACCAGCGCGCGCAGATCGTCGGGCGTCCCGTAGGCACGGTGCGGCGCGTAGAGAAGCGTGCCATCGTAGCCCCAGCCACGCTCGCCGCCGAAGGTGGCCACCGGCATGAGTTCGAGCGCCGTGATGCCGAGGTCGACGAGATGGTCGAGCCTGGCCTGCATCGCCGCAAAGGTGCCTTCCGGCGTGAAGGTGCCGACGTGGGCCTCGTAGACGACGGCCTCCTCCCACCGGCGGGACGAGGGCGGATGCTGCCAGTCGAAGTCCGGCATGACGACGCGGCTGAGGGAGTGGACGTCGCCCGACTGCGCATGCGCCGCGGGGTCGTGGAAGAGCCGGCCGTCGGCCAGGCGGAAGCCGTATTCGGAGCCGTCGCCCGCCGGACGGGTGACGGCGAACCAGCCGTTGCCCTGCCTGTCCATCTCATGGTCGGTGCCATCCAGATGCAGTTGCAGGCTTTTGAGACCTGGTGCCCAAAGTCGGAAGTGGACGCCGTCGGGACCGAAGCGGGGGCCCCAGTGGCGGTCGGTTTCGTGGAGGTCAATCATGCTCGGTCTCGCCTTCTGCGCCGTCTTCGCCGCCGATTTCGCCGCCATCTGGGGCCGGATCGTCCGCGCCCGTATCGTCCGCCGTGACGTCGTCGTCCGGCGCGATATCGCCCTGCGGCGGAATATGGCCGGGCCGATCATCCCCGGAGCGCTCAGGCGCGTCGTCCGGCTTCGTTTCCTGCGGCGCCTCGCTGGCACCTTCGGCACGGACCGGACCCGGCGCTTCGGCCACGAGAAGCACCAGCGAGCGCCCCTGCAGATGGATGCGGCCCGATACCGTCTCGGGATCACCGTGCGCGTTGACGGTCGCGGCATCGCTGTCCACCAGACGCCGCCATTTTCCGACCGGCAGGACGAAGTCGAGACTTTCGGCGCGCGCGTTCAGGGCAAGGAAGAGGGCGCGGTCGTCGGCGCCCTGAAGGACGAGCGCCAGCGCCCGCGTCTCCCGGTCGTCCCAGTCGCGGCCCTCCATCGCCTGCCCGTCGGGCCGCGCCCAGGTGACGAAGCGGCCGTCGGGGTTGCCGTCGGTCGAATGCAGGAACCGCTCGCAGGTGAGCAGCGGATGGGCCTCGCGCACGGCGATCAGGCCGGAGACGAAATCGACGAAAGTGTCACGCTCGTCGGACCAGTCGAGCCAGTTCACCTCGCCCGGCTGGCAGTAGGTATTGTTGTTGCCGTTCTGCGTCCGACCCTGCTCGTCGCCCATCAGGATCATCGGCGTCCCCTGGCTCAGGAGCAGCGTCGCCATCAGGTTGCGCCGCTGCCGGTCGCGCAGATCGTTGATGCCCTGGTCGTCCGTCGGCCCTTCGACGCCGTGGTTCCAGCTGACGTTGTGGTCGCTGCCGTCGCGCCCGTTCTCGCCGTTGGCGTCGTTGTGCTTGTCGTTGTAGCTGACGAGATCCGCGAGCGTGAAACCGTCGTGCGCGGTGATGAAGTTCAGGCTCGTCCAGGGACGCCGGCCGTCGTGCTCGAACTTGGAGGCGGAGCCGAGCAGGCGGTCTGCAAGGTCGGGCGCGATCCCGGAGTCGCCCTTCCAGAAGGCGCGGACGGTGTCGCGGTAGGTGTCGTTCCACTCGGCCCACCCCGGCGGGAACCTCCCCACCTGATAGCCGTCGTTGCCGGTGTCCCAAGGCTCCGCGATCATCTTGACGTGGGCCAGCACCGGGTCCTGCATCACGGCCGTCAGGAACGGCGCGCCGGGGTCGAAGCGGTCGCGGCGGCGGCCCAGCGTCGAGGCGAGGTCGAAGCGGAAGCCGTCGACATGGCACTGCTCCACCCAGTAGCGCAGCGAGTCGGTCACCATCTGCATGACGCGCGGCTGCTCGAGGTTGAGCGTGTTGCCGGTGCCCGTGGTGTCGAAGCAGTAGCGCGGATCGTCTCCCAGCATGTAGTAGCTGGCGTTGTCGATGCCGCGGAAGGACAGCGTCGGACCCATCTGGCTGCCCTCGGCGGTGTGGTTGTAGACCACGTCGAGCAGCACCTCGATGTCCGCGTCGTGCAGCCGGCGGATCATCACCCGGAACTCGTCGAGCGCGCCCGGCGAGGTCATGTAACGGCTGGCCGGCGCGAAGAAGCCGGTGGTGTTGTAGCCCCACCAGTTGACGAGGCCCTTCTCCAAGAGGTGGCGGTCGTCGTGGAAGGAGTGGATCGGCAGCAGCTCGATCGCGGTGACGCCGACCCGCTTGAGATGCGCGATGGTCGTCGGATCGGCCAGCCCCTCGAAGGTGCCCCGGAGCGGTCCGTCGACATGCGGTGCCCCGTTGGTCATGCCGCCGACATGGGCCTCGTAGATGACGGTGCGCGACCAGGGCGTCTTCAGTGCCCGGTCGTCCCCCCAGCTCGAGGCATCGGGGGTGACGACGCATTTGGGCATCACGAAGGCGCTGTCGCGTCGGTCGAAGCTCAGGTCCTCGCGCTTGTGCCCGACACGGTAGCCGAACAGGCTGTCGTGCCAGCGCAGGTCCCCCTGATGCGCGCGCGCGTAAGGGTCGAGCAGCAGCTTGTTGGGATTGAAGCGGTGCCCGGCCTCGGGCGCATAGGGGCCGTGGACGCGGTAGCCGTAGAGCTGGCCGGGGCGCAGCTCGGGGAGATAGCCGTGCCAGACCTGGTTGGTGTATTCCGGCAGAGGGATGCGGGCGATCTCGCGGCGGCCGGATCTGTTGAAGATGCAAAGCTCGACCTTGTCGGCATTGGCGGAGAAGAGCGCGAAGTTCACGCCACCCCCGTCCCACGTCGCGCCGAGGCGCGACCCGGTGCCGGGTTCGATGCGATAGTCAGAGGCCATTGGAGAAAACCTTGGAGAGGCGCCGGGGACGGGAGGGCGAGGATCGGAGATCAGGGTCAGGATGCGGGCGTCAGGATCAGGGTCGAGAGGGGCGGCAGGGTCAGACTGGCCGAGACGGGCTGGCCATGCCATGCTTCGCCGTCGGTGGCGACCGACCCGGCGTTGCCCGACCCGGTCCCGCCATAGCCGGTCGCGTCGGAGTTGAGCACTTCCCGCCAGCCGCCGCCCTGCGGCAGGCCGACGCGGAAGCCCTCGCGCAGGACCGGCGCCATGTTGCAGATCACCGCGACGGGCGGCGTGCCGTCGTGGCCGAGACGCAGGAAGCTGAACACGTTGTTTTCGGCATCGCCGCCGTCGATCCAGCAAAAGCCCTCCGGCGCGCAGTCGAGCTGATGCAGGGCCGGATGGGCGCGGTAGACGGCGTTGAGGTCGCGCACGAGGCTCTGCAGCCCGGCATGGTCGCCCTTCTCGAGCAGATGCCAGTCGAGCGAGCGGTCGTGCGACCACTCCCGTTCCTGCCCGAACTCGCACCCCATGAAGAGCAGCTTCTTGCCGGGATGCGTCCACATCCAGCCCAGATAGGCCCGAAGATTCGCGAACTTCTGCCAGCGGTCGCCGGGCATCTTGCCGAGGAGGCTGCCCTTGCCGTGGACCACCTCGTCGTGGCTGATCGGCAGGACGAAGTTCTCGCTGAAGGCGTAGTGCAAGCCGAAGGTCATCTTGTCGTGGTGCCAGCGCCGATTGATCGGATCCTTCGCCATGTATTCCAGCGTGTCGTGCATCCAGCCCATGTTCCACTTGAAGTCGAAGCCGAGGCCGTCCTCGTCCACAGGTGCCGAAACCCCCGGAAAGGCGGTGCTTTCCTCGGCGATGGTCATGCCGTCGGTCCGCGCCGTCACCTGCGCGTTGGTGCCGCGCAGGAAGTCGATGGCATCGAGGTTCTCGCGCCCGCCGAAGCGGTTGGGGACCCATTCGCCGGCGTTGCGGGAATAGTCGAGGTAGAGCATGGAGGCGACCGCATCGACGCGCAGGGCGTCGATGTGGAACTCCTTGACCCAGTAAAGGGCGGAGGCGCGCAGGAAGTTCGCCACCTCGTTGCGCCCGAAGTTGTAGATCAGCGTGTTCCAGTCCTTGTGGAACCCGAGCCGCGGATCCTCGTGCTCGTAGAGCGCGGTGCCGTCGAAACGGGCGAGGCCGTGCTCGTCGGAGGGGAAATGCGCGGGCACCCAGTCCATGATCACGCCGATCTCCGCGCCATGGAGGTGATCGACGAGGGCCGCGAACTCCTCGGGGGTGCCGAACCGGTTCGTCGGCGCGAAGAGGCCGATGGGCTGGTAGCCCCAGCTCGGCGCATAGGGGTGCTCGGAGAGCGGCAGGAACTCGACGTGGGTGAAGCCCATGTCGGCGACATACTCGGCCAGCAGCGGCGCAACGTCGGCATAGGACAGCACGCGGTCGCCATCGCCGCGCATCCAGGAGCCGAGGTGGACCTCGTAGATGCTCATCGGCTCGCCCCGGAAGTCGGACCGTCCCCGGCCCGTCCAGGCGCCGTCCTGCCAGTCGCGGGCGATCGGGCCCTCGACGATGGAGCCGGTCGCGGGCGAGGGCTCCTGCCGGAAGGAAAGCGGGTCGGCCTTGAGCGGCAGGGTCTCGCCGTGGGCGCCGACGACCTCGAACTTGTAGAGCGCGCCGCGATCGACGCCGGGCAGGAACAACTCCCAGAGGCCCGCGCCGAGGCGGCGGCGCATCGGGTTGCGGCGACCGTCCCAGGCATTGAAATGGCCGACGACGCTGACGCGGCGCGCGTTCGGGGCCCAGACGGCGAAGGCCGTGCCTTCCACGCCCTCGTGAACCATCGGGTGCGCGCCGAGTCGCGTCCACAGCTCCTCGTGACGTCCTTCGGCGATCAAATACTCGTCGGTCTCGCCCAGCACGGCCCCGAAGCGGTAGGGGTCCTCGCGCGTCCACTCCTGCTCGCCGGCACGGCAGTGGAGCCGATAGGCGGGCAGGGTCTTGCGGCGGGGAAAGGCGGCATGGAACACGCCTTCGGGGTGGATCCGGTCGAGCCTGGCAAGGCTCTTGCCGCTCTTGTCCACCGCCGTCACCTCGGCGGCGTCGGGAGCAAAGACCGTCAGGGTCAGCTTGCCGCCGACCGTCTGCGGCCCCAGCAGGCCGAAGGGATCGCCGGTCTGGCCGCGGACGATGTTCTCGAGCGTCATGGCGTCGAGGGGGATGCCGTCCATCATTGCGAACCCTCCAGCACCGTCAGCATTCCCTTGAGCGGCACATCCACCCAGGCCGGTCGGAAAGCGCGCTCGTAGTCGATCTCGTAGGCGCATTTCCGGATCAGGTAGAGGTCCAGCAGCGCGGTCTCGAAGGCTGGATCCGACGGCCGGCCGGGGGCCTCGCCCATCGTTTCCTGCCATGCCGCAAGGAACGCGCCGGACGTGGCGGCGCGCCACTCCTGCACCTGCGCCATCGTGCGGTCGGGGTCGGCCCCGGCTTCCAGCCGGCGGCCGAGCGCGGACCAGAGGGCATAGTCGAAGCTGCGCAGCATGCCGGCCACGTCGCGCAGCGGCGAGGATTTCGCCTGCCGCTCGTCGAGGGTGCGCGATGGCTCGCCCTCGAAGTCGATGATGGCGAGGTCGTTCTGCGCCACCAGCACCTGACCCAGATGATAGTCGCCGTGGACCCGCGTGGCGGTGCCGCTCGGCGTCATCCGTCCGACACGGTCGAGCCGCGCCCAGAGCGTGTCCCGCAGACCGAGGACGCGCTCCGCAAGGGCGGCGGCGTCGCCCGTCAGGCTGGCCTGCTCCAGCCGGTCGAGGGTCCGGGTGACCTCGGCCCTGGTCTCCGACACGAGCGCGCCGAGGCTGGCCGCGGTGAGCGGCTCGGCCCCGAATGCGCCCTCGCCGGAAGCCAGCGCGCGGTGCATCTCGGCGGTGCGCTGCCCCAGCAGGGTGCCAAGATCGATGGCGCCGATGGTCAGCGGACGGTCGTCGCCGGCATGGCCGATGGCGCGCGCCTCCATCTCGCGGTCGAGGCCCTCGGTCACGAAAGACCAGGCGTCGCCCTGGTTCGGCACATAGGCGCTGACGGCAGCGAGGACCGTCTCGGAGCCGTCGGCGTCGACCCAGGTGATCGTGCCGAGCAGGGCGGGGGTCGCCTTGAAATCGGTGTGATCGGTCAGGAAACGGCCGACCTCGATGTCGGGCTGCACGCCCTCACGCAGCCGGCGGTAGAGCTTGAGGACGACGCTGTCGCCGAAGGCCACGGAGGCGTTGGACTGCTCCGCGCCGAGTAGGCGCGGCTCTCCCGCGGCATCGAGGTCGGGCAGGCCGCTCGCCTCGAACACCAGCTTGCCGCCGGCGGCGTCGACCGTCGTGCCGCCGCGCATCGCGTCGAGGAGGGCACGGGCCATGTCCTCGTCGGAGGCCCCGTCCATCAGCGCGCCGACGCGGTTGGCGCGGCGCAATTTCGCGAGCGTGGCCGGCAGGCGGGGCGAGAGCGACAGCGCGCCCTCGTCCCAGACTGCGGAGAGCGGCAGGAAATAGCGCTGCGTCTCGCCGCCGGTCTCCACGTCGACCGTTGCCAGCAGGTGGCGGCCATCCGCCAGTTCGCCCAAAGTGCGCAGGGTGGCCTTGCTCGCGCCCTGGTCCTTGCCCGCGAACCAGCGTTGCAGGCCGACGTAGGCCGGCAGTGCCTCCTTCTGGAACTGCGCCCCCTCGCGCCCCGTCAGGGCCGTGGCGAGACGGCCGTCGCGGGTCGTCAAGGTGAGGAAATCGGGCAGGGTCTGGGTCGCCGGCGTGTGCCAGGCGGGGGCTTCCTCCTCGCTCGCCAGAACGAACCAGTAGAAGCCATAGGCGGGCAGGGTGAGCATGTAGGGCAGCTCGCCGATCGGCGGGAAGGGCGACTGGCCGACGAGTTCGACCGGCACGCGCCCGGCCCAGCGGGAAAGGTCGACCTCCACCGCCTGCGCGCTGCGCGACAGGTTGGCGACGCAGAGCACCGCCTGGTCGCCCTCGGCGCCGGCGTCGATCCCCTTGGCACGACGCACGTAGGCCAGCACCTTGCGATTGGCGGGGTAGAGCAGGTCCAGCTCGCCGCGCCCGAAGACGTCGTGCTTCTTGCGCACGGCGACCATGCGCTTCATCCAGTTGAGGTAGGACGAGGGCGAGGCGGCCTGCGCCTCGACGTTGACGCCCTGAAAGCCGTAGACCGGATCCTGGATCGTGGGCAGGTAAAGACGCTGCGGCTCCGCGCGGGAAAAGCCGGCGTTGCGGTCCGACGACCATTGCATCGGCGTGCGCACGCCGTCCCGGTCGCCCAGGTAGATGTTGTCGCCCATGCCGATCTCGTCGCCGTAATAGAGGATCGGCGTGCCCGACATCGAGAAGAGCATCGAGTTCAGAAGCTCAATCTTGCGGCGGTCGTTCTGCATCAGCGGCGCCAGACGGCGGCGGATGCCCATGTTGATGCGCGCCCGCTTGTCGGCGGCATAGGTGTCCCAGAGGTAGTCGCGTTCCCTGTCCGTGACCATCTCGAGGGTCAGCTCGTCATGGTTGCGCAGGAAGATCGCCCACTGGCAGTCTTCGGGGATCTCCGGGGTCTGGCGCAGGATGTCGCTGATCGCGTGACGGTCTTCCTGGGCCACGGCCATGTACATCCGGGGCATCAGCGGGAAATGAAACCCCATGTGGCATTCGTCGCCCTCCCCGAAATACGGGCGGGTGTCCTCGGGCCACTGGTTCGCCTCGGCAAGCAGCATCCGGCCCTCGTAGTTCGCGTCGAGGTCGGCGCGGATCGCCTTCAGGATGTCGTGCGTCTCGGGCAGGTTCTCGTTGTTGGTCCCGTCGCGCTCCACGAGGTAGGGGATCGCATCGAGGCGCAGGCCGTCCACGCCCTTGTCGAGCCAGAAGTGCATCACGTCGATGACCGCCGCCAGAACGGCGGGGTTGTCGAAGTTGAGATCGGGCTGGTGGTCGAAGAAACGGTGCCAGAAGAACTGCTCCGCCACCGGGTCCCAGGACCAGTTGCTGTCGTGGGTGTCGTTGAAGATGACGCGGGTGGTGTCCATCCACTTCGACGGGTCGTCGGACCAGACGTAGAAGTCGCGCTGCGGACTGCCCTTGGGGGCACGGCGGGCGCGCTGGAACCACTCGTGCTGATCGGAGGTGTGGTTGATCACGAGTTCGGTGATGACCTTGAGGCCACGGCGGTGCGCCTCGTCCACGAAGTTCTGGAAGTCGTCCATGTCGCCGTATTGCGGGTTCACCTCCTTGAACTCGGCGATGTCGTAGCCGTCGTCGCGCAGCGGCGAGGGGTAGAACGGCAGGATCCAGATCGCGGTCGCGCCGAGGCTCTCGATATGATCGAGGCGCTGCATCAGGCCCTTGAAGTCGCCGATGCCGTCGCCATTGGAATCCTGATAGGCCTTGACGTGGCACTGGTAGATCAGCGCGTCCTTGAACCAGTCGGGACGGTCGGCGCGGGCGGGAAGCTCGTCGGCGGCGAGGATCTGGGCGGGGGCGTTCATCGGTTTCCTCCCGGAGGGGTCAGCTTCCAGATCGCATAGGGGCGCGTCTGGGGGTCGAGTGACAGGCGATGGTCTCGCCCGTGCCATGTAAAGGCGTTGCCTTCAATCAGATCCTGCACCTCGATGGAGGCCTCGGACGGCAGGCCGAATTCCCACAGCGGAACCTCGAAGCCGAAGTCGGCGGGTCCGAAGGGGTCGAGAAGGACATGGAAGAGCACGGCGTTGCCGGTCGCGGGGTCGTGGCGCAGCCAGGCGAGGACGCGGTCGTCATGAGCGGGCACGAACGTCAGATTGCGCATGTCACGCATCGCCGGCTGGTCGCGCCGGATGCGGTTGATCAGGCGGATGTCGTCCTTGATGTGGCCCGCCATGTCGTAATCGCGGTGCCGGATCTCGTATTTCTCGGAATCAAGGTATTCCTCCCTGCCGGGCATCGGCGCCGACTCGCAAAGCTCGAACCCCGAGTAGAGCCCCCAGTTGCCGGCAAGGCCCGCCGCGAGGATGGCGCGGGTGCGAAAGCCGGGACGGCCCGAGGTCTGCAGGAAGACCGGGTTGATGTCGGGCGTGTTGACGAAGAAGTTCACACGCATGAAGTCGGCGCAGTCCTCCCGCGTCAGCTCCGTCAGATACTCGATGAACTCGTATTTGGTGTTCCGCCACGTGAAGTAGCTGTAGCTCTGGTTGTAGCCGATCTTGGCCAGCCGCTTCATCACCTTGGGCCGGGTGAAGGCCTCGGCGAGGAATATCGTCCCGGGATGCGTCGTCCGCATCTCCGCGATGATCCACTCCCAGAACGGGAACGGCTTGGTATGCGGGTTGTCGACACGGAAGCACAGCACGCCGTGGTCGGCCCAGAACAGGAACATGTCGAGGATGGCATGCCAGAAAGGCAGGTTCGGCTGTCCGTCGTCGGTGTAGTAGCGGAAGTTGACGATGTCCTCGTATTTCTTCGGCGGGTTCTCGGCGTATTTGATGCTCCCGTCGGGGCGCCACTCGAACCAATCGGGGTGCTCGGCGATCCAGGGGTGATCGGGGGAGGCGTTCAGCGCGATGTCGAGCGCGATGTCGAGGCCCTTGCCGCGGGCGGCGGCAACCAGATGGTCGAAATCGTTGAGCGTGCCGAGGTCGGGATGCACCGCCATGTTGCCACCCGACGCCGAGCCGATGGCGTAGGGGGAGCCCACGTCGTCGGGACCTGCGGTCAGGGAGTTGTTCGGGCCCTTGCGGTTCTTGGCGCCGATCGGATGGATCGGCGGAAAGTAGAGCGTGTCAAAGCCGAGGTTGGTGACGTAGTCGAGGCGGCCTTCCACGTCGCGGAAGGTGCCATGCGTACCGGGCGCGCCGGTGGAGCGCGGAAAGAGTTCGTACCACGCCGAGAAGGCCGCGGCCTCCCGGTCGACCCAGACGGGCAGGTCGGCGGAGCGGGTGATGTGGGCGCGCGGCCCGATGCGCGCCATCAGCGCGGCAGCCTCCTCGGACAGCAGCGCCGTCTGCGCCCCATCGGCCTCGGCGGCCCGGCGGAGCGCCTTGAGCGCGCCCGCGTCCTCGCCCTTCGCCTTCGTCGCCTTGAGCAGCGCGCGGGCTTCCAAGAGCTCGACCGCGACGGATTGCCCGGCCGCCACCTTCTTGGCCGTATCCCGCGCCCATGTGCCCCAGAGGTTCCGCCAGGCGACGATGGCGAAGCGCATGGGCCCCGGCGCGTCGAAGGTCACCGCCCCTTCCCAGCGGTCATTCACGAAATGCGCCATCGGCACCTCGGCGCTCGTTTTGGCGCCGGGCGCCAAGGCGACGATGGCGGCACCGAGAACTTCATGCCCGTCCGAGAAGATGTCGGCCCCGATCTCGAAGGGCCAGCCGGCGACGGCCTTGGCGGCGAAGCGGCCCGCGTCGATCTGGGGGGTCATCGCCTCGATGGCGATACGGGCGGCGGTGAGGGAGCGTGGAGGGTCGGACCGGGTCATGACAGCCTTGGGTTGTTTCGGACACACAAAAAACCCGGGGGCGCAGATGCGCCTGCGGCCCCGGTGGCGCGCTGGATTACGGACCAACGGCGCGCGGCAAGAAGGGTTCCCGGCGGCTCCAGAGGAAACGCCGGTCCGCGGGGTGGCCCCCCGGGAGCGCGTTCACTGCCCGTTTCAACAGAGATCGGCAAGGAGCCGGGAGCATCTCCCGGATGGCCCTCGCCGGCGACCCGGGCAACGGGCATGGCCCTTTTGCGCCGGCAGGTCCGGAGCGATCGTTCCGGGCACGGGGTGCCGAGCGTGGGGTCGGACCCCGACACCGGTATCCGGAGGGGCCTTGGCAAGGTCCTGTGGCTCGCGGGACGGTGCCGAAGTCGGAGCGGGTATCTTATCGGAGGATGACTTAAGCGCGTCGATGATGATTGATGTGTCTTGGCAACCGGATAAGCCGCACGGGCAGACCGGGACCGGGTCGTCCGAGAATGCCCCGGCACGGCCCTGGGAACGGTGCCGACGATAGGTGCACCACCGGCAGGAGGGAGGCGGGATCCTTCGCGGGTCGGCGCGTCTGGCACGATAAAGACGCGCCTTCGAGGTGAAGCCCGACAGGGCCAGCCAGGCGACAGCCCGGAGATCCGATGCCCGTTCAACTAATGCTCCGGCTAGAGGCCCTCCGCACGGACGCAGATTTTTGCCACCTGTGCGGTGGTCCGGGACCATATCGGGACCCTGAGGGCTTCCGCGGCCGTCCCGACTTTCGTCAGAGGCAGCCTGCCGTCGAAGTGGACGCAAGCCGCGCACCTTCGGGCCGGGCGCCGGTCGTCGCCTGCTGCGCGGCCCTGTTCGGCGACGATGTGGCCGTGCGTGCTCTTTCGGACCCTGGCGCCGGGCTCGTCGGGCCGCGGCGGCCAGTCGTCAACGTCACTTCTGCACGGACGGGCCTGGCGCCGCCGGCGATCGGATGGATGCCGGTCGACCGGCTGCCCTGACAGCTCAGCCAAGCTTCAGGTCGGCCCAGATCGGCAAGTGGTCGGAGGCGACGGAGGCGGGCGGCTCCCGCCAGACGCCGCGGGCGACCATGGTCAGGCCGGCGCTGTGGAAGATGCGGTCAAGCGCTGCCACCGGCAGACGCGCGGGATAGGACGGGCCGCAGACGACCTCGGTCATCGCGTCGCGGAACGGCGCAAGGCTGCGCGGCAGGCGACCCCAGGCATTGAAATCGCCCAGGGCGACGGCGGGCCTTGCCTCGGACGCGTCGAGCGGCTGCATGAGCAGCTCGGCCTGACGTCTGCGATGATGCGGGAAGAGGCCCAGATGCGCCGCCACCACCCGCACCGGGCAGCCGGCGAAATCGACGTCGACCGTGACCGTGCCGCGCGGCTCCAGCCCCGGAAGCTCGCGCGTGGTGACCGAGACGACGCGCAGACGGGGTCCGACCAGGAGAACGTTGCCGTGCCAACCGAGGCCGGGAAGGCCTGCGGAGAGGTCGATGGCGGTCAGCCCGGTGCGCTCGAGCACCTCGTCGGCCTCGAACAATGGTGCGCGGCCCCGGAACCTGTAATCGCCCTCCTGAATCGCCACGATGTCCGCCCCGAGGGCACGCACCACCGCGAGGATGCGCGCCGGATCGCGCCGCCAGTCGCCGCCGATGGCCTTGCGGATGTTGTAGGAGGCGACGCGGAAAGTCTGTCGGTCCTGCATTGGAATACGTCCTCGGGTCGGCGGAAACAGGTGGCATGGTTCCCTCGCAAGGTCGATCTAGGGGTTCGCGCAGATCGTTAAAGCCTCAAGCGGTCGTGTTCGGCGGATCGGGGAAAGGCGGTGGGCGATGTTCGCCGTCGCCCCCGCGATCCCGCCCCCGGCTCGGTGGATGCGTGGCGGCCATGGACGCGGGCGCGTGGCCGTGCGCTGCGGTTGTTACCAGGATCATGGCTTGGCAAGTGATGCGTTCGGTGATGCCCTCCGGGTCGATCCCGCGGGCTGTGTCCTGGTCGGCGGTGACCTCGGCTCTCTTTTGCCTCGGATCGCGATCCCGCCCCCGGCGGCGTCGGCGGCAATCGAAGGGGGCGTCGGGACGTGGCCCGAAACGAGCAGCCCGCCGGGTAGGTCCGATACGTTCGGCGCCGGATCGTCGGCGATCCTGCCGGGCAGCGGCAGCACTTCCTCGCCCACCATATGGTCGAAGCTGGCGAAATGGGGCGGCAGGTCGCAGAAAGCGTCGCCCGCGAAGTTCGGCCCGAGGCGCGGCACGGCGATGAGCGGCTGGCCGGAGCAAGGACAGAACCGGCCGGAGCGATCCGGACTGCCTGCGTCGGGGACGGTCCGCCGGCACGGGGCATGGCAAGCGACAGGTGCATGTCCGTCGAGCCTGTCGAACTCGGGCGGCAGCTTCGTCACCGTCCGGTCGCCGTCGCGGGTGGTGAGGTGCGGGCGGTCGAAGGCGGTCGAGGGGACCGTCGGCGACGGTCGATGCCGGCCGGTGGAGACGCGGAGACGCATGAACACGAAGCGCAGGCGCCCTGTGGTGTCTCGCGCATGAGGCTGGAAGCGATTGTGCGCGACGAGGATGTTGTCGAGCACCGGCACATGGCTCCGGCTCTCCCACTCGTTGTCGGTGACCAACCTGCCCAGGACGGGACCGCCGTTCCTCGCTTCGACGGTCGTGTCTATGAAGCGGCGGGCGGTAATCATGTCGGCCATGCCGGCAACGTTGGCCTGCGCCATCGTGCTGCTGACGGCGGACCGCCCGATGGTGATGAAGGGGGCCGGGGCGTGGCTGACGGAATCTGCCCGCAAGGAAACCTTGGTATTCCGGAGATTGCTCACGCCGATTTCGCCGCCCGGGCATCGTCTTCGGACCCTGGCTCTCACTGGCCAACGGCCTCCGCCGCAGGGCGCGGCAGGCAATATCGTGACGGCGCCTCGGCGTCGGAAGCGAGCCCTTACCGGGTGGGCGCCGCCGAAATACCCCCCGGCGCGGTGGTGCCGGCAGGGCTTCGCCATCCGGTCAGGTCCGGTTCGCCCCCGGGACCCAGAGAACATCCGCCCGACCATCGTCGTTGGCGATGCGGGAGGCGACGAAGAACCAGTCGGACAGACGGTTGAGGTATCTGGTCGCCGCGTCGCTGACGTCGCCCCCGGTGGCGAGTTCGACGCAGAGCCGCTCGGCGCGGCGGGTCACGGTGCGGCAGAGGTGCAGGTGCGCGGCGAGTGCGCTGCCGCCGGGCAGGACGAAGCTGCGCAAAGGCTCGAGTGCCGCGTTCATCTCGTCGATCTCCGACTCGAGCCGGTCGACCTGACCCGGATCCATGCGGAGCGGCGGATATTCGGCGTCCGCGTCCCGCGCGAGCCCTGGGCGGCAAAGATCCGCCCCCAGATCGAAGAGGTCGTTCTGGATCATCGCAAGACGCGCGGCCATTCCCTCGTCGGCATGAAGGCGGGCGAGCCCGACCGTCGCGTTGGCCTCGTCGACGGTGCCGTAAGCCGCGACGCGGGGCGACGTCTTGGGCACGCGGCTGCCGTCGCCGAGCGCGGTCGTCCCGCCATCGCCGGTGCGGGTATAGATCTTCGACAGGACGACCATGATCAGTTCCCCCCCCGCAGCCAGACGTAGCCGACCAGCAGCAGCACCGCGACGAACTGCGCGGCGATTCGCAGGCGCATGATCTTGTTGGCGTATTTGGCATTGAACTCGCCGCCCCTGGCAAAGCCGCCGATGCCGAACATCAGGACCACGAGCACCGCGAGGCAAGCCCCCACCACGACGTAGAACAGAGGGTCGTCTCGCATGTCTTTTCCTTCTCATCGTCCGTGTCGAGCGGCTTAGTTGGAACCTAGGGCCGCGGCTCAGGAATTCGAGACGATGCGATCCATCGCCCGCGTGGGCAACAGCCGTTTCATCGCCATGGCGAGGGTCGTGGGGGTGGTGACGCGGTAGCGGGCGCGGGGGCGCGGAGCCTCGACGGCGTGGATCAGCGCGCGGGTGACGGCCTCGGGCGGCAGCTCGAACGGCCCGGGATCGTCGCTGTAGAGCCGTTCCATCGGGCGTTTGTAATCGGCCCGCCGGGCGGAGGATTTCCAGTCGATCCACCGCTCGAACGGGGCGCGGGCATTGGCGCGGAAGCGGCTGGTGATCGGGCCGGGCTCGATCAGGATTGCGGCGATGCCGGTGCCGCGCATCTCCATGCGGAGCGTGTCGGTCAGGCCTTCCAGCGCGAACTTGGTGGCGTTGTAGGCCCCGCGCCAGGGGGCGGCGGCGAAGCCCAGGACACTGGAGTTCTGGACGATGCGGCCGTGGCCCTGCGCGCGCATCACCGGGATGACGCGACGCGTCAGATCGTGCCAGCCGAAGAAATTGGCCTCGAAGACCGCGCGCAGGGCGTCGGTCGGCAGGTCCTCGACGAGGCCCGGAATGGCGTAGGAGCCGTTGTTGAAGAGCGCGTCGAGGGGCCCGCCGGTGGCGTCGAGCACCTGTGCCAGCGCCGGGCCGAGCGTCTCCGGGCGCTCGTAGTCGAGAAGGGGAGAGGCGAGGCCCTCGGCGTGCAGGCGGGCGCAGTCGGCAGGCTTGCGACAGGCGGCGAACACCTGCCAGCCGCGGCCGGCCAGGGCGTGGGCGGCATGGTAACCTATGCCTGACGAACAGCCGGTGATCAGGATAGAACGTTTCATGGCGACCCTATCTTCAGGCGGCGGCGCGGATGCAAGCGGATGCCTTCAGCCGGGCTCGAGAAACCGGGCGGCCATGAACCCGGTGAGGCCGCTGGCGACGTCGCGGATCTCGATCCAGCCGTCGATCTCGGCCCCGACGGGTTCGGCCAGGGTTCCCGCCGGCAGGCTCGCCACGACGCCGGCCTCGGTCGAGGGGCCGGACCGCATGTTCACCGTCGAACCGCTGACCCGCAGCAGGCCATCGGTGTCGGCGTCTTCGGGAGCGGCGCCGCCGCCCGCGGCGGGGGTCTGCGGCCGCGCGATGCTGACCGCGACCGGATCGCCGATGCGGCGCGGCGTCGCGGCGTCGGGCGCGGGCGTCGCGGCGGCAATCGCGGCCGCTCCGGGCACGACCGTCTCGGCGATTGCGGCACTTGTGACGGTGTCGTTCTGCCCGGCCTGCGAAAGGATCACCGGCTCGTCGAAGTTCGCGTCCGAGGCGCCGAGGATCGTGGCGACCTCGGGCGCGGGCGCGGGGGCAGGGGTGGCGTCGGGCTTCCCCCAGATGATGAAGGCCGCATAGAGCGCGACGGTCGTGGTGAGTATGAACTTGAGCATCGACAGGTCCCCCGGGAGCCACCGGCCCCCTCGTCTGGCGTCTTCGACGAAGATCGCGGCCGCGGCAGCGGATCCGACGCCGGTTTGCCGCGATATCTACCACGCCGGGCATTTGCGCCATAGGGCGAAAAGTCTCCGATGCGCGGCAGCGGCTTGTAGCGCGAGGCTCCGCCCGCTACGCCGG
>JBBQDX010000046.1:0-20116 GCA_038320125.1 Rhodobacterales bacterium | reverse complement strand
GTCGGCCAGCGCCGTGAGCGCACCGTTCCGCAGCGTGCCAGCCGCCGTGCCGCGATAGCCGTGGGCGAACAGGATGGCGCCGGTGGGGGGGCCGGGCGGCAGGTGGATGCGGTAGACGCCGTTCGGGATCGTGCAGTCCGTCGCCGCGTCGCAGGCGAGGGCGGGGCGCGCGCCAGCGGCACAGGCGAGAACGGCGAGCAGGAGGGCGAGGATGCGCATGGAGGCTCCGGCGAAGGGGATGCGGGACGGTCGCGCAAGTCGCGCGGAAGCGCCAGCGCAGACTTCCGGGAACCGAGGCAGCGCGGAGGGCGGCGGTCCGTTTCCGGCGGAGACCGCGCGAAAGGGCTTCACATCCGCGACGGTTCGCGTAACCTGTAGGGTATGACGACGATCCGCTTCCTTACGGCCCTGCTTCTTATCCGCTCCTGAGCGTGCCTTCGGCGCGACCGCTCGGGAGGGACACAGCGCCGGACAAGGAAACCGAAAGCAGGATCAGAGCCATGAACACCCCCGAGAGCCGCGCCGATAGCCGCGTCGGAAACCGCCCCGAAAACAGGGTCATCATCTTCGACACCACCCTGCGCGACGGCGAGCAGTCGCCCGGCGCCACGATGACCCATGACGAGAAGCTCGAGATTGCCCAGATGCTCGACGAGATGGGCGTCGACGTGATCGAGGCGGGCTTTCCCATCGCCTCGGAGGGCGATTTCGCCGCCGTCGCCGCCATCGCCGAACGCGCCGACCGGGCGGTGATCTGCGGGCTGGCGCGGGCCAACCTCAAGGACATCGACCGCGCCTGGGACGCCGTGCGGCACGCGAAGAAGCCCCGTATCCACACCTTCATTGGCACCTCGCCGCTGCATCGCGCCATTCCGAACCTCACCAAGGACCAGATGGCGGAGCGCATCCATGAGACGGTGACGCATGCCCGCAACCTCTGCGGGGACGTGCAGTGGTCGCCGATGGACGCGACGCGGACGGAATGGGACTACCTCGCGCGGGTCGTGCGGATCGCCATCGAGGCGGGGGCCGCGACGATCAACATCCCCGACACGGTGGGCTACACCGCGCCCAATGAATCGGCGGCGCTGATCCGCCGCCTGATTGCCGAGGTGCCGGGCGCGGCCGACGTGATCTTCGCCACGCATTGCCACAACGACCTCGGCATGGCGACGGCCAACAGCCTGGCGGCGGTCGAGGGCGGGGCGCGGCAGGTCGAATGCACCATCAACGGCCTGGGCGAGCGGGCGGGCAACACCGCGCTCGAGGAGGTCGTGATGGCGCTGAAGGTGCGCGCCGACATCTTGCCCTATGTGACCGGCGTCGACACCCGCAGGCTGATGGCGATCTCGCGGCGGGTGGCGAGCGTGTCGGGCTTCCCGGTGCAGTTCAACAAGGCCATCGTCGGCAAGAACGCCTTCGCCCACGAGAGCGGCATCCACCAGGACGGGATGCTCAAGAACCCCGAGAACTTCGAGATCATGCGCCCCGAGGACGTGGGGCTGAACGCCACGTCGCTGGTGATGGGCAAGCACTCGGGGCGCGCGGCGCTGCGCTCCAAGATTGCGGAGCTGGGCTACGATCTGGCCGACAACCAGCTCGCGGACGTCTTCGTACGGTTCAAGGCGCTGGCGGACCGCAAGAAGGAGGTCTTCGACGACGACCTGCTCGCGCTGATGCAGGACGAGGAGCGATCCTCGGAGGACCGCATCAAGGTCGACTACCTGCGCGTCGTCTGCGGCACCGATGGTCCGCAGGAAGCGGCGGTGCGGCTGGTGATCGACGGCGAGGTGCGGGCGGCGGAGGCCACCGGCGACGGGCCGGTGGATGCGGCGTTCAACGCGGTCCGCAAGCTCGTCGCACATGACGCGGTGCTGTCGCTCTACCAGGTTTCGGCGGTGACGGAGGGCACCGACGCACAGGCCACCGTGACCGTGCGAATGGACGAGAACGGCCGCATCGTGTCGGGCCAGTCGGCGGATACCGATACCGTGGTGGCGAGCGTCCGGGCCTATGTGAACGCGCTCAACCGGCTGCTGATGCGGCGCGAGAAGGCGGGCCGGGACGGGCGCGAGATCTCCTACAAGGATGTTGGATAAGTCTTATTTACTTTGGCAAGCAAAAGAGGTTTTTTATCCGTAAGGAAAGTTCAGAGATTAATGAGAGAAAGCTTAGGTATGGAAATCGATGAATCGCTTGCTGAGCGTATGAGGAGAATACGTGAACGGCAGACAGAAATAGAAAGAGATCGCGACGAGCTTAAGCACTTTGCTCGCCAAGAATTTGCACAGTTGGGTGCGCGGCTTGACGAGTTGCGCGAAGAGATCGAAAGGCTTGAAATAAAGCGCGACCAACTCGCCGACTTTCTCGGCCTGCCAAAGAATGACTCGGTTGGAGATCGGCTTGGGCACGGAGAGCTAAAACTTCTTTGTTTTAAGGCGCTTGAATCCTCGCGTGATAGTATGAGGTCCGCAGACGTGAGGGATTGGATACTTAAAAATCATCCAGCGGTGAAAGTTCAATCGGTCCCAGCAACTCTCAGTCGCCAGGTGGAACAGGGGAACCTCACTCGCGATGAATTAGGGCGATATCGTTTACTGCGTTAAGGCAGCTTGTTCTTTACGCACTCCGCGTTGCGGTGCAGCAAGTTCTAAGTAGATCCCCTGCCGCGATCCAGCATTTTGGTTTGACTGCCACCTAGCCCCGGAGGTGATCCTTTGGGCCGCCGCGCTTGCTTGTCGTCGGCCACTGGAGTGGCCGATCCTCGCGCAACGCGCCACCCGCGCCCTTTCCCCCGACGCCCCCCTCCGCTAGACCGCCCTAAACCCGCCGGGCGCTCAGCCAAGGAGCGGGCAAGGTTTTGGGGGACGTGAATGTCTATCTTCGGAAGCCTGTTCAGCTCGGACATGGCCATCGACCTCGGCACGGCGAACACGCTGATCTACATCAAGGGTCGGGGGATCGTGCTCAACGAGCCGTCCGTCGTCGCCTACCATACCAAGAACGGCCGCAAGGAAGTGCTGGCCGTGGGCGTGGACGCCAAGCTGATGCTGGGGCGCACGCCCGGCTCGATCGAGGCGATCCGGCCGATGCGCGAGGGCGTCATCGCCGACTTCGACGTGGCCGAGGAGATGATCAAGCACTTCATCCGCAAGGTCCACAAGCGCACGACCTTCACCAAACCCAAGATCATCGTCTGCGTGCCGCATGGCGCGACCCCGGTCGAGAAGCGCGCGATCCGGCAGTCGGTGCTGGGGGCCGGCGCCCGCAAGGCGGGACTGATTGCGGAGCCGATCGCGGCGGCCATCGGGGCGGGCATGCCGATCACCGATCCGACCGGCTCGATGGTCGTGGACATCGGCGGCGGCACGACGGAGGTCGCCGTGCTGAGCCTCGCCGACATCGTCTATGCCCGGTCGGTGCGGGTCGGCGGGGACCGGATGGACGACGCGCTGATTTCCTACCTGCGCCGCCATCAGAACCTGCTGGTGGGCGAGGCGACGGCCGAGCGCATCAAGAAGGAGATCGGCACCGCGCGGATGCCCGAGGACGGCCGCGGCGAGGTCATGCGGATCCGCGGCCGCGACCTGCTCAACGGAGTGCCCAAGGAAATCGAGATCAGCCAGGCGCAGGTCGCCGAGGCGCTGGCCGAGCCGGTGCAGCAGATCTGCGAGGCGGTGATGACCGCCCTCGAGTCGACGCCGCCGGACCTCGCCGCCGACATCGTCGACCGCGGCGTGATGCTCACCGGCGGCGGCGCGCTCCTCGGCGACCTCGACCTCGCGCTGCGCGAGCAGACGGGGCTCAACATCTCGGTCGCCGACGAATGTCTGAACTGCGTGGCCCTGGGCACCGGCAAGGCGCTGGAATACGAACGTCAGCTGAGCCACGTCATCGACTACGACAGCTAGGCCATGGCCCGGACCCGGCCCGGCGACGACGTCTACCGCAGGCCGCTGCGGCGGCTGCTCCTGGGGCTGACCTGCGTCGTCCTCGTGCTGACGGTCCTGCTGTGGCGGATCGACAACCCGCGCGCCGAACGCATCCGCGCGGCCGTCGTCGACCGGGTCGTGCCGAACTTTGAATGGGCGCTGGCCCCGGTGACCTGGGCGGGCCGCCTGATCGAGGATTTCGACGGCTATGCCCGCGTCTACGAGCAGAACCGCGACCTGCGCCGCGAACTGCAGCAGATGAAGGCCTGGCGCGAGGCGGCGATCCAGCTCGAGCAGGAGAACGCCCGGCTTCTCGACCTCAACAAGGTGCGCCTGTCGCCGGAACTGACCTTCGTGACCGGCGTGGTGCTGACCGACTCGGGCTCGCCCTTCCGCCGTTCGGTCCTGCTCAACATCGGTTCGGACGACGGCATCCGCGATGGCTGGGCGGCGATGGACGGGCTGGGGCTCGTCGGGCGCATCGCGGGTGTTGGGCAGCGCACGGCGCGCGTCCTGCTGCTCACCGACGGGAACAGCCGCATCCCGGTCACGATCCAGCCGTCCGGCAAGCGGGCGATCCTCGCGGGCGACACCACCTCGGCCCCCGCGCTCGACTTCGTCGAGAACCCCGACGACGTGCAGGCGGGGGACCGGATCGTCTCGTCGGGCGACGGGGGCGTGTTCCCGCCGGACCTGACGGTGGGGCAGGTGGTGCGCGGGGCCGACGGACGCCTTCGGGTGCGGCTGGCGGCCGATACCTCGCGGCTGGAATTCCTGCGCGTCCTGCGGACGAGCGAGGGGGCGGCGATCGGCTCGACCGGTGCGCTGCTGCCGCCGCCCGCGGGGCCGCTGCAGGGGCCGCCGCCGCCGACGGATCGCTCCGCCGCCGGGTCCGCGACAGGGCTCGCGACGGGGGCTGGCCCCGATCCTGCCGCCGATCCTGCCGCCGATCCTGCGGCCGATCCTGCGACCGGGAACTGAGCCCATGGCGGACCGCTCCACCTGGCTCTATCGCGGGCTCTTTGCGGTGCTGGCCCTGCTGGTACTGTTCCTGGCCCTCCTGCCGTTCGACGCGGGCAAGGGCGATTGGCCCGGCCCGGAACTCATGCTGTGCCTCGTCGCCGCCTGGGTGCTGCGACGGCCCGACTACGTCCCGGTCTGGCTGCTGCTCATCCTGCTGCTGCTCGACGACGCGCTCCTGATGCGGCCCCTCGGTCTGTGGACCCTGATCGTGCTCCTGACGAGCGAGTACCTGCGCCGCCGGGTCGACCATGCGGAGGCGATGCCGTTCTGGTCGGAAGCGGGGCTGGTCGCGGGCTGCATCGCTGCGGCATTCTTAGCAAACCACCTAGCGCTGGTCATCCTTCTGGTCGACACGCCGCCGCTCGGGGGCCAGGCGCTGCACGCGCTCGCCACGATTGCCTTCTATCCGGCGGTGGCGGTAGTCTCCCAGATGATCGGGGTGCGCCGGCTCGCTGCGGGGGAACTCGACAGCCTGGGGACGCGGGCGTAGACGGACAGCCACCGCTGCCGGACGACGACCCTGCCGCCGCCGGCTTGCGGGCGGGCCGGGACAGAACCGCCCGCCTGCCGGGCCGGATTTGGGATACGACATGAAACGCAACGCGCAGGACCAGTCGACCTCCTCCCGCGGCATCGCCCGTCGCGCCCTCGTCATGGGGGGCCTGCAACTGGGGATCGGTGCGGCGCTGCTCGGGCGGATGCGGTTCCTGCAGGTCGAGCAGGCCGACGAGTTCCTGCTGCTGGCCGAGGAGAACCGCATCAAGGTTCGCCTCATCGCGCCCGCGCGCGGCGTCATCTACGACCGCAACGGCGTCGTGCTGGCGGGCAACGAGCAGATCTACCGTATCAGCATGATCCGGGAGGATGCCGACGACGTGGCCGAGACGGTCGCGCGGCTGCGGGCGCTCGTGCGCCTGGACGAGGAGACGCTGCAGCGCGCGCTGCGCGAGATGGACCGCCGGCCGAACCAGTCGGTGACCCTGGCCGACCGCCTGACGTGGGAGGAGCTGTCGATCGTCGCCGTCAACGTGCCCGCGCTGCCGGGGCTCACGCCCGAAGTCGGGCTCAGCCGCGCCTATCCGCTCGGGGCCGACTACGCCCATATCGTGGGCTATGTCGGTCGCGTGTCCGAAAGGGACATCGCGGAGGCCGAGATACCCGATCCGCTGCTCCAGACGCCGCAGTTCCAGATCGGCAAGATCGGCGCGGAGCGCGAGCTGGAGGGAATGCTGCGCGGCAGGGCGGGGGCCCGGCGGGTGGAGCAGAACGCCGGTGGGCGGGTGATGCGCGAGCTTGGCCGGACGGAGGGCCATTCCGGCGCGGACGTGCAGTTGACCATCAATGCCGGGCTGCAGAACTTCACCCAGGCGCGCCTCGGCGTCGAGAGCGCGAGCGCCGTGCTGATCGACGTGCGCAACGGCGACGTGCTGGCCGCCGTCTCCTCGCCCAGCTACGACCCGAACCTTTTCGTGCAGGGGATCAGCACCGCCGACTACTCCGTGCTGCGCGACAATGACCGCCGCCCGCTGCACAACAAGATCGTGCAGGGGCTCTATCCCCCCGGCTCGACCTTCAAGATGGTGGTGCTGCTGGCGGCGCTGGAATCGGGCAAGATCTCGACCGGCGAGACGGTCTATTGCGGCGGCTACCTGAGCGTGGCGAACCGGCGGTTCCATTGCTGGAAGAACGGTGGCCATGGCAGGGTCGACGCCGCCAAGTCGCTGCGGGAAAGTTGCGACGTCTACTACTACGATCTGGCGCAGCGCGTCGGCATCGAGGCGATCGCCGCGATGGCGCGCCGCCTCGGCCTCGGCACGGCCTTCGACCTGGAGATGTCGAGCGTCAGCAGCGGGCTGATCCCCGATCGGGCGTGGAAGCGGACCCGGCGCGGCGAGGAATGGGTCGTCGGCGACAGCCTGAACGCCGCCATCGGGCAGGGCTTCGTGCTCGCCTCGCCGATGCAGCTCGCGGTCATGACGGCCCGCATCGCCAGCGGGCTCGAAGTCGCCCCGCGGCTGGTGCGCTCGGTCGATGGCGCAGCGCAGCCCTCGGGCGTGAAGGGGCCGCTGGCCTTGTCGCGCAGCTTTCTCGATATCGCGCGAAACGGCATGTTCGAGGTCATCAACGCGCAGGGCGGCACGGGCGGTCGCGCCGCCTTCGACCTCGGCGGCGTGAGGTGGTCCGGCAAGTCCGGCACCAGCCAGGTCCGCAACATCACCGCGGCCGAGCGGGCGCGCGGCGTCGTGAGCAACGAGGATCTGCCCTGGGAGCGGCGCGACCACGCGCTCTTCGTGGGCTACGCGCCGCATGACGATCCGAAATACGCGGTCTCGGTGGTCGTCGAGCATGGCGGCGGCGGTTCCGCCGTGGCGGGCCCGGTGGCGCGCGATGTCATGCTCTACGCCCTCCACGACGGGATGCCGCCGCTGGACGCCTATCCCAGCGGCCAGCGGGAGGCTGCGGAGGCGTTGCTCTCGGCGCTGCCGGTCAATCCGTCGTTGCGCCGCGCGGGCGGCGGGAAGATCGAGACGTGAGCTACCTCGAATACAATGTCGCCCGGGTGCCCTCGGGGGCGCAGAAGGTCCTGGCGCTGAACTGGGCGCTGATCCTGCTCATCTGCGCGGTGGCGTCGCTGGGCTTTCTGGTCCTCTATTCCGTCGGCGGCGGCTCATGGACCTGGGCCGAGCCGCAGATGAAGCGGTTCCTGCTGGGCATGGCCGTCATGTTCTTCGTGGCGATGGTGCCGATCTGGTTCTGGCGCAACGTCTCGGCGGCGGGCTACGCGGTCACGCTGCTGCTTCTGGTGGCGGTGGAGCTGTTCGGCACCACGGGCGGTGGCGCGCAGCGGTGGATCGATCTCGGGCCGCTCCGCCTGCAGCCATCGGAGCTGATGAAGATCACCATGGTGATGACGCTGGCCGCCTATTACGACTGGCTGCCGGCGCCGAAAGCGTCGCATCCGCTCTGGGTGCTGGTGGCGGCGCTCATCATCCTCGTGCCGTCCGCGCTGGTGCTCAAGCAGCCCGACCTCGGCACCGCCCTCATCCTGATGATGGGCGGCGGCGCCGTGCTGTGGTTTGCGGGGGTGCACTGGGCCTATTTCGTGGCCGTCATCGGCAGCGCGGCGGGGGCCGTCGCTGCGGTCATCATGTCGCGCGGCACCGACTGGCAGCTCATCAAGGACTATCAGTTCCGCCGGATCGACATCTTCCTCGACCCCGATTCCGACCCCCTCGGGGCCGGCTACAACATCACGCAGTCCAAGATCGCGCTCGGGTCCGGGGGCTGGACGGGCAAGGGCTACCTGCAAGGCACGCAGGCCCGGCTCAACTTCCTGCCAGAGAAGCACACCGACTTCATCTTCACCACGCTGGCGGAGGAGTTCGGCTTCGTCGGCGGGCTGTCGCTCTTGGCACTCTACCTGCTGATCGTCGCGTTTTGCGTTATCTCGGCGCTGCGGATGAAGGACCGGTTCTCCGCCCTCGTGACGCTGGGCATCGCGGTGGCGTTCTTTCTTTACTTCGCGATCAACATGGCGATGGTGATGGGCATGGCCCCGGTGGTCGGCGTGCCTCTGCCGCTGGTGAGCTACGGCGGCTCGGCCATGGTGGTCCTCCTTCTCGGGTTCGGCCTCGTGCAGAGCGCCCATGTCCACCGGCCGCGCGCGCAGGGCGAGGGGCAGCTGCTGCGGCGCTGACGCTCGACGTGCGGTGCGTCGCGCAGTCCTCGGCCCAGTGCGCCTCGCCTCGTTGCGACGTGTCGCGCTTGGGGTGAGAGGGCCGTCGCCGCGGGGTGGTTCGCCGGGCCGAAGGCCAGCCGCTCACGATTCCGGTGAATGATGCCGGTGGGTGCGTTGCCGCCGTATGTTGTGCCGATGTCGTAGGGGACATGTTGCGCGCCGTTGGCGCGGCAGGTGCATTTACTTCCGCAGATGTGCCATCGGCGGGAGCTGGCGGCCGGTCGAGGTTGCGTTCTTCGAGGGTCGGTTTCCGGTCGAGCCCGCCCCACCCAAACAAAAAAGGGCCGCCCCGAAGGACGGCCCGATCCGATTATCTGGCCCGACTATTCGCGGTTGCCCATGAACGACAGCAGGAACATGAACATGTTGATGAAGTCGAGATAGAGCATCAACGCGCCCATGATCGCCGACTTGCCGAGCCATTCTGCGTCGCCCTGCGCCGCGTGGGCGACGTAGTCGGACTTGATCTTCTGCGTGTCGTAGGCGGTCAGCGCCGCGAAAATCAGCACGCCGATGGCCGAGATCGCCATCGCGAGGGGGCCGGAGCCGATGAACATGTTGGCGATCATCGCGACGAGCAGGCCGATCACGCCCATCATCAGGAAGCGGCCCATGCCCGACAGGTCGCGCTTGGTTGTGTAGCCGTAGAGCGACATGCCCGCGAAACCCACCGAGGTGGCGAGGAACGTCGTCGCGATCGACACGCCGGTGAAGGCGGCGAAGATCCAGGAGAGCGACAGACCCATCACCGCGGCGAAGGCGTAGAAGACGATTTGCGCGGTGGCCGCCGAGATGCGGCTGATGCCCGCCGACAGACCGAACACGAAGGCCAGCGGCGCAAACATGACGATGTAGCCGAGGATGTTCGGGCTGAGCGTCTGCGGGTCGCGCAGGATGGACAGCAGATCGGGCGAGGAGCCGATCGCCCAGGCCACGGCGAAGGTGATGAACATGCCCACGGACATCGTGCCGTAGACCTTGTTCATGTGGGCGCGGAGACCCTGATCTATCTCCGCGGCGCGGGTGCCGGAAAGGCCGGTCCCAAGGGCGTCGAATTGTGCCATGTGGCTTCTCCAGAAAGAAACGTGGGGTGGCAGCCCGGTCAGGTCTGCCTTGTGGACCAATATCGGATGGTGCGGCGGCTTTTTCAAGCGGTCATTGCGTCGGAATTCACAGGTTTCGATAGCTCCAGTCTATCAGAATGCCCGAAACCTGCTATCGTCGGCGATGGTCACCACGACCTTGCCGGTGGATCTGCACGCGCGCAGCAGGTCCAGCGCCTCCTCCACACGGGCGAGCGGCAGGACGTGGCTGACGTGCGGGGCGATCTCGCGGGCTTCGTAGAGGGCGAACAGCGCGGTCAGGCTGTCGGTCACGACCTTCGGCGCATAGGCCAGCGTGCCGCCCCAATAGACTCCGATCAGGTCGATATTTTTCACCAGAACGTGATTGGCGGGAAAGGTGGGCACCTCGCCGCTGGCGAAGCCGATGACGAGATAGCGCCCGCCGGGTCGGATGGCGTGGAAGGCGGCCTTGGCCGCGGCGCCGCCGACAGCGTCATAGACCACATCGACGCCGCCGAGTCCCTCGAGGGCGCCGCGCAGGTCGGGATCTTCCGCGTCGATGAGGTGATGCGCGCCGTGGTCGCGGGCGACGGCGAGCTTGTCGGGACCGCGCGCGACGGCGACGACTTCGGCCCCCATGCGCGCACCGAGCTCCACCGCCGTGAGGCCGACGCCGCCCGCCGCGCCGAGGACCAGGAGGCGCTCGCCCCGGACCAGCCGCGCGCGGTGCGCCAGCGCGACGTGGCTGGTGGACCAGGCGACCATGAAGCCGGCCGCGATCTCCGAGGGCATCGCATCGGGCACCGGCACGGCGCGGGCGGCGGGAAAGCAGCCGGCTTCCGCGAGCCCGCCCTGGCCGCCGAAGACGGCGACGCGGGTGCCGGTGGCGGGCGCGGTCACGCCAGGCCCGTGGCCGGTGACGATGCCGCAGATCTCGAGGCCGGGCACGAAGGGCGCGGGCGGCGTGTCCTGATAGGTGCCCCCGATCATCAGCAGGTCGGCGAAATTGAGACCGCAGGCGAGGATGCGGACGGAGATCTCGCCCGGGCCGGGGGTGGGGTCCGGCAGATCGAGGAGCGAGGCGGCGTCGGGACCGGTGACCTGATAGGCGCGCATGGCGCGGAGCGTCACGGGGCGGGGCGGGCTTGTCAACCGCGCGGCGGGATGCGACCAGATTTCCATGGAGAGCCACGACATTCTGGAGCTGCGCCGTGTGGCGCATCGGCTTGCCGACGCGGCGCGGACGGTGACGCTGCGGCACTTTCGCACGGCGCTCGACGTGGACAGCAAGCGCGCCGATTTCGACCCGGTGACGGTCGCCGACCGCGAGGCGGAGGCGGCGATGCGGGCGGTGCTGGCGCGCGAGCGACCCTGCGACGGCATCCTCGGCGAGGAGCAGGACGCGGTCGCGGGGACGTCCGGGCTGACCTGGGTTCTCGACCCGATCGACGGGACGCGCGCCTATATCTCGGGCGCACCGACCTGGGGCGTGCTGATCGCGGTGCGGGATGCGGAGGGGCCTTTCCTCGGGATCGTCGACCAGCCGTTCACCGGCGAGCGGTTCGAGGGCGGGCCGGACGGGGCGATCTGGACGCGCGGCGACGAGAGCCGGCCGCTGGCCGTGCGGGGGACGACCGCGCTGGCCGAGGCGACCGTGCTGACGACATTCCCGGAAGTGGGCACGCCGGAGCAGGGCGCGGCCTTCGGGCGCGTGGCGCGGGAGTGTCGCCTGACGCGCTACGGGCTCGACTGCTATGCCTATGCGCTGCTCGCGGCGGGCCATATCGACCTCGTGATCGAGGCTGGGCTGCAGGCCTACGACCTCGCCGCGCCCATCGCGGTCATCCAGGCGGCGGGCGGCATCGTCACCGACTGGTGTGGCGGGCCGGCCCATGACGGGGGCACGGCGCTTGCGGCGGCGACGCCGGAACTGCACGCGGCGGCGATGGCGCGGCTGAGGGGCTGAGGCGGAGGCGTCGCGGCGCTGCGGGCTGATTCGGCCTGCGACCACCTTCGGATGCGCGCGGCCGGCATGGCGCGGGGCTGGTCCGCGTCGCCGCGCCGGCGAACGGGCCTTCATCCCTCGGAATGCCGGTGCGGGCTAGAGCGGCGGATCGGGCGGTGTGCGGTCGCCGGTGGCCTCGCGGAAATGGCGGCGGCAGAGCGACACGTAGCGGTCGTTGCCGCCGACCTCGACCTGCGCGCCTTCGCGCGTCGCGCGACCGTCCGCGCCGATGCGGATCACCATCGTCGCCTTGTGCCCGCAATGGCAGAAGGTGCGGACCTCGCGCAGTTCGTCGGCCAGCGCCAGCAGGGCGGCGGACCCCGGGAACAGCTCGCCCCGGAAATCGACCCGCAAGCCGTAGGTCATCACCGGCACGTCCCGGTCGTCGGCGATGCGCGCCAGTTGCCAGACCTGTTCGCGCGACAGCCATTGTGCCTCGTCCACCAGCACGCAGGCGCAGGGGCCGGCTTCGAGGCGCGCGTCGATCATCGCGGCGAGGTCGGTGGTGGCGGCCCAGGTATCGGCCTCCGCCTCGATGCCGATGCGGCTGGAGATGCGGCCGCGGCCCGCCCGGTCGTCGAAGTTCGCGGTCAGCAGATAGGTCTGCATCCCCCGTTCGATGTAGTTGTAGGACGCCTGCAGCAGCAGCGTGCTCTTGCCCGCGTTCATGGTGGAATAGTAAAAGTAGAGCTTGGCCATGGCGCTTCCTGCCCCGGAGGCTCCGGATCGCGCAAGGGGCAGCCGGGGCGGGCGGCAGCTCAGGCGCGCGTCAGCAGGACCGACCCTACCGAGTAGCCCGCCCCGAATGAGCAGATCAGGCCGCGGTCGCCGGCCGCGAGATCGGCGGAGTGGCGGGCGAAGGCGATGATGGAGCCCGCCGACGAGGTATTGGCGTAATCCTGCAGGATGTTGGGCTGTTCGTCCGGTTCCGGCACCCGGCCCAGGACCTTGCGGCCGATGAAGTCGTTCATCGACTTGTTCGCCTGGTGCAGCCAGAGGCGCTTGAGATCGTCGGAGCCGACGCCTTCCTCGGCCATGTGCCGGGCGATGTGGGCCGAGACGAGGGGCAGCACCTCCTTGAAGACCTTGCGGCCGTTCTGCATGAACTGCATGTCGCGACGGTCCTCCATCGCGTCGCGGGTGCGGCGAAGGAAGCCGTCGTTGTTGCGGATGTTGTTGGAGAATTGCGTCGCACAGCGGGTGCTGTCGATGGTGAAGCGCGCACCTTGGGCCAGGTCTTCGCGCTCCAGCACGACGGCGGTGCAGACGTCGCCGAAGATGAAGTGGCAGTCCCGGTCGCGCCATTCGAGATGCGCCGAGCAGATCTCGGGGTTCACCACGATGGCCCGCTCGATGGAGCCCGCGCGGATCATGTCGGTCGCCGCCTGGATGCCGAAGGTGGCCGAGGAGCAGGCGACGTTCATGTCGAAGGCGAAGCCGGAAGTTCCGAGCAGCGCCTGGATCTCGATGGCGACGGCGGGATAGGCACGCTCGTGGTTGGAGGCGGCGCAGATCACCGCGTCGATGTCGGCGGCGTCGAGGCCGGCCTGCGCCAGCGCGTCGGTGCAGGCGGAGACGGCCATTTCCGCCATCTGGCCCGGCTCGTCGTCGGTGCGGTCGCGCAGGCGGGGGTACATGCGCGCGGGGTCGAGCACGCCCGCCTTGTCGAGGACGAAGCGGCGCTCGATGCCGCTGGCGGCATCGATGAAGGCGCTGTTGGAATGCGACAGGGCGCGCCGCGCACCCGAGGCAATGGCCTCGGCATGGGCGGCGTTCTCGCGGTCGGCATAGGCGTTGTAGGCCGTGACGAGTTCGTCGTTGGTGATGACTTCGGAGGGGGTGAAGACGCCCGATCCGGTGATCGCGGCGCGGGGCGGGCGGCTCATCTGGGCATCCTCTGCGGCGGGGGCGAAGCGGCTGCGGGGCTTCGCCGGGTCGCAGAGATGTGCCGCCCGCGACCCGCGCGGTCAAGGGTGCGCGGGATCCGGAGCGTCCCCCGCCCGCCGTCGCGGCATCTTCGCGGGGAAAGCGCCCCACGGGGCCATCGCCTCAGCCGGCGGCGTCCGGCGGCAGGCCCAGAGCCTGTGCCAGGCGCGCACGGTTCTGCTCCCAGCCGGCCCGCGCGTTCAGGACGACGAGCGGCAGGCTGGCTCTGGCAAAGGCCTCGCGGCGCACGGGGTCGCATCGGTCGTCGGCGCGGCGGCCGACGGTCTCGACGCCGCAGAGCGGGGTGCCCGTCAGGTCGCAGATCACGAATTCGGCCCAACGCTGGCGCAGGGCCCCGTCGACGATGTCCGCCTCGTCGCCCCGGGCATCGAAGAGCGTGGCGAGGGAGGTCTGGATGCTCAGTTGCAGGCCATGCCGGGCGACGAACCGCGAAAGCGAGAGCGCCAGGGTGCCACCGCCAGGCGTGGCGAGCTTGCGGGGGACGAGGCGGCACCGGCCCAAGGCGGCGAGGATCGCGGAACGGGGGGTGGCGTGGAGGCGCGGCGAGGGAAATTCGACGATGGACTCGGGCGGTCTCGTGGCGCGGCGGAGGGCGACGCCGGTGGCACCGATGGCCATGAGCGAGAGGCTGATGGGTTCCATGTCCTGCGTCCCTGATCCTGCCCGGCGGGTCGTGTGGCCGTCGGGGAGGGTTCTGCGGGCCGAGGATGGCCGATCTGCGGCGGCGTGGGGGCCGATCGAGCGGCAATCGCGAAGAGTTTGCGTCAATCGCAAGCGGTTTTGGGCAGTCCCCGCGCGCTGGCCCAATGCCGGAGCCTCCCGCCTCTACTGTAGCGAGCGCACCTCGAGATCGCCCTCGGCCCGGGCCTGCATGGCGAGCGCTGCGGCGTGGGAGCCTGCGAGGGTGGTGAAATAGGGGATGCGGTCCATCAGGGCGACGCCGCGCATCGAGCGGCTGTCCTCGACGGCCTGCGCGCCCTCGGTCGTGTTCATCACCAGCGCGATCTCGCCGTCCTTCATCACGTCGATCACGGTGCGGCCGCCCTCGTGCGCCTTGCCGACGTGGCGGCTGTCGATGCCATTGCGCGCCAAGAACTCGGCGGTGCCCGAGGTGGCGAGGATGGCGAAGCCCATCCGCGTCAGGATCGCGGCGGTCTCGCTCAGTTGCGCCGTCTTGTCGAAATCCTTGATCGACAGGAACACTGTCCCCGAGTCCGGCAGGACGACGCCGGCGCCCATCTGCGCCTTGAGAAAGGCGCGCGCGAAGCTCCGGTCCCAGCCCATGACCTCGCCGGTGGACCGCATCTCCGGGCCGAGCAGCGTGTCGACGCCGGGAAAGCGCGCGAAGGGGAGGACCGCTTCCTTGACCGAGTACCAGGGCGTGTCGGGATGGGCGAGGGACATGATGTCGCCCATCGGCACGTGGTCGATGGTGGCATCCGCCGGGTAGGGGTCGCGCAGCGGGAAGTTCGACAGCGGCTCGCCGGCCATGAGGCGGGCGGCGATGCTGGCGATGGCGCTGTCCACGGCCTTGGCGACGAAGGGCACGGTGCGTGAGGCGCGGGGGTTCACCTCGATCAGGTAGACTTCCTCGTCCTTGACGGCGAACTGCACGTTCATCAGGCCGACGACGCGCAGGGCGCGGGCCAGCGCAATGGTCTGCTCGCGGATGGTGTTGATGACGTCGCGCGACAGGGTGTGCGGAGGCAGGCAGCAGGCGGAGTCGCCCGAGTGGACGCCCGCCTCCTCGATATGCTCCATGATCCCCGCGACGTGGACCGCCTCGCCGTCCGACAGCGCGTCCACGTCGACCTCGATCGCGCCCGAGAGATAGCCGTCGAGCAGGACCGGGCTGCCCGGCGAGACGGTGACGGCGTCGCGCATGTAGCGTTCGAGCTGGCCCGTGTCGCGCACGATCTCCATCGCGCGGCCGCCGAGAACGTAGGAGGGCCGGATGACGAGGGGGTAGCCGAGGTCGGCGGCGACGAGGCGGGCTTCTTCCTCGGAGTGGGCGACGGCGTTCCTCGGCTGCTTCAGGCCCAGCCGGGTGACCAGCGCCGCGAACCTCTCGCGGTCCTCGGCAAGGTCGATGGCATCGGGGGTGGTGCCGAGGATCGGGATGCCCGCGTCGTGCAGGGCGGCGGCGATCTTGAGGGGCGTCTGACCGCCGAACTGGACAATGACGCCATGCAGTGTGCCGTTCTCCTGCTCGACGCGCAGGATCTCCATGACGTGCTCGAACGTCAGCGGCTCGAAGTAGAGGCGGTCGGAGGTGTCGTAGTCGGTGCTGACGGTCTCCGGGTTGCAATTGACCATGATGGTCTCGTAGCCTGCGTCGCTCAGCGCGTAGCAGGCGTGGCAGCAGCAATAGTCGAACTCGATGCCCTGGCCGATGCGGTTCGGCCCGCCGCCAAGGATGACGACCTTTCTTGCGTCCGACGGGCGGCTTTCGCATTCCGCCTCGCCCATGACGGGGACCTCGTAGGTGGAATACATGTAGGGCGTCTGCGCCTCGAACTCGGCGGCGCAGGTGTCGATGCGCTTGAACTGCGCCACCACGCCGAGGTTGATGCGGGCGCGTCGGACGTTGTCCTCGGTCCGCCCCGTCAGCCTGGCGAGGCGGGCGTCGGTGAAGCCGTAGGTCTTGAGACGGCGCAGTCCCTCCTCCTCGACGGGCAGGCCGTTCGCGCGGACCTCGGCCTCCAGATCGACGATTTCCCGGATCCGCGCGAGAAACCACGGGTCGAACTTCGTGATCGCGTTGATGGTCTCGTCCGAGAGGCCGTGGCGCATGGCCTGCGCGATGACGCGGAGGCGGTCGGGTGTCTGCCGGCCGAGCGCGGCCTTGACCGCCGCGGGGTCGGAGGGCAGCTCGATCTCGTCGAAGCCGGTGAGGCCGGTCTCGAGGCTGGCCAGCGCCTTCTGCAGGGATTCGTGGATCGTCCGGCCGATGGCCATGACCTCGCCCACCGATTTCATCGCGGTGGTCAGCAGCGGCTCGGCGCCCGGGAACTTCTCGAAGGCGAAGCGCGGGATCTGGGTGACCACGTAGCCGATGGTGGGCTCGAAGCTCGCGGGCGTAACGCGGGTGATGTCGTTGTCGAGCTCGTCGAGCGTGTAGCCGACCGCGAGCTTCGCGGCGATCTTGGCGATGGGAAAGCCGGTGGCCTTGGACGCGAGCGCCGAGGAGCGGCTCACACGCGGGTTCATCTCGATCACCACCATGCGGCCGTCGGCGGGGTTCACCGCCCATTGCACGTTGGAGCCGCCGGTCTCGACGCCGATCTCGCGCAGCACCTCGATGCTGCGGGTCCGCATGATCTGATATTCCTTGTCGGTCAGCGTCAGCGCGGGGGCCACGGTGATCGAGTCGCCGGTATGCACGCCCATCGGGTCGACGTTCTCGATGGCGCAGACGATGATGGCGTTGTCCGCACGGTCGCGCACCACCTCCATCTCGAACTCCTTCCAGCCGAGGAGGCTCTCGTCGACGAGGATCTGCGCCATCGGGCTCGCTTCGAGCCCCGAACGACAGATGCGCTCGTAGTCGGCGCGGTTGTAGGCCACGCCGCCGCCGGTGCCGCCCAGCGTGAAGGCGGGGCGGATGATGGCGGGCAGGCCGACATGCTCGATGGCCTCGATGGCCTCGGCCAGGCCGGCGGCGATGTCGAACTTGCCGTTGGATTTCCTTGGGGCGGCGACGATCGTGGCCTTGGGGTTCTCGATGCCGAGCCGGTCCATCGCCTCGCGGAAGAGCTTGCGGTCCTCCGCCATCTCGATGGCCGCGCGTTTGGCCCCGATCAGCTCGACACCGTATTTCTCCAGCACGCCGAGGTCGTCCAGCGCCAGCGCGGTGTTGAGCCCTGTCTGTCCGCCCATCGTCGGCAGCAGGGCGTCGGGCCGCTCCTTCTCGATGATGCGCGCGACGACCTCGGGCGTGATCGGTTCGATGTAGGTGGCGTCGGCCATGCCGGGGTCGGTCATGATCGTCGCGGGGTTGGAATTGACGAGGATGACGCGGTAGCCTTCCTCGCGCAGCGCCTTGCAGGCCTGCGCCCCGGAGTAGTCGAACTCGCAGGCCTGTCCGATGACGATGGGCCCCGCGCCGATGATCATGATCGACTTGATATCGGTGCGCTTCGGCATGGACCGTCCCCCGGCATATGGCAAACTCGGCGGGGTGTAGGACCGGGGGCAGGGGCGCGCAACCCCGCGTCGAGGGCCGTGGCGGGAGCCGACGCGGGCCGGCTAGCGGTAGAGGTAATCGCGTGTGCGGGGCACCCCGTCGCGGCGTTTGGAGAGCTGGATCTGGTAGACGACGTGGCCGTAGGCGTCGAAGCTCACCTCCGCGCCGACGAGGTAGTAGCGCCACATCCGGATGAACCGTTCGTCGTACATCTCCCGGACCCGGTCGATATTGGCCTCGAACCGGTCCTGCCAGTGCCGCAGCGTCTCGGCGTAGTGGCCGCGCCAGACCTCGATGTCGTTCTGCCAGAGCCCGGTCGCCTCGATCGCCGGCAGGAGTTCGGAGAGGGACGGGTTGTAACCCCCCGGAAAGATGTATTTCGCAAGCCAGCCCGAGGTGGTCGTCGGGGGGCCGCAGCGGCCGATGCAATGGATCAGCGCCACGCCGTCGTCGGTCAGCAGGTCGTCGACCTTGGCGAAGTAGGTGCCATACTGCGGCTGGCCGACGTGTTCGAGCATGCCGACCGAGACGATGCGGTCGAACGGGCCAGTCAGGTCCCGGTAATCCTGCAGGCGGATGTCGATGCGGTCGGAGAGGCCGGCCCTAGCCGCGCGGGCTGTAGCGGTGGCGTGCTGGTTCGCGGAGAGGGTGACGCCGGTGACGCGGGCTCCGAAGTCGCGCCCGAGCGTCAGCGCCATGCCGCCCCAGCCGCAGCCGATGTCGAGGACGCGCATCCCCGGCTCGATGCCGAGCTTGGCGGCGATATGGGCCTTCTTCGCCGCCTGCGCTGCCTCCAGCGTCATGCGGGCGCGCGGCCAGTAGGCGCAGGAATATTGTCGGTCCTCGTCGAGAAAGAGCGCGTAGAAATCGTCGCCGATGTCGTAGTGATGCGCCACGTTGCGCCGGGCCTTGTGCGTGTCGTTCGCCTGCATGATGCGGCGCAGCGCGAAGCGGGCGCGGTAGCCGGCGGCGATCGGCGGCGGCATCCTGGCCCGGCCGCCGTTGATGGCGAAGAGGGTAAGCATCTCGCGCAGGTCGCCCTCCTCGATCAGGAGTGTGGCGTCCATGTAGGCCTCGCCCATGGCGAGCTCGGGGTCGCGCACGAGGTCACGCAGGCGGGACGCATCGGTCAGGCGCAGGGTGACGGAAGGACCGCCCTCGCCGGTGCCGAAGTCGTGGCGGCTGCCGTCCGGCAGGATGGCGGTCAGCTTACCGCGGCGGACGAGCCGCCGGAGCGTCGCCAGGACGATTGCGCGCCACATTTCACCATGTCCCCCGGACCGCACGGTTTTTTCTTGGCGCACCCTGCGAAACCGGAGCGGGGCCGGCAAGGGGGGGGGACGGTGCGGACGCCGTTTCTTTCCCGCGCAGCACCCAAGGGGCGGCGCCCCGTCGCCGGTTGACACCCGCCCCGCCCCCGTGTCGATAGGGCCTGCGCCCGACCTGCCCACCCCGGAGATCCCCGATGCACGCCTATCGCACCCATACCTGCGCCGGTCTGACCAAGGCCGATGTGGGCGAGACCGTCCGCCTGTCGGGCTGGGTCCACCGCATCCGCGACCACGGCGGCCTCCTCTTCATCGACCTGCGCGACCACTACGGCATGACGCAGGTGCTGGCCGACCCGGACTCGCCGGTGTTCGGGCAGGTCGAGAAGGTGCGGTCCGAATGGTGCATCCGCATCGACGGCACCGTGAAGGCGCGCGCCGCGGAGCTGGTGAACCCGAAGATCCCGACCGGCGAGATCGAGGTCTTCGTGCGCGACATCGAGGTGCTGGGCGCGGCGGGTGAGCTGCCGTTGCAGGTGTTCGGCGATCAGGAGTATCCCGAGGAGACGCGGCTGCGCTACCGCTTCCTCGACCTGCGGCGCGACGCGATGCAAAAGAACATGATCCTGCGTTCGAACGTGGTAAGGTCGATCCGTAACCGCATGTGGGATCAGGGTTTTAACGAGTTCCAGACACCGATCATCACCGCCTCGTCGCCCGAGGGCGCGCGTGACTTCATCGTGCCGTCGCGGCTGCATCCGGGCAAGGTCTATGCGCTGCCGCAGGCGCCGCAGCAGTTCAAGCAGCTCCTGATGGTCTCGGGCTTCGACAAGTACTTCCAGATCGCGCCCTGCTTCCGCGACGAGGACCCCCGCGCCGACCGCTCGCCGACGGACTTCTACCAGCTCGACATGGAGATGAGCTTCGTCTCGCAACAGGATGTTTTCGATAC
>JBBQDX010000045.1:0-20337 GCA_038320125.1 Rhodobacterales bacterium | reverse complement strand
ATGGACATGCAGCCGGGCGACGTGCCCGCGACCTGGGCCGATACCGGTCTGCTGACCGATCTTCTGGGCCGCCCCTTGTCCCACACCCCGGTCGAGGAGGGCGTCGCCGCCTTCGTCGAATGGTATCGCGGCGAATACGGTGCCGCCTGACCCCTTCCGCCCCCGCATTGCGCTCGTCCCGTAACCGGACCGCCGAAGCAGAGCCGTCGCCCGCAGCTCCTGCGTCGGGCACAACCACGCCGCCGAGATGGGCAACGGCGATGTCCGACAGGTTCGGCGACCGCGCAGCCATCGTCGCCGACCTGTCCCGCTTCCATCGCCGGCACCCGGGTGCCCTCGTCATGACCGGCGCGCTCCCGCGGGTCGGTCCGCTCATGACCGGCAATATGCTGACGGGCCCGGTCGAGGGGCTGGCGGACGTGAGCCTCACCATCGGCCGGCGGAATGATCCGGCCGGCCGTCGGCCCCTCACGACCGTCCGTCCGCCGTCCAACGCCGCGCCCGGGGCCGTCGGACCCCGCGAGATGGCGGGCAATGGGAGGTTACCCGGCGGATCGGTCTCGCGACCGCGGGCGGCTCACGTCCGCCGCTTCCGGCCCCTGCGGTCGCCCGACATGCAGCATTGCCACATTGCCTGACCTCCCCGGGTCGGGACGCGCGGCGACCGGACCGAATACCGCGTGGGCCGAATCGTCAAGGTCGGGGGAAAGGGCTTGCGGCATTCCGCCGGTCTTGGCATGATCCCGCCCAGCCGCGCGCCCGCCAGAGGCATCAGAGGCGGCAGGCAGAGCAGAGCATTGAAAACCATCAGATCTCCCATTCCGGGTGCGCCGACAGGTGCATCCGACCTGATCGCATCTGGCGGTGCCTCCGAGACCCTCGGCCGCGTCGCCAAGGGCGACCTCTGCACGGGGTGCGGCGGCTGTGCCGGTCTTTTCCCCGACGCGGTGGCGATGCAGATGCAGGCCCCCGGATTCCTGCGCCCCCGGCAGGTCGCGCTGCTGCCGATCGGAGCCGATGATGCAATCGCCGCGATCTGTCCCGGTCTTGGCCAGCGGGTCGAGGGGATGGGGCGGACCGACGATCCGCTCTGGGGGCCGTGGCGGTCGGCCTGGCGCGGTTGGTCCACCGACGAGGTGCAGCGGCACCGGGGCGCCTCCGGTGGCGCGCTGACGGCATTGCTGACGCACCTGCTGCGCGCGGGAGTTGTGCAGGCGGTGGTGCAGAACGCGCCCGACCCGGCCGACCCACTCGCCAATCGCACCGTCCTCACCGACGACCCCGCCGCCTTCTGCGCCACCGCGGGCGCGCGCTACGCGCCCTCCGCGCCACTGGACGCACTGCCCGACATCCTGGCCGACGGGCGCCGCGTGGCCTTCGTGGGCAAACCCTGCGACGCCGCGGCCCTCGTGGCCATCCGGGCCCGCGACCCGGCTGTGGCGCGCGCGGTCCCGGTGATCCTGTCGTTCTTCTGCGGGGGGGTGCCGTCGCAGGGCGGCACCCGCGCCCTCCTGGCGGCGCTGCAGGTCGAGGAGGCCGAGGTCGCTTCGCTCGAGTATCGCGGCACCGGCTGGCCCGGGTCCGCCACCGTGCGCCTCAATGACGGCACGGAACGGTCGATGACCGCGCACGCCGGCTGGCGCGACATCCTCGCGCGCAACCTGCAGCATCGCTGCGAGGTCTGCGCCGACGGCACGGGCATGGCCGCCGACCTCGTCTGCGCCGACCTCGGGAGCGTTGCCGGCCAAGGCGATCCGGACGCGGGGCCGGCCCCGGGCGAGAGCCTGATCCTCGCGCGCACCGTGCTGGGCGAACAGATCGCGCGGGGGGCGGAGGCCGCAGGTCGCCTTGCGCTGCAGCCGTTCGACATCGCCGACCTCGCCGCGATCCAGCCGGGCCAGCGCGACCGTCGCCGCGCCCTGCGGGCGCGTCTGGCCGCCCTGCGTCTGCTGCGTCGTCCGGTCCCCGCCTACCAGGGCCTGCACCTGCGCGCGGCGTCGCGACAGAACAGGCTGCGGTGCAATCTGCGGAACTTCCTCGGCTTCCTGCGGCAGAACCTGCGTCGCTGACACCGTGGGCAGCCCGGCCAGGCCCGGCCCGCGAGACGCCCGGCCCTTGGCCGAGCCCGCTGCCGTCCGGCCGCGGTGCCGCCACATCCTTGCCATCGGGGTCGGCGACAGGGCATGGAGTGCCGAATCGGCGACAGGACAAGGACAGGGTTCATGCGTATTGCAATGATCGGCACAGGCTACGTGGGCCTCGTGTCGGGGGTGTGTTTCTCGGATTTCGGGCATGAGGTCGTCTGCGTCGACAAGTCCGCGGACAAGATAGCGATGCTGGAGCGCGGCGAGGTGCCGATCTTCGAGCCGGGCCTCGAGGACCTCATGAATCGCAACGTCGCCGGCGGGCGGCTGTCGTTCACGACCGACCTCAAGGCCGCCGTCGATGGCGCGGACGCGGTGTTCATCGCCGTCGGCACGCCGACCCGCCGCGGCGACGGCCACGCCGACCTGACCTACGTGATGGCCGCGGCGACCGAGATCGCGGAGGCGCTGACCGGCTATGCCGTCGTCGTCACCAAGTCGACCGTGCCTGTCGGCACCAACCGCAAGGTCGCCGAGGCCCTGCGCGCCGCCAACCCGGACGCCGACTTCGACGTCGCCTCCAACCCCGAGTTCCTGCGAGAGGGGGCCGCCATCGACGATTTCATGCGCCCCGACCGCGTGGTCGTCGGCGTCGAGACGGAGCGGGCCGAGAAGGTCATGTCCGACATCTACCGCCCGCTCTACCTGCGGGACTTCGCCATCATGGTGACCGACCTCGAGTCCGCCGAGATGATCAAATACGCGGCCAACGCCTTCCTCGCCACCAAGATCACCTTCATCAACGAGATCGCGGCGCTCTGCGAGAAGGTCGGGGCGGATATCAAGAAGGTCTCGAAGGGCATGGGCCTCGACGGCCGGATCGGCTCGAAGTTCCTGCACGCGGGCCCGGGCTACGGCGGTTCCTGCTTTCCCAAGGACACGGCGGCACTTGCCCGCATCGGCCAGGAACACGCCGTGCCGATGCGCATCACCGAGACGGTCATGCAGGTCAACGAGGCGATCAAGGCCCGCATGGTCGGCAAGCTGCGCGACCTCTGCGAAGGGTCGTTCAATGGCAAGACCGTCGCCGTGCTGGGCGTGACGTTCAAGCCCAACACCGACGACATGCGCGAAGCCCCCTCCCTCACCATCGTGCCCGCCCTCGTGGGCGGCGGCGCGCAGGTCCGCGTGGTCGATCCCGAAGGGCGGCGCGAGGGCGAGGCGCTGCTGCCCGGCGTGGCCTGGCACGACGACCCTTACGGCGCTGCCGAGGGGGCGGATCTGATCGTGCTGCTCACCGAGTGGAACGAGTTCCGCGCCCTCGACCTGGCGCGCCTTGCGGGCACGATGCGGACCGCGCGAATGGCCGACCTGCGCAACATCTACTCGGCTCCGGTGGCCCAAGCCGCGGGGTTCGACGCCTACGCCGCCGTCGGCCGGTGAGGTGAAGCTCCTCCTCGTCCATCAGAACATGCCGGGCCAGTATCGCGAACTGCTCGACTGGCTGATCGGACAAGGCGGGCACGAACTGGTGTTCCTGACTCAGCGGCGGAACGTCCCCGCCGTGCCGGGCGTGCGGAAGGTCGTCTATGCCCCGCATCACCGTCCCGTGGCGGACGCCTACGGCCTGTCGAAGACCTGGGAGGAGGCGGCGGGCAACGGCTACGGCGCGGCGCTGGCCGTCGCGGCCCTGAAGCGCGAGGGCTTCGTGCCCGACCTCATCCTCGGCCATACCGGCTGGGGCGAGCTTCTGTTCCTCAAGCAGGTGCTGCCCGAGGTGCCGATCCTCGGGTTCTTCGAGTATTACTATCTGGAAACCGGCGGCCCGGTCGGTTTCGACCCCGAGGACCCGCCGAACGCCTCGACGCCCTTCCTGCTCCAGGCCCGCAACGCCGTGCCCAACACCTCGATCCAGATCGTCGACCGGGGCATTTCCCCGACCCGATGGCAGCGCGACGCCTTTCCCGCATCGTTCCACGACAAGCTCGACATCTGCCACGACGGCATCCGCACCGACCGCCTGCTGCCCGACCCGGACGTCTCTCTGAACCTCGGGCGAGTCGGGTCCGTCACCCGAGACGACGAGATCTTCACCTATGTCGCCCGCAACATGGAGCGCACGCGGGGCTTCCACACCTTCATGCGGGCGCTGCCGTCCATCCTGCGGGAGCGCCCGGACGCGCGCGTCCTCGTCGTCGGTGGCTCCGGCGTGTCCTACGGCAAGGCCTGCCAGGCCGAGGGCGGCTTTCGCGCCGAGCTCGAGCGCGAGATCGGCCATCTCGTCGACTGGTCCCGCGTGCATTTCCTGGGCCAGGTGCCCTATGCGGACTTCCGGCGCATCATCCAGATCAGCCGCTGCCACATTTACCTGACCGCGCCCTTCGTGCTGTCGTGGTCCCTGCTGGAGGCGATGTCGATGCAGGCCACCGTCGTCGCCAGCGACGTGGCCCCGGTGCGCGAGGCCGTCACCCATGGCGAGACGGGCCTGCTGGTCGATTTCTTCCGACCCGACGCCCTCGCCGCGCAGGTGGTCGAGGTGCTGGCCGACGCCGGCCGTTTCGCGCATCTGGGGCGGGCGGCGCGCGCCCGTGTCGTGCGGGATTACGACTTCCTCGACGTCTGCCTGCCGCGGCATGTCGCGCAGATGAACGCCCTCGTTCCTGCCGACCGTCGCATCCGCCTCTAGTTGCGCGGGCGCGGCGCAGGCCCTATCTGCCGTCCCCATGATCAACGCCCCCGCCCCCATCACGTGTGCCCCCGTCGAGAGCGATGCGGTCGGGACGGGCCGCGAGGTGCTGCGAACCGAAGCGGCGGCGCTCGCGGCCCTGGCGGATGCGATGCCCGCGGGCTTCGCGGCGGTCGTCGAGTTGATCGCCACGCTGCCCGGCCGCGTCATCGTCACCGGCATCGGCAAGTCGGGCCACATCGCCCGGAAGGTCGCCGCCACGCTGGCGTCCACCGGCACGCCCGCGATGTTCGTGCATCCGGCCGAGGCGAGCCACGGCGACATGGGCATGATCGGCGACGGCGACGCGGTGCTGGCCCTCTCGAATTCCGGCGAGGCGGCGGAGTTGCGCGACATCATTGCCCACACCCGCAGGTTCTCGGTGCCGCTCATCGGCCTGTCGTCGCGCCCGCAGAGCACGCTGATGCAGGCCGCCGACCACCACCTGACCATCCCGGCGCTCCCCGAGGCCTGCGGTCTCGGCGTCGTGCCGACCACCTCGACCACCCTGACGCTGGGCCTCGGCGATGCGCTCGCCGTTGCACTCCTGCGGCGTCGCAACTTCCGGGCGGAGGATTTCGGCGTCTTCCACCCCGGCGGCAAGCTCGGTGCGCAGATGGCGCGCGTCTCGACGCTGATGCACCGGAACCTGCCGCAGGTCGCGCCCGGCACGCCGATGGCCGAGGTCCTGCTGACGATGACGTCGGGCGGCTTCGGCATCGCGGCCGTCGTCGCCGGGGGCACCCTCGTCGGCATCGTCACCGACGGCGACCTGCGCCGCAACATGGCCGACCTTCTGACCCGCACCGCCGGTCAGGTCGCCACGCCCCATCCCGTCACCGTCGCCCCCGATGCCCTCGCGGCCAGCGCTCTGGCGGTAATGAACGACCGCAAGATCGCCGTGCTGATCGTCTGCGAGGGGGCCGTGCCGGTCGGCGTCCTGCACATCCACGATCTTCTGCGCGCGGGCGTCGCATGAAAGGTTTCGCCGCATGAAGACCGTCCTGCTCATCCCCGCGCGCTATGCCTCGACCCGCTATCCCGGCAAGGCGCTGGCCGAACTGCGCCAGAAGGACGGCACGACGAAGACCCTGATCCGCATGACGTGGGAGACCGCCTGCGAGGTGTCCGGCATCGACGCCATCCATGTGGCCACCGACGACGACCGCATCGCCGGGGCCGCCCGCGCCTTCGGGGCCTCCGTCCTGATGACGTCGTCCGGGGCCCGCAACGGCACCGAGCGCTGTGCCGAGGCGCTGGCGCAGATCGATGCGGACCTGGTAATCAACCTGCAGGGCGACGCGCCGCTGACGCCGCCGTGGTTCATCGAGGCACTGGTGGCGCACATGCGGGACGACGTCCGCGCGCAGGTCGCGACGCCCGTCCTGCGCTGCGACCGGCGCACCTACGACATGTTCGTGGAGGACCGCGCGCAGGGCCGCGTCGGCGGCACGACGGCGGTATTCGACCGGAACCTGCACGGGCTCTATTTTTCCAAGGAAGTGATCCCCTGGATCGCGCCGGGCAAGGTGCCCGACCCGGTGCCGGTTTTTCATCACGTCGGCGTCTATGCCTATCGCCCCGAGGCGCTGCGCGCCTACGTTGGATGGCCGGAGGGCGAGCTGGAGAAACGCGAGGGACTGGAGCAGCTCCGATTCCTCGAGAACGGCGCCACGATCGCCTGCGTCGAAGTGGACGCCCGTGGCCGCGTGTTCTGGGAGCTGAACAACCCCGAGGATACTTCCCGCATCGAAGCCGTGTTGGACGCCTGACCATGGACCCGATCGCCACCCGCATCGTCACGATTGGGGACATCGCCGTCGGCGGCATGAACCCCATCGCGCTCATCACCGGCCCCTGCCAGCTCGAATCGCTCGATCATGCCCGGATGATGGCGGAACGCATCGCGCAGGCCTGTGCACCGACCGGCACGCGGTTCATCTTCAAGGCCAGCTACGACAAGGCCAACCGCTCCTCGCTGGGGTCCGAGCGGGGCCTCGGCATGGAGGAAGGTCTGCGCATCCTCCATGCAATCCGGACCGAGTTCGGCTGCCCCGTCCTCACCGACGTGCACCTGCCCGACCATTGCGCGCCCGCCGCCGAGGTCTGCGACGTCCTGCAGATCCCCGCGTTCCTGTCGCGCCAGACCGATCTCCTGCTCGCTGCGGGACGGACCGGCCGCGCGATCAACATCAAGAAGGGCCAGTTCCTCGCGCCCTGGGACATGGGACACGTCGCCGCCAAGATCGCCTCCACCGGCAATACTGACATCCTGCTCTGCGACCGTGGCACCAGCTTCGGCTACAACACCCTCGTGAACGATTTCCGCGGCTTGCCCATCATGGAGCGCACCGGCTACCCGGTGGTCTTCGATGCGACTCACTCGGTGCAGCAACCGGGCGGGCAGGGCGCCACCTCGGGCGGCCAGCGGGAGTTCGCGCCGGTGCTGGCGCGGGCCGCCTGCGCCGTCGGCATTTCCGCGCTCTTCATCGAGACGCACCAGGACCCCGACAACGCGCCCTCAGACGGTCCGAACATGATCCCGGTCAACGGGATGGAAGCCCTCATCGGCAACCTTCGTGCCTTCGACGACCTGCGCAAGACGCGCTGACCCCGGACCCGGAGGGCCGGGCCGCGCAGTCCAGCCGAACCCCGCAAAGGAACCTGCATGATCGACTGGATCATATCAATCATGTCCTCGGGGGGGTATCCCGTGCTCGGCGGCCTGATGTTCCTCGAGAACCTCTTTCCCCCGATCCCCTCCGAAATCGTCATGCCGCTGGCCGGCTTCCTCGCCGCGCAGGGGCGGTTCAGCCTCGTCATGACCATCGCCGTCGGCACGGCCGGAACCGTCCTCGGGGCCTATTTCTGGTACTGGATCGGCCAGAAGGTGGGCGAACGCCGTCTGCGCGACTTCGCGGAGCGTCACGGCCGCTGGCTCACCCTCTCCCCGGCGGACGTGGACAGGGCGAGCGCGTGGTTCCGCAGGCACGGGGGCTGGGCGGTATTCGTCGGGCGCTTCGTCCCCGGCGTGCGCACGCTGATCTCGGTGCCCGCCGGGGTGGCGAAGATGCCGCTCGTGCCGTTCCTCATCTATTCCACGCTGGGCAGCCTCGTGTGGATAGGGGGCCTGACGATGCTCGGCTACGCGCTCGAGGCGCAGTACCGACGGGTGGCGGGCTGGCTCGATCCGCTGAGCTGGCTCGTGCTCGCGGCGTTCGTCGCGTGGTATCTCTGGCGGGTGCTCCGTCAGGCGCGGCGTTAGAACGTCCGGAACGTGAGCGTCGTCAGCGACCGCTCGATCCCCTCGATGTCGAGCAGGTTGCGGTCGATGAAGAAACCGATGTCGTCGCCTTCCGGCACGTAGTATTTCACCAGCAGGTCGAAGGATCCGCTGGTGGAATAGAGCTCCGAGTGCATCTCGCGCAGGGCGATGGCATCGGCGACCGCATAGGTTGTGCCGGGCCTGCAGCGAAGCTGGACGAAGACGCACTGCATGGTCTCACCTCGAGGTTCGGGCCGCCGCCGCCGTGGGGGCCGGATGGACCGCCTGTCAGGGGGCGGACCAATCGGTTATGTCAGGGTAATGCCGCCTCCGCCACACCTGCACGCGCGGATTCATCATCCTGCGCCAGATCGGCGGCACCATCGCCGCCGCCGTCATCACCGAATAGCCCGCGGGAAGCTGCGGCGCTTCCTCGGCGGCGTAGGTCTGCAGCAACGGGAACGGACGGTCGGGCTTGTAATGATGGTCCGAGTGGCGCTGCAGGTTGATCAGCAGCCAGTTCGACGCCTTCTGGGCCGAGTTCCAGGAATGATGCGGTCGGATGGCCTCGTATCTTCCGTCACCGAGATGACGGCGCACGAGGCCGTAATGCTCGAGATAGTTGACCAGCTCGAGCTGCCAGATAGCCGTCGCCGCCTGCACCGCGAAGAGGCCGATTCCGATCTGGCCGCCCAGCACGAAGGCCAGCGCGAGCATCGCCGCCTGCAAACCGGCGTAACGCCAGAACGGGTTGGTGCGGTGGCCCCACGGCAGGCCGCGCCGCGCCAGCATCGCCGCCTCCGCCCGCCAGGCGGACACCAGCGAGGCCAGCAGGACGCGGGGAAAGAAGCGGTAGAACCCCTCGTCGTAGAGGGCCGTCGCCGGATCGCGCGGCGTGGCGACATGGCGGTGATGCACCAGAAGATGCTCCGAGCGGAAATGCAAGTAGAGCACCATCGCCAGCAGCACGTCGCTCATCCAGCGGTCGAGGCGTGGCCTCTGGTGCAGCAGTTCGTGGGCATAAGTGATGCCGATGGTGCCCGACACCACGCCCATCCCGAAGAACAGCCCGACGATCTCGACGGCACCGAGATGCTCGGCGCGGGTCGCATACCAGATCAGCGCGAAGAGGGTGACGGCCTGGACCGGCGCCCAGACCAGCGTGATTGCGCGGTACCAGCCCAGCCCCTCGCGCGGCATCTGCGGGTCGGCGTTGCGCTCCTCGGCGCCCGCGACGGCGTCGAGCAGCGAATAGAGCCCCCAAGCGTAGACCGGCACCGCCGCCACCCACCAGCCCCCGAGGACGGCGCCGAGCCAGACGATGGGAATCATCGTCAGCGAGATCCAGAAGGGCAGGGCGGCCAGCGGGTCGCGGACGCGGGCGTCCGGCAGCGTGGTGATCGACATCGGCGGTCCTCCCTCGCGCGCAGGATACCGCACCGGGTGCCGCCCGCTCAAGCGGGGTCCGTTCTTACGCTACGGCAAGCCGCCGTGCCTTGGCGAAGAGCGTGGGCAGCGCTGCCGCGTCCAGTGCGCCGTAGCTGCCACGGTCCGGGTCGCCCATCACCGATGCCGTCGAAGTCGCCGTCGCCGTCGCCGTCAGCACTTCGAGCGTCAGGTGGAAATGCGTGAAGGTATGGCGAACCTCCCCAAGGCTGCGCCAGTCCGCCGCGAAGGGCGGGGCGGGGGCGGGGTCATCGCTCCAAAGGGATGTCGGAAAGCCCAGCATCCCGCCCAGAAGCCCCTTGCCCGGCCGCATTTCCGTGAGCCAGTCGTCGCCGCGCCGCGCCAGATAGACGAAGCCGCGTCGTTCGGGTTTCGCGGCCTTCGGCAGCTTGCGCGGCAGGCTGGTCGCGAGGCCAGCCCGCCGCCCCGCGCAGTCCGTCATCAGGGGGCAGATGCCACAGGCGGGGTTGCGTGGCGTGCAGATCGTCGCACCCAGGTCCATCACGGCCTGCGCATGGTCGCCGGGGCGGGCGTCCGGCGTCATCGCGGCGGCGATAGCATGGATCGCCGGTCTGGCGGCAGGCAGGGGCGTCTCGATGGCAGCCAGCCGCGCCATCACCCGCTCGACGTTGCCGTCCACCACCACGGTGGGTCGCTGGAACGCGATCGCGGCGATGGCGGCGGCGGTATAGTGGCCGATGCCGGGCAGGGCGCGCAGGCCCGCCTCGGTGTCGGGAAACCGCCCGCCATGCGCGCCCGCCACGACCCGCGCGCATTTCAGCAGGTTTCGCGCCCGAGCGTAGTAGCCGAGCCCCGCCCAGGCGGCCATGACGTCTGGGTCCGCCGCCGCCGCCAGCGCCTCCACCGTGGGCCAGGTCTCGGTGAACCGCGCGAAATAGGCCTTCACCGCCGCCACCGTCGTCTGCTGCAGCATCACTTCGCTCAGCCAGACGCGGTAGGGGTCGGGTAGGGTCTCCGAGCCGGGCGGTGCCCGCCACGGCAGGCTGCGCGCATGCGCGCGGTACCACTCCGCCAGCCGCAGGCTGCGCGCGTCACGCATTGGTGAGGTGCCCCCTGTTCCCCGTCCGCTCCGCTCATGTAGGATGATCCGGCCAGCCGAGGAACCCCGCGAGCACATGACCCGATGACCCGATTCCGTAAAGCCTCCCGCCGCGTCTCGACGCTGGTGGAACGCGACATCCGCCGGATGGGCGAGAAGCGCGGCTTTTCGGAAACCCGGCTGCTCACCCATTGGGCCGAGATCGCCGGGGCCGACACCGCCGCCGTCTGCCGCCCGGTGAAGGTCGGCTTCCCGCGCGGCGGCTTCGGCGCCGTCCTCACCCTGCTCACGACGGGCGCGCAGGCCCCGATGCTTGCGATGCGTCTGCCGCAGTTGCGCGAGAAGGTGAACGCCTGCTACGGCTACGCCGCGATCAGCCGCATCGACATCACCCAGACCGCGCCCACCGGCTTCGCCGAAGGACGGGCCGAGTTCGCCCCCGAGCCCCGCGCGCAGCCCGCGCCCGACCCCGAGGCCCAGGCGCAGGCCCGCGAGACCGCGGCGGGTGTCGGCGACGACGGGTTGCGCGCGTCGCTTGAACGGCTCGCCCTCAACATCATATCGAAACGACGCGCCTGACCGGAAAGTCCATCCGACCCGCGCCCCTGACCCGGAGACCAAGATGATCACCCGACGCAAAGTCCTGACCCTCACCGCCCTCGGCCTCGCCGGCGGCTCCTCCGGCTTCCTCGGCGCGGCCCATGCGCAGGACGTCTCCGCCATCGAGGAGATCACGCTGGGCGACGCGAGCGCGCCCGTGAAGGTCGTGGAATACGCCTCCTACACCTGCCCGCATTGCGCCGATTTCCACACCGACACCTTCAAGGCGTTCAGGGAGGAGTACATCGACACCGGCAAGGTTTTCTTCACCTACCGCGAGGTCTACTTCGACCGCTACGGCCTCTGGGCGTCGATGATCGCGCGCTGCGCCGGGGCCGATCGCTACTTCGGGGTGGCCGACATGCTCTACGGCACGCAGGGCGAATGGGCACGGCAGACGGATCCGGTCGCCGTCGCCGACAGCCTCAAGCGCATCGGCGCGCAGGCGGGTCTTGGGGCCGAGGAGCTCGATGCCTGCCTGCAGGACGCCGAGAAGGCCCAGAGCCTCGTCGCCTGGTATGAAGCCAACGCCGAGGAGGACGGCGTCCAGTCCACGCCGTCGTTCGTCATCAACGGCGAGATCCATGCGGGCAACATGTCGCTGGAACAGATCGGCGCGCTGATCGACGACGCGAGCTGACGCGCCACGAGACCGGGTATGACGGGCCGTCGGCATCGCGCGGCCGGCCCGTTCGTCCGTCAGAGGCCGAGCGCCTCCAGCGCGGCATCGAGCGGCCCCCAGTCGTCGAGTTCGAGGCGAACCGGCATGGTCAGGACCTTGCCGCGCAGGTCCGGCGGCAGGCGCACCGCGTCCTTCTCCGTCGTTACCGGCTGCGCCGAGAGCCGCGCCGCCGTTTCGCCCAGCCGGCGCAGCAGTGCGGGCGACAACGGCTGGTGATCGGCCAGCGCCTGCGTGCCGCGCAGGTCCACGCCGAGGGTGCGCAGCGTGTCGAAGAACTTTTCCGGCCGCCCGATACCCGCGAAAGCGAAGACCGGCAGCCCGGCCCAGTCCATCCCCGTCGCGAGCGGCCGCAGCGCGCCGCGCAGCCGCAGCGGCGGTTCCGGCAGCGTGACCTCGCCCGGACCTATGGTCAGCGTCATGTCGGCGCGCGCCAGCCCCACCGCCACCGGTTCGCGCAGCGGGCCGGCGGGAAGGACACCGCCGTTGCCGAACCCCGCCCCGCCATCGACCACGACGATGGACAGGTCCTGCACCAGCGCCGGGTTCTGGAAGCCGTCGTCGAGCAGCACCGCCCGCGCCCCCGCCGCCACCGCCACCCGTGCCCCCGCCGCGCGGTCGCGCGCGACCCAGGTGGGCGCGAAGGCCGACAGCAGCAGCGGCTCGTCGCCGGTGTCGGCTGCCGAGTGGCGCCCCGCGTCCACCTGCACCGGTCCGGCGAGCCGCCCGCCATGGCCGCGGGTGACGACGTGGACGGCCACGCCCCGCGCGCCCAGACGCTCGGCCAGGGCGATGACCGTGGGCGTCTTGCCCGTCCCGCCCGCCGTCAGGTTGCCGATGCAGATGACCGGAACGCCGACCCGGACGCCTGGCCGCCGCAGCCGCCGCGCCGTGGCCCCGGCGTAGAGCGCGCCCAGCGGCGACAGCAGCGCGGAGACGAGCCCCGGCGGGCGCGACCAGAAGGCCGGGGCTCGCATCAGTCGACGCCGTCGAGCATCGCGAAGAGCAGGTCCATCGCCTTTTCGGTCACGTCCGCCCCCTCCGAACAGACCTCCCAGGCGGCATGGGCCATCCGCGCCGCAACGTCGGGCTCCAGCACCTCGGCCAGTGCGACCCCGAGCGTGTCCCCGTCCACCTCGCGCGTGGCCTTCGCGGCCCCGAGGCGGTCGTAGATATCGGCGAAGTTCACCACGTGGGGTCCGTGCAGGATGGCGCTGCCGAGGGCCGCCGGCTCGAACGGGTTGTGCCCGCCCACCGGCACCAGCGAGCCGCCCATGAAGCTGACGGGACTCAGGCGATACCACAGGCCCATCTCGCCCATCGTGTCGGCCACGTAGATCTGCGTCTCGGCGGAAATCTCCTCCCCGGCCGACCGCTGCGCCACCTTCCAGCCGCCCGCCCGCAGCCCGGCCACGATGCCCGCGGCGCGCTCGGGATGGCGCGGCGCCACGATCAGCAGCAGGCGGTGCCACGACCGCATTGCGTGGCGGTGCGCTTCCGCCGCGAGCGCCTCCTCGCCCTCGTGGGTCGAGGCGGCGAGCCAGCAGGGCCGGCCCCGCAGACGCGCGGCGAGTTGCACGCGTTCGGCCTCGACGTGAGGCAGGGCGGCGGAGCCCTCCTTGAGCGTTCCGGTGACCTCGAGCCGCGCCTCCGGCAGGCCGAGCGCACGCAGCCGCCGGGCCGTCGCCTGATCCTGCGCCTGCACGTGCCGCACATGGTCGAGGAGCGCCCGCGCGGCACCTCGGGCATACCGCCAGCGGCGGCGCGCGCGATCCGTCATCCGGGCGTTGATCATCGCGACGGGAATGTTGCGCGCCCGCGTCTCGTGCAGCAGCGCCGGCCAGATCTCGCCCTCCGCCAGCACCGCGATATCCGGGGACCAGTGCTCAAGGAAGCGCCGCATCCACGGCCGCACGTCCAGCGGCACGAACTGATGGACGGTGCGCGCCGGCAACCTGTCGACCAGCACCTGCGCCGAGGTGACCGTGCCCGTCGTCAGGAGGAACGACAGCTCGGGGCGCTCCTCGCCCATCCGCCGGACCATCTCGAGGAGCGACACGCTCTCGCCGACGCTGGCCGCGTGCAGCCACATGACCGGCCCCTCGGGGCGCTCCGCCGAGGCGATGCCCCGCCGCTCGTCGAGCCGTGCGGCATCCTCCTTGCCCTCGGCGAGACGCCGCCGCAGCGCGCGCTCGGCAAGGGACTGACCGCTGTTCGACCAGAGCAGATAGGCCCAGAGCAGGGCGGAGCGGGGCATGGCCTCAGCCGAGTTCCTCGGTCGGCGAGGCCGCGCTCTCCTCGTCGCGCAGGCGGTGGATATGGGCGATGAAGTAGCGCATGTGCGCGTCGTCCACGGTCCGCTGCGCCGCGCCCTTCCAGGCGGCATAGGCGCTGGCGTAATCGGGATACATGCCGACGATGTCGAGCGCATCGACATCGGCGAACTGGTTGGAGCCGGGGTTGACCAGCTCGCCGCCGAAGACGAGGTGCAGGCGTTGGACCATGAGGGCCTCCTATGGAATATCCGCTCGCCTCTAGCCTGTCCGGCGGGTGCCGTGAACCTCAGACGAGGCGGGCGAGCAGCGCCTCGGCGATCCCCGGCGCGCCGGCGACGACGCCGTCGAGCAGCGGCCGCGGATTGTTGAACGCGAGCGCCCCGCCCCGCCGGTCGGCGATGCGCCCGCCGGCCTCCGTCACGACCAGCGCGCCGGCGGCGATGTCCCATTCCCAGGCGTCGCGAAGGGTGATCATCGCGTCGAACCGTCCCTGGCCCACCAGCGCAAGCCGGTAGGCCAGCGACGACATGAACCGCTGCTCCACCGGCGGGCGGCCGCCGCGCCAGAGCTCGTCGCGGAAGTTCGACTTCGTGCCGAGCACGGTCGCGCCCGCGAGGCCCGCCCGCCCGGTCACCGCGATGGCCGCCCCGTTCAACGTCGCGCCGCCGCCCCGGGTCGCGAGGAACATCCGGTCGGGCATCGGCAGGTAGATGGCGGCGGCCACCGGAACGCCGTCCTCCACGACCGAGAGCGAATGGCTGAAATCCGGCGATCCCTCGAGGAACGCGCGGGTGCCGTCGATCGGGTCGACCACGAAGACGCGGGAGCAGGACAGCCGCCCCGGCCCGTCCGCCGTCTCCTCGGAGAGCCAACCGTAGGACGGCCGGGCCGCCATCAGATCGCGGCGCAGACTGTCGTCGATCTCGAGGTCGGCCTCGGTCACCGGCCCCTGGCCGTCCCTCTTCTCCCAGGTTCTGGGCCCGTTGTCGAAATGTCGCCGGGCAATGTGCCCCGCCGCGCGCGCGGCCTCTGCCAGAAGCGTCAGGTCGGCGGCATCATCCGCCCGCAATCGTCAGCCCCTCGACCAGGAGCGACGGCACCTGCCGCCCGACGTGGCGCCGCGCATCGTTGGCGGGCCTCACCGTGAGCAGCATGTCGCGCAGGTTGCCGGCGACGGTGCATTCGTTAACGGGCCGCACGATGACCCCGTTCTCGACCCAGAAGCCACCGACGCCCCGCGAATAGTCGCCCGTCGTCGCATTAACGGACGAGCCGATCATCGAGGTGACGAGGAGCCCGGTGCCCATCTGCGCCAGCAGGTCGTCGCGGCTGACCGTGCCTTGCGTCAGGCGTATGTTGGTCACCGTTGGCGACGGCGGGGCGGAGGTGCCCCGCGACGCGTTCGCCGTGCTCTCCATCCCCAGCTTGCGCGCCGTGGCGAGGTCGAGCACCCAGCTTCGCAGCACCCCGTCGGCGACGATGTCGCGCGCCGACACGGGCAGGCCCTCGCCGTCGAACGGCCGGCTGCCCGAGATCCGCGGCAGCGTCGGGTCCTCGGTCAGGCTCAGACCTGCCGGCAGCACCGCCGCGCCCATGGCGTCCCGCAGGAAGGTCGCGCCGCGCGCCACGGCCAGGCCATTCACGGCCGAGAGCAGATGCCCGATGAGCTGGCCCGCCACGCGCTCGTCGTAGACCACCGGATAGGCACCGGTTGGCGGCTTCGAGGCCCCCCGGCGCGCGACCGTGCGCTCGGCGGCGATGCGGCCAACCTCCTCGGGGCTGTCCAGATCGTCGCGGTGGACGCGGCTGTCGCCGTAGTAGTCGCGCTCCATTCCGGTGCCCTCGCCGGTGATGGCGACGCAGGAGAGCGACGTGCCGGTGCGGCGATACCCGCCGGAAAACTCGTTCGTCGCCGCCAGATGCACCCGCCGGTCGCCATATCCGGCCCCCGCGCTCGACACCTGGCTCACGCCCGCGACGGCCAGCGCCGCGGCCTCGGCCCGCGCCGCCATGTCCTGCAGGTCGGCGGGGGACGGCGGTGCGGCATCGTCCACCAGATCGAGGCGCGCCACGTCCCATCCCCGCGCCAGCCGGTCCGGGTCGGCCAACCCGACGTCCGGGTCTTCGGGGGCCTCGCGCGCCATCGCTACCGCCCGCTCGGCCATCCGCTCCAGCGTGGCGGGCGAGATGTCGGAGGCCGAGACGCAAGCCTGGCGCTTGCCGATCAGCACGCGCAGGCCCACCTCGACGCCTTCGGAGCGTTCCGCGTGTTCGAGCTTGCCGCGCAGCACGTCGACCGACACCGAGGTCCCGTCCACCGCCAGCGCGTCCGCCGCCCCCGCCCCGGCCTTGCGGGCAGCGTGGAGGAGCGCGTCGGTGAGCTGCGCGAGATCTGTCATCGGATACCTCGTGGGACATGTCCCGCCGCAGGTAGCGTCGGGGGGCCTTGTCCACAAGGGCGGGGCCGGCCGGGCCGTGCCCATGGAGGGGGCGCCGCGCGTCGCCGCGACGCGCCCCGCCGGTCGGGAGCCGCGCTACTTCAGCGGCAGGCCGTTGGCCGAGATGCCGCCCCCCGGCGTGAACTCGATGGTCGACTCGAGCTGGTCTTCGCCGACGGTTCGCGCCACCGCGCCGGTCATGCCCTTGACGAAAGCCGCCTGCTCCTGCGGGATGAGGCCGAGCGCCACCAGCCTGTCGGCGAGCGCGAAGCCTCCGTCGAGCGCCAGTTCGATGATGCCCACCGGCTCCGGCACCGGCGTGACCTCGGGGAACTCGAGGGTGCCCGACGCGCGCAGCTCGGCCCCCGCGAGCGTCAGGAGGAGCTGGTTGAGGTTCAGCGTCTTGAGGTCGCCCGGCGGGCCCTGCAACCTGGCCATCGCCGCCGGATCGCCGAAGAGATCGACGTTCATCACCGCCGTCCCGTCCATGTCGACGACCAGCGTCGCGGGGTCGCGCGGAAGCTGCCCCGTCGGGTCGAACAGGCCCCAGAGCGTATCGCCGAGCTCCAGCTCCCGCGCCGAGAGGGCGACGGCGAAGGGCATCGCCACGCCGGTCTCGCCGAGGGGCAGGGTAAAGCCCGCGGTCGATTCGGCCAGCGAAAAGCCGACCGGCACCGGGAGGCCCGGCGCCTCGACCGTGGCGTCGATGTCGGTCGAGCTGATGACATACCCCAGCGAGTCGTCACCCAGATCGAACGTCAGCTCGCCGGCGCCGGACGTGGATTCGATCGAGAACGGCCCCTGCGACCCCTTGCCGTCGACGGCGAGCGTGCCACCGGAATGGGAGATGTCGCCGGCATAGGTCACGCCGAGGTCCGACAGTCCCACCACCGAGCCGGTCGGCGCATCGCCGTACGAGCCTTCGACCTCTGACCGGAGGCCGGTCAGCGCGTAGGTCAGGTCGACCGTCTCGCCTTCGCTCCTGCTGGAGACCGACAGGCCGAGGCCGTCCGCCGTCGTCGACTGGTCGAAGGCATCCGGATCGCCGCCGATCCCGGAGCGGTAGGTCGAGACGACGTCCGACATCGTGAAGGTCACCTCGGTCGGTGCGGCCGGTCCTTCGTTCTGCGTCGTCATCACCGCCGTCAGCGCATCCATCGCCATGTCGTAGGTCCGGACGCCCGCCTCCTCGCGCACGACGATGTCGGTGCCGTCGTAGGTCATCTCGATGTCCTGCTCCACCGTCTCCCCGTCGACGATGGTGGTGCCGGTAGTTGCGACACGCGCCGGCACCTCGATGCGCAGCGTTCCGTCGTCCTGCTCGATCATCGTGATAGTGCCGTAGCTTCCGGTGCCCTCCGCGCCGTCGCCGCCGGCCGCCATCGACACGTCGGTCAGCGTCAGCGTGCCGTCCGCGTAAGTCTCCGACGCGGCGGTCAGCGTTCCGCCCAGGCGGCTGGCCACGTCCTGCCAGTCGATCCAGATCGTCCGCGCGTCGATCTCGGCCCAGGCGGCGGGTGCCGTAAGCAGGAGAAGGGCGGCGGTCCCGGCAATATGGTGTTTCGGCATCTCTGCGCTTCCCCTATAAAACGTTGCAGATACCAAATCCGACCCCGACGGCGGGGTCAACGGGGGGAAAGCCATGCCTGACCTGAGCGGACGATGCGTCCTGATCACCGGAGCCTCGCGCGGCATCGGCGCGAGCGCCGCCCGCGCCTTTGCCGCCGCCGGCGCGAAAGTTGCGCTGCTGGCGCGCGGCTCCGGTGCCATCGCCGATCTGGCCGGCGAGATCGGCGAGAACGCGCTCGCCATCCCCTGCGACGTGGCCCGATGCTCGGAGATGGCCCGCGCCGTCGACGCGACCGTCGCGACCTTCGGATCGCTTGACGTGATCGTGAACAACGCGGGCATGATCGAGCCGATCGCGCCCCTCGCGGAGGGGGACCCCGACGCCTGGGACGCGGCGATCGACGTCAACCTCAAGGGCGTCTACCACGGCATCCGCGCGGCGCTGCCGGTGATGCTGGCGCAGGGGTCGGGCACGGTCATCACCATCAGCTCGGGGGCGGCCCACAGGGCCCTCGCGGGCTGGTCGGCCTATTGCGCCTCCAAGGCCGGGGCGAAGATGCTGATGGACGGGGTGCAGGCCGAGTACGGCGATACCCTGCGCGTCATGGGCCTGTCGCCGGGCACCGTGGCCACGCAGATGCAGAAGGAGATCAGGGCCAGCGGCGTCGGCCCCGTCGCGGAGCTGGACTGGTCCGACCATATCCCGCCCGAATGGGTGGCCCGCGCGCTCGTCTGGATGTGCGGCGCGGAGGCCGACGATCTGCGCGGAACCGAGCTCGCCTTACGCGACGAAGCCTTGCGCGCGCGCATCGGCCTGGCGTGAGGATGCCTTGCGCGGGCACGCGCGCATGATCTGGTCGGAGCGTTCGGCCGACGTCCTCCTCCTGACGCTCGACCGGCCGGAGCGCGCCAATTCGCTGACGGCGGCGATGCTGGCGGAGCTGATCGCGCAGGTCGGGACGGCCACCGGCCTGCGCCTCCTCATCCTCACCGGCGCTGGCGACCGCGTCTTCAGCGCCGGCGCCGACCTCGCGGAGGCGCGCGCCGGCCTCGCCACCTCGCCCCTCTGGGAAGAGCTTTCGGCAGCCGTCGCGGCACTCCCCTGCCTCACCGTCGCCGCCCTGAACGGCACTCTGGCCGGCGGGGCGTTCGGCATGGCGCTGGCCTGCGACATCCGCCTCGCCGTGCCGGCCGCGTCGTTCTTCTATCCGGTGGCGGAACTCGGCTTCCTGCCCCAGCCTTCCGACCCGGCCCGTCTCGCCGCGCTCGTCGGGCCCGCACGCGCCAACCTGGTCCTCGCCGGCGGCGCGCGCCTCGACGCTTCCGAGGCGCTGACCTTCGGCCTGATCGACCGCATCGTGCCCGACCCGGTCGCCGCCGCCCGCGCCCTGGCCCCCGGTGCGGCGGCGCATATCGCGGCGATCAAGGCGATGGTTCCCACACCCTAGAGCCGGGCGGCGACCGCCGCCGACTCTCCAGCGCCCTTGAAGGGCCCGCCCGACCGCGCCGCCACGTCGGTCGAGCCGAGCGGCAGCCTTCCGTCCCGGAGCGACGCCGGAGCGGGCACGGATCGACAGCCATCGCCTTGGCATGACCCGCCATCGAGGTCGGCATCGCACCATCGGGCAAAGCCGGCGCGAAGGCGGGCGTTGCGGCAAGCCGCGCCTTCAGCGCGAAGACCTCACGCCCGGCGCGGGTCAGAAGCCGAGCCGGAGCCAGCCCTGCGCGCCGCAGGTCGATGATGGCTTTCCTGTCCACCGCCGACTTCCGGGGCCCGATGGCCGCCCGGCGTGTCCGACGCAACGGAACCGGCACGCCCGCCTTGCCGTTCACGCCGGTTTGACCGACGCTCCCCGCTAACCCCGCCCCCGGAGGCCTGCGATGACCGCCTATCCCCACCTCCTCGCCCCGCTCGATCTGGGCCACGTGACGCTCAGGAACCGCGTGATCATGGGGTCGATGCACACCAATCTGGAGGAAACGAAGGACTGGAACCGGGTGGCGGAGTTCTACGCCGAGCGGGCGCGTGGCGGCGTGGCGCTGATGGTCACGGGCGGCATGGCCCCGAACCGCGAGGGCGGCGTGTTTCCGGGTGCCGCGGGCCTCTTCTCGCCCGAGGACATCGCCAACCATCGCGTCGTCACCGACCGGGTGCACGATGCGGGCGGCCTGATCGCGATGCAGATCCTGCATGC
>JBBQDX010000044.1:0-20610 GCA_038320125.1 Rhodobacterales bacterium | reverse complement strand
CGCGATGGAGCGGACGTAGCTCGACGCCGCGTCGATGCTCTCCTTCATCACGTCGCCGAGCTTGCCCGTCGTCTTCATGCGGCCCTTGCCGCCCGGCAGCCGCAGCGCCTCGATGTGCAGAAGATCGCCGCCGACGGAGGTATAGGCGAGCCCGGTGACGACGCCGATCTGGTCGCTGTCCTCGACCAGCCCGTAGCGGTGCTTCTTGACGCCAAGAAAATCGGCGAGGTTGGCGAGCGTGACCCGGACCTGCGTCTCCTTCTTGCCGACGATCCGCGTCACCGCCTTGCGCGCCAGCTTGGCCAGCTCGCGCTCGAGGTTCCGCACGCCCGCCTCGCGGGTATAGGTGCGCACCAGCTCGTGGAGCACCTCGTCGGTCACGTCGAACTCGCCCTTGCGCAGGCCGTGGTTCCTGACCTGCTTGGGCAGGAGGTGCTTCTTGGCGATCTCGACCTTCTCCTCCTCGGTGTAGCCCGCCAGCGGAATGATCTCCATCCGGTCGAGCAGGGGCGACGGCATGTTGTAGGTATTCGCCGTCGTCAGGAACATCACGTTCGAGAGGTCGTATTCCACCTCAAGGTAGTGATCGACGAAGGTGGAGTTCTGCTCGGGGTCCAGCACCTCGAGCATGGCCGACGCGGGGTCGCCGCGGAAATCCTGTCCCATCTTGTCGATCTCGTCGAGCAGGATGAGGGGATTCGTCGTCTTCGCCTTCTTGAGCGCCTGGATGATCTTGCCCGGCATGGAGCCGATATAGGTCCGCCGATGGCCCCGGATCTCGCTCTCGTCGCGCACCCCCCCCAGCGAGATGCGGATGAACTCGCGTCCCGTCGCCCTGGCGACCGACTTGCCCAGCGAGGTCTTGCCCACGCCCGGCGGCCCGACGAGGCAGAGGATCGGTCCCTTCAGCTTGGCCGAACGGGCCTGCACGGCGAGATACTCGACGATGCGCTCCTTGACCTTCTCCAGCCCGTGATGATCCTCGTCGAGCACAGCCTGCGCCTTGACGATATCCTTCTTGACGCGCCCGCCCTTGCCCCACGGGATCGACAGCATCCAGTCGAGGTAGTTGCGCACAACCGTGGCCTCGGCGGACATCGGGCTCATGTTGCGCAGCTTCTTGAGCTCCGCCTGCGCCTTCTCGGCGGCCTCCTTGGAAAGCGCCGTCTTCGCGATGCGGGCCTCCAGCTCGGCGACCTCGTTCTGGCCATCCTCGCCGTCGCCCAGCTCCTTCTGGATCGCCTTCATCTGCTCGTTGAGGTAGTATTCGCGCTGCGTGCGCTCCATCTGGTTCTTGACGCGGGACTTGATGCGCTTCTCGACCTGAAGCACGGACATCTCGCCCTGCATCATGCCGTAGACCTTCTCGAGCCGCTCGGACACGATCAGCATCTCGAGCAGGGCCTGCTTCTGCGATACCTCGATGCCCAGATGGCCGGAGACCAGATCGACCAGCTTGGCCGGATCCTGCGCCTCGTTGACGGCCCCCATGGCTTCTTCGGGAATATTCTTCTTGATTTTCGCGTAGCGCTCGAACTCCTCGGCGACCGAGCGCTGCAGCGCGTCGATCACGGCATCGTCGCCACGCGTCTCGTCCAGCGCCTCCGCCTCGGCCTCGAAGAAGCCGGCGTTGTCGACGAACCGGGTGATCCTCACCCGGGAGCGCCCCTCGACGAGCACCTTGACGGTGCCGTCGGGCAGTTTCAGCAACTGCAGCACGTTGGCCAGCACGCCGATGCGGTAGATGCCATCCTGCGCGGGCTCGTCCGCGGCCGGATCGATCTGGCTCGACAGCAGGATCTGCTTGTCGTCGGCCATGACCTCCTCGAGGGCGCGGACCGATTTCTCGCGGCCGACAAAAAGCGGCACGATCATGTGGGGAAAGACCACGATGTCGCGCAGCGGCAGGACGGGATGGGTGGAAGTCGTCATGTCTGTCATCCTTTCGCGAAGGCCCCCTGCCCCGATCTCGGCGGCGTCGAGGTCCTTCCGTCATCGACACCCTAGGTGGGGATGACAGGGCCTGTCGTCAATGCGCGGGATGTTCCCGTCTTGTTTCGGATTGTGCCGGGTGCGACGCTCCTGTGCAAGGTCGAACCCCGGGCCCGCAGGCATGGCCCCGAACCTTCCCGGGCCGCGCATCCCGGGCGATCGGCGCGGCCTTGGCTGTCGGACGTGACGGGCCACTAATTCAAGCAGGCGGCGGTGCGGGCCGGACGTCCCGCGCTCGTCGGGGCCGCGCTCGTCGGGGCCGCGCTCCTACGGGGGAGTGAACCGCCACGCGCCGCACCCCGGTCCGGCCGGATGCAAGCCTCTAGTGCAGTTCGATGTCGCCCCCGGCGCGCGTGGCGTGGAACGCGTCCTGCCACGCCCCGAAGCCGCCCGCCGCGATGGCCTCCCGCATTCCCGACATAAGCTCCTGATAGTAATGCAGGTTGTGCCAGGTCAGCAGCATGCCCGCGATCATCTCCCCCGACCGCACCACGTGGTGCAGATAGGCGCGGGAATAGTCGCGGCAGGCCGGGCAGGCGCATGCCTCGTCCAGCGGCCGCGGGTCGTCGGCATGCCGCGCGTTGCGCAGGTTCACCTGCCCCCGCCGCGTCCACGCCTGCCCCGTTCGCCCGGATCGCGAGGGCAGCACGCAGTCCATCATGTCGATTCCGCGCGCCACGGCGCCGACGATATCGTCCGGCTTTCCCACCCCCATGAGATAGCGCGGCCGGTCCTCGGGCAGTTGCGCGGGCGCGTAGTCGAGGCAGGCGAACATCGCCTCCTGCCCCTCACCCACGGCCAGCCCGCCGATCGCGTAGCCCTCGAAGCCGATGCCGCGCAGCGCCTCGGCCGACCGCGCGCGCAGGTCCTCCGCCAGCCCCCCCTGCTGGATCCCGAAAAGGGCGTGGCCGGGGCGGGCACCGAAAGCGTCGCGGGAGCGGGCGGCCCACCGCATCGAGAGCTCCATGCTGGCCTCGATGCGCGCGCGGTCGGCGGGCAGGGCCGGGCATTCGTCGAAGCACATCGCGATGTCGGCGCCGAGCAGGCGCTGGATCTCCATCGACCGCTCCGGCGTGAGGCGGTGCTTCGAGCCGTCGATATGCGACCGGAACGTCACCCCGTCCTCGTCGAGCTTGCGCAAGGCGCCGAGCGACATGACCTGGAAGCCGCCCGAATCTGTCAGAATGGGTCTCTGCCAGTTCATGAAAGCATGCAGCCCGCCCAGCCTGTCGATCCGCTCCGCCGTCGGGCGCAGCATCAGATGATAGGTATTGCCCAGCAGGATGTCGGCCCCGGTGGCGGCGACGGAGCCGGGAAGCATGGCCTTGACGGTGGCCGCCGTGCCCACGGGCATGAAGGCGGGCGTGCGGATTTCGCCGCGGGGGGTGCCGATGGCCCCGGTGCGCGCGCGCCCGTCGGTGGCATCGAGGCGAAAGGAGAAGGACTGCGTCATGGGGCCTCCGGGTGCGGCGGTTCGACGGCGCTGCTATCAGCCGCGATCCTGGCCCGCCATGCCGCGGCACAGGCGCCCAGGCGGAAGGCGGCACCCGTCCTCGGGAACATGCGTTCGAGGCAGAACGGCAACCGGCGGCGGTGTCTCGCCGAAGCTGTGAACAGTCGGTCCCCGTCGGCAGATGAACCTGGTCCCACTCGTCTGCAGGCGGATGACGTGAGGGGGTTCCTACCACGCCACCGCCACCGCTTGTCCCGCTGCCTCAGTCTCCTCCAACAATCCGAACCGGTGTTCTGCCCTCCTCCGCCGTTGGATCAGCAAAACTGAAACCGTCGCGCGCGGTGTCTGGACGAAGGCCGTTTCAATCCAGCCCGCACCCGGAGGCGTCGAAACCGTCGATCGCATCGCCGGCAGTGCACTGCCGGACCAAAACCTGTGCGGCCGGATCGCCGGCGACGCTTTGCCGAGCGACTGGATCAGGGTTCCCCTCGACGGCAAAGAAAGTCGCGGAGATAGCGGACCCGATAGCGGGCGCATGCTCGGCGGCTGTTACGATCGGCACGCCCCGTCGCACCTCCGCCCGGTCGGGGCGCAGCGCGCGACAGCTAAATCATGAGCCTCTCAAAGAAGCCGTATCGCGGAATGCCGGCGGTGCCGCCTCAACCTGAGGCTCCTTAGAATGGTGGGGGCGCGCCACTCACGCCGCGCCCCCGAACCGTCTCGCCCCTGGAACGCCAGAAGCTCGCCGGCAGGAAAAAATTTGGAACTCGAAACAAGACAACGATTACGTCATACTAATCGATTCTGCACGGGAAAATGTTTAAATTGGTTAAGGCAACGCAAAAGGTTCCCACCGCTCCCGCGCCTTTCCCGTTGCCCATGTTCCGCGCGCCGTGCGGCCGCCCCTTTACCCAGACGGCTGCAGTCCTTATCTTTGCCTCGAGCAGGCGCCGATGCGCGCGATCGAGCCGAAACGGATTTGCCATGACCGCCGAGCCGACAGAACGACTGGAGGGCGCACCCCTGATCGCTCCCTCGAGCACCGACCACCCCCTGCACGAGCCCATCGTGGAGGCCTGCCGCAGTGTTTTCGATCCCGAGATTCCGGTGAATATCTTCGACCTCGGTCTGATCTACACCATCGACATCGGCGCCGAGAACGAGGTGCACGTGATCATGACCCTCACGGCACCCGGTTGCCCCGTCGCGGGCGAGATGCCCGGATGGGTCGCCGATGCGGTCTCTGCCCTGCCGGGCGTGAAGACGGTGGACGTCGATCTGACGTTCGAGCCGCCCTGGGGCATGGAGATGATGTCGGACGAGGCGCGGCTGGAGCTGGGCTTCATGTGAGCCGGCGGGGCCCGGGGCGAGCCCCCGGACCTTTCCGGATATTCGACACGGGAAGGACGGGCGGGACGCGCCGCAGGTTCCCGCCGGCCCTTCGATAGGAGATGATCGCATGTTCGCAATTCCCGGCCAGTCGCCCGTGACCGTCACCCCTGCCGCCGCCGCGCAGATCGTGCGCCTGATGGCACGGCAGGAGGCCGCCGGCCTGCGCGTCGGCGTCAAGAAGGGCGGGTGCGCCGGCATGGAATACACCATGGACTACGTTTCCGATATCGGCGCGCATGACGAGGTGATCGAGGTCGAGGGGGGGGCGCGGGTCATCATCGCGCCGATGGCGCAGATGTTCCTCTTCGGAACCGAGATCGACTACGAGACATCGCTGCTGGAATCGGGCTTCAAGTTCAGCAATCCGAACGTCGTGGATGCCTGCGGCTGCGGCGAGTCGATCAAGTTCGACGAAAAGCTGGGCACCCCGGGCTAGGAAAGTCGGATGGGCATGCTATCCCCTGCCGGAGCCGCATGAGGATGAGATGCCTAGAAAGATCGTTGCCGGAAACTGGAAGATGAACGGGCTGGCGGATGCCGTCCCGGAAGCCATGGCCATCGCGCAGGGGACGGAGGGGCTTGCCTGCGAGGTGGTCCTCTGCCCGCCCGCGACCTTGCTTACGCGGATGGGAGGAGCTGGCGTGGCCCTCGGCGGGCAATCCTGCCATGCGAATGCGTCGGGCGCGCACACCGGCGACGTCTCGGCCGCTATGCTGGCGGACGCGGGCGCGCTCTGGTGCATCACCGGACATTCCGAGCGCCGCGCCGATCATGGCGAGACCGATGCCGACGTGGCCGCGCAGACCCGCGCGGCGTGGGAGGCGGGCCTGACCGCGATCCTCTGCATCGGCGAAACCCTGGCGCAGCGCGACGCCGGCGAGACGATCGCCGTGCTGCTGGCGCAGCTGGACGGCTCCCTGCCCGAAGGTGCGACGGCCGGGAACACGGTCGTCGCCTACGAGCCGATCTGGGCCATCGGGACCGGCAAGGTCGCCACGCCGGATCAGGTGGCCGAAGTTCACGACGCCCTTCGCGCCCGGATCGGACCCGAGACGTCGCTGCTCTACGGCGGGTCGGTGAAGGCCGCCAATGCCGCGGAGCTTTTTGCCCTCACGAACGTGAACGGCGCGCTCGTCGGCGGGGCCAGCCTGACGGCGGCGGATTTCGTGCCGATCGCGCAGGCGCTCGCCGCGTCGTGACGGCAGGGGTGAGCCCGGATCGGCCCACATAACCTTGTGATCGTCCTACCTTATGATCGTCTCCGGCCCCATCACCGCGTTCGGCAGCACGGTCGAGAGCCACGGGATGTAGGTGACGATGATCAGGAAGACGAAGAGCACGCAGAGGAACGGAAATGCCGCCCGCACGACCGCCATCATCGACATCCCCGCCACCCCGGAGGTGACGAAGAGGTTGAGGCCCACCGGCGGCGTGATCATCCCGATCTCCATGTTGACGACCATGATGATGCCGAGGTGGATCGGGTCGATCCCGAGCTCGATCGCGATCGGAAAGACCAGCGGGGCGACGATGACCAGAAGGCCCGACGGCTCCATGAACTGCCCGCCGATGAGCAGGATCACGTTGACGACGACAAGGAACATGATCGGCCCGAGACCGACGCCCAGCATGGCGCGAGCGATGGACTGGGGGATCTGTTCGTCGGTCAGGACGTGCTTCAGGATCAGCGCATTGGCGATGATGAACATCAGGGTGATGGTCAGCTTGCCCGCGTCAAGGAGCGTGTCGCGCGTGTCGCGGTGGAAGAAGGCGGTGACGAGGGCATGGGGCGCGCTGAGCAGGGATTTCGGCGTGCCCATCGGCGCCTGCGCCACCGCCGCGCCCACGGAGCGCGTGGTTTTGGGGGCGAGCGGGCCGATGTCCCGGTAGACGAACATCGCCACGAGGAAGGCATAGAACGACGCCACGGCGGCGGCTTCGGTGGGGGTGAAGATGGCGCCGGTCACGCCCGGAATGCCGTAGATGCCGAGCATGATGATGGCGATCAGCATCAGGCCCCAGAAGGCATCTCGGAATGAGGCCGCGACCTCGCCCCAACCCGCGAACTCGCCCTTCGGCATGTTGCGCCTCACCGCGATGACGTAGATCGTCACCATCAGCATGACCCCGGCGAGCAGGCCCGGGATGACGCCCGCCAGGAACATCCGCCCGACCGACACGTCGGTGGCGGCGGCGTAGACGACCATCACGATGGACGGCGGGATGAGGATGCCCAGCGTGCCGGCGTTGCAGATCACGCCCGCCGCGAACTCCTTGGTGTAGCCGGCCTGCTTCATCGCCGCGATGACGATCGTGCCGATGGCGATGACCGTCGCGGGCGAAGATCCCGAGAGGGCCGCGAACATCATGCAGGCCAGCACCCCCGCGATGGCGAGGCCGCCGCGGAGGTGGCCGACGCAGGCGATGGCGAAGCGGATGATCCGCCGGGCGACCCCGCCCGTGGACATGAACGACGAGGCGAGGACGAAGAACGGGATCGCGAGAAGCGTGTAATGCGCGGCCATCGCATCGTAGAACTGCTTGGCGATGGCCGACAGGGAGGTGTCGGACAGGACGAGCAGGAAGATGATGGAGCTGAACCCCAGCGACACCGCGATCGGCACGCCGATCAGCAACAGGCCGATGATCATCAGGAACAGCAGGAAGACGTCCATGGCTCAGGTTCTCCGCGCGGCAGGGTCGTGCGTGGGCGTGTAGGTCGCGGTGACGCTCGCGGCGGCGTCGGAGGCGCGCAGGGTGGCGGAGGCCTCCTCGACCGCATCCTCGGCCTCGTGGCTGACGATCATGCTGGCGCGCTCGCCGGTCCAGACCGCGACGACGGCCTGCACCACGCGCAGCAGGATCAGCGCGGCGGCGAGCGGCATGATGAGGAAGGGGATCGCCCGCGGAAACTTCTCGAACGGCGCGTCGCCCTCGATCAGCAGCCAGGATTCGAGCGGCCCGCTCAGAAAGCCGATCATCGGCACCGATTGCGTCGGCGTGTAGCCGCGGTAATCCTGCGGGCGCATGTCCTGCAGCCCGGTGGGGAACCAGCGGCCCGTGGTCTGCGGCAGGTTGCCGTAGTTCGCCCAGAAATCCCAGGCGCCCTTCATCAACAGCAGCGCGTAGGCGAGCGTCACGGCCGCCGCGAGCAGGGCCGAGATGCGGCGCCCCCGGTCCGGCAGCACGTTGGTGAGCGCATCGACCCCGAGGTTCGCGCCGATCTTGAAGACGTAGCTGACGCCGAACATCACCAGCCAGGCGAAAAGAACGAGAATGACCTCGAGCGACCAGATGATCGACTGGTTGAAGAGGTATCGCAGGACCACGTTCACGAAGGTGAGCATCGTCATCCCGCCTAGGAGGACGGCGATGGCGGTTTCCTCGAACCCGTGTACGGCGCGGCCGAGCCTGCCTTTGGGTTCATAGCGCGTGGCCATGGCGTCCCCTCCCCGGACGATTGCTGTCCGGGCCGCGTCGGGCGGCCCGGATCTCTATCGGATCGCGATCAGCCCTGCTGCTCGCCCGCAGCCACGGCCGCGTCGATCACGTCCTGGCCGATGCCGTCGGCGAACTGGTCCCAGACGGGCTTCATCGCGTCGACCCATTCCTGGCGCTGCTCGTCCGTCAACTCGCGGATCTCGCCGCCCGCGTCCAGAATGGCCTGCCGCGCCTCCGCATCGACGTTGCCGACATCCGCGTTGCGGGTCTCGGTCACCTCGGTCAGGATCGTCAGCATCTGGTCGCGCACCGCGGGGTCGAGGCTGTCGAGGAAGTCCGTCGAGGTCACGACGAGGTAGTCCAGCGCGCCGTGGTTGGTCTCCGTCGTGCCGTCCTGAACCTCGAAGAACTTCTGTCCGTAGACGTTCGACCAGGTGTTCTCCTGGCCGTCGACGACGCCGGTCTGGAGCGCGCCGTAGACCTCGGCGAAGGCCATCGGCTGCGGCGAGACGCCGATCGCCTCCATCTGGGCCACGATCACGTCGGAGGGCTGCACGCGGAACTTGAGGCCGGCCGCGTCGGACGGCACCAGGAGCGGCTTGTTGGCCGACATCTGCTTGAGCCCGTTGTGCCAGAAGGCCAGCCCCTGAAGGCCGCGACGCTGCATCGAGTCGAGCATCGCCTGTCCGGTCTCGCCCTCCTGGAAGCGGTCCAGCGCGGCGATGTCGGGGAAAAGGAACGGCAGGTCGAACACCTGGAACACCTTGGTGAACTGCTCGAACTTCGACAACGAGGGCGCGGCCATCTGCACATCGCCCTGCAGCATCGCTTCCAGCACCTGATCGTCGTCGTAGAGCGTGGAGTTCGGGAAGACCTCGACGCAGAGCGCGCCGTTCATCTCCTCGTTCACCCGCTCCTGGAAGAGCGCGGCGGCCAGCCCCTTGGGGTGCTTGTCGGCGTTGGTGACATGGGCAAACTTGACGACGGTCTCTTCCGCGTCGCATTGCGCGAGGGCGGCTCCCGCGGTGACGGACAGCGCCAACGCGGTGGCTGCGGTGGTGAACAGTTTCATGAGTATCTCTCCCTTGGCCGGCGTCCCTCCCGGACGTCTGGACGACAAGCTATCATGGGCGACGGAGCCGTAAAGCGGGAAGATTCTAGGAGTCTGATATTGTTCCATACTAATGGCTTGGGCCGTGATCTTCACATCCGCCGTCCGGGCCGTGCGGATTACCGCACAACGGCGGAGGCGGGCGCGTGCGAAAACCCGCACAACTCAGGCGTCGCGATGGTCCTCCGGGCGCAGGCCATGGCGGGTCAGCTTGTCGTAGAAGGTCTTGCGCGGCAGATCGAGGTCGCGCGCCGCCGCCGTCGCCTGCCCCCGATGGCGGGTCAGCGTCTCGATCAGGATCGACCGCTCCACTGCGCGCATCCGCTCGGCAAGCCCCGCGCGCGCGGTCCCCGTCTCGGTCTCGAGCCCCATGGCGAACCGCATGGCATGGTTCATCAGGCCCCGCCCGTTGCCCGGCCAGTCGCCCGCCATCAGCCGCGCCTGCAACTCTGGCGGCACATCCGGCACCGGCAGGTCGGCCTGCTCGCAGGCAAGCCCAAGGTAGTGCAGGAACATCACCGGAATGTCGGTCGGCCGGTCGCGCAGCGGCGGAATATGGACCTGCAGGCCTTCCAGCCGGTAGAACAGGTCCGGTTCCAGCCGCTCCGCAAGTCGCGCGGGCGGGGCGTTGGTCGCCGCGAGCAGGCGTGCCCCGTCCTCGTCGTGGAGGCGATGCTGCAGGTCGGGCGGCAGGGCGTCGATATGGTCGAGGAACAGGCTGCCAGACTCCGCCAGCCGCAGCGCCTCGTCGAGATCGTCGGCGTCCAGCGCGGGAGCACGGCGCCTGACGAAAGGGCCGCCCGCGCGCGGCGAGAGCAGATGGATGACCTCCGCCACCTTGCTGGTGCCGGTTCCCGGCTCGCCGTGGATCAGCACCGCCCCGTTTCCCCGCGCCACGGCACGGGCCGTGTCGCGTAACGCCGTGGCCAGCGGCGAGACCCCGGTGAGCATGCGCGCCGCCGCGTCGCCGCCCTCGAGCTGCCCGCGGGCTGCGCGCGCCTCGATCGTGGCGCGGCGCAGGGCGAGCGCGCGCCGCACCGTATCGACGAGCTCATTCGGATCGCAGGGCTTCTCGAGAAAGGCGAAGGCCCCCTCGGTCAGGCCGCGCACCGCCGTCGGCACGTCGCCCTCCCCCGTCAGCAGGATCACCGGCAGGTCCGGATCGGCGCGCCGGGCATGGCCGAGGAGATGGAACCCGTCGCGCCCCGGCATCCGGATGTCGCTGACGACGACGCCCGGCAGGTCGCGGGTCAGGCGGGGTTGGGCCGCGACGAAGCTGCCCGCCTGCACCACCGTCAGACCCGCGATCTCGAGCGTCTGGGAGAGCGCCTCGCGCACGCTCAGATCGTCCTCGACCAGCAGCACGTCCGTCATGCGACCTTCTCCATCGTCGCAGGGCGCAGGGTCACCGTGAACTCCGCGCCGCCCTCCACGTTGCGGCCCCGGATCTCGCCGCCGAAGCCCGCGACGATCCCGTAGCTGATCGAGAGCCCCAGCCCGAGGCCCTTCCCCACCTGCTTCGTCGTCCAGAACGGGTCGAACATCCGCTCGGCGTCGGCGAGCCCCGGCCCGGTGTCGCGCAGCACGATCCGCGGCGGCGCGTCCATCAGCGACAGGGTCAGCCGGCGCTCCGGCGCCTCCCGCATGGCGTCGATGGCGTTGGCGACGAGGTTGACCACCACCTGCCCCAACCGGGTCTCGCCGCCCATGGCCAGCACCGGCCCGGGGGCGAGGTCGAGGCGGGTCTCGATGTCCGCCTCCCGGCGGCGGGTCTCGGTGATCTCCAGCGCGGCCGCGATCACATCGGCAAGGTCGGTCTCCACCGCCGGCACCGGCTCGGCGCGGGCAAAGGCCGAGAGGTTGCGGATGATGCGGCCCATCCGGCCCGCGAGGTCGTTGATCCGGGCCAGGTTGCCGGCCGCCGCCCTGGTATCCCCACGATCGAGGAAGGTGCCGGCGTTCTGCGCGAAGCTGCGGATCGCCATCAGGGGCTGGTTCAATTCGTGGCTGATGCCCGCCGACATCTGGCCGAGAGCGCTGAGCTTTCCCGCCTGGACGAGGTCGGCCTGCGCGCGCTTCAGTCGTGCCTCCGCCTCCCGCCGGTCGCGCACTTCGGCCGACAGGCGCGCGTTGGCGCGCGTCAGCGCGTCGGTGCGCTCCGCCACCCGCGCCTCCAGGAAGGCATTGGCGCGCGCCAGAACCCGCCTCCGCTCCCACAGGATGCCGAGCGCGGACCCCAGCACGAGCACCGCCGCGCCCGCCGCCCCCGCCCGCGCCGCCGCCAGATCGCGGGCCGGGGCGATGTCGAGCAGCAGCTCGGCCGTGAGTCCGAGCGTCGGCAGCGACAGCTCGAGGTGCAGGGCGTCGCGCGGCAGATAGCGGCCGGCCTCGATGCGGCGGACGTCGTGGCCCTGCACCGGCGCGAGCATCTGCGACGGCGGCCCGCCCAGCAACTCCTCGCGGTTCGACGCGACCACCCGTCCGCCCGCGTCGGTGAAGTAGATCGCCTGCGGATCGGCGCGCCAGCCGCGCTCCAGCGTCGGCAGGTCGCGTGTCACCGCGACCACGCCGACGACGCGCCCGCCGTCGCCGAAGACCGGGGCCGCATGCGTCATCGCCCGCCCCTCCGGCGCCGGCCCGACGCCGAGCGCGCCCTGACGCGCCCGCACCAGCCAACCCGCATCGACGATGGCCGGACGCGCGCCGGTGCCCGCCACGACAACCTCGCCGCCGGGATCCAGAAGCCAGATGTCGGACGCCCCGGAACGGTCGGCGAACCCCTGCAGGGCCAGCGACGCTCCCGTCCGGCTGCGGAAATCGTCCAGCCAGAGGCCGATGCGGGGGTCGTCGGCCAGCAGCACGGCAAGGTCGCGCGAGCGCTGCAACTCGAGCCGCAGCCGATCGGCCGCCAGGCTCAGATCGCTCCGCCCTTTCTGTTGCAGCGTCTCGAGCGCCGTGCCCAGCGTCGTCCGCCACACCGCGCCCGCCGCGAGCGCGGCGCAGAGAAGGGTCAGCAGGATAAGCATGGTGCGGTGCATGGCCCGCAGGTTAGGCGCGGCGCGCGCCGGGGCCAAGCCTCGACCGCGCGGCCCTGATACAGCCCGGAGCCGCGGCCCGTGGGTCTGACGGTCGCGCCGACCCTGCATCGGCCGTCCCGGCTCGCGCAGCGGAGATCGTGACGGTCAAAGATCCCCCGCGTGCCGGCAAGAGTCGCGACACTGCGCTCATCCGCCAAATGATTCGCCCAGGGCGCGATGGCGAGCCGTGAAGGACGCCATTGCCCGCCCCTCGCGGATCAGCGGCGCGCACCTCCTGGCTGTCCCGGCTCGCGCGGAGCGCCCAACCTTTCCGGTCCTCAATCCCCTTCCATTTATGCGCGGATACGCGCCGGTCAGCGACGTTAATCCTTTTACACAAAGAACGTTTGCCGAACGCTCAAAATGTGTCATAAAACCTTCATGTTCAACTTTGTCTTGCCCGGTGAAGCCAATGACTTTTCAGATGTCCCGCCTCTCCAGCACGGAGTATTCAGATGGCGAGCCCGCTTTCCCGACCTCCACCCGGTCGACCTTCGGGTGCCGCCTGACCCTCCCGGATCCGAAAGCCTTCGCGGTCGCCGCCGGCATCGCGATCGCCGCCAGCCTCGTGCTCGCCATGGCCGTCGCGGCGGCTGCGGGAACGGGCCGGATCGCCGTCGAGGGCATCCTGATGACGGTCTTCTGGGTCGAAGCCGAGCGCAACGTTCCGACCTTCCTCAACTTCGCTCTGCTGGCGTTCGCGTTCTGTCTGCTCACGCTCATCTCGTTCAAGGTATGGTCCGAGGCGTCGACTTGGCGCTGGCACTGGACTATTCTGACGGGCGTCTTTCTGCTTCTGACCTTTGACGAAGCGGCCCGGATGCATGAGATGCTGGGAACTTTCGGTCGCGAGATCGTCGCCGCCGAGGGCATTTTCCGCTTCGCATGGGTCGTCGTCGCCTTGCCGGTCGTCATCGTCTTCGCGCTCGGCTTCCTGCGTTTCCTGATCGCCCTGCCCCGTCGCCCGGCGCTGCTCATGCTGATTTCCGGAGTCGTCTATGTGGGGGCCGCGCTCGGGCTGGAGATGGTCAACGCGGCCCTCTTCGATGCCGCGGACGGCCACCGCAACGGCGCCTACGCCTTCTTCACGCTGATGGAGGAGGGCTTGGAGATGGCGGGTATGACGCTCTTCTCCGTTGCGCTGCTGACCTACCTCTCGATGCGGCCTGCCTCCCGCTGATCCGGGCCGGGCGCCCTCCTACTCCGCTGCAACCCTGCGTGACGCCAGCAGCGGCTTGAGATAGCGCCCGGTATGGCTCCCCTCGACCTCGGCGATCTGCTCCGGAGTGCCGGTCGCCACGATCTCGCCGCCGCCGTCGCCGCCCTCGGGGCCGATGTCGATGACGTGGTCGGCGGTCTTCACCACGTCGAGGTTGTGCTCGATCACCACGACCGAATTGCCTTGGTCCACCAGCTCGTGCAGCACCTCCAGCAACTTGCGCACGTCGTCGAAGTGCAGCCCCGTCGTCGGCTCGTCGAGGATGTAGAGCGTGCGGCCGGTGGACCGCTTCGACAGCTCCTTCGACAGCTTCACCCGCTGCGCCTCCCCCCCCGACAGCGTCGTCGCCTGCTGCCCGACCTTGATGTAGCCAAGGCCGACGCGCATCAGCGCATCCATCTTCTCGCGGATCGACGGCACCGCCTGGAAGAACGCCTGCGCCTCCTCGACATTCATGTCGAGGACGTCGGCGATGCTCTTGCCCTTGAACTTCACCTCCAGCGTCTCGCGGTTGTAGCGCTTGCCCTTGCAGGTCTCGCATTCAACATAGACGTCCGGCAGGAAGTGCATCTCGATCTTGATGACACCGTCGCCCTGGCACGCCTCGCACCGCCCGCCCTTGACGTTGAAGCTGAAGCGGCCGGGCTTGTAGCCCCGCGTCTTGCTCTCCGGCAGCCCCGCGAACCAGTCCCGGATCGGCGTGAAGGCCCCGACGTAAGTCGCGGGGTTCGAGCGGGGGGTGCGCCCGATGGGCCGCTGGTCGATGTCGATCACCTTGTCGAGATGCTCGAGGCCCCTGACCGTCTCGCAGGGCGCCGGCGTCTGGCGCGCGCCGTTGAGCTTCATCGAGGCGGTCTTGAACAGCGTCTCGAGGGTCAGGGTGGACTTGCCGCCGCCCGACACCCCGGTCACCGCGACGAACTGGCCCAACGGGTAGTCGGCGGTGATGCCCTTGAGGTTGTTCCCGGTCGCCTTGACGACGGTGACCTTCTTCCTGTTTCCCTTGCGGCGGGTCGCGGGCACCTCGATCTGCCGGCGCCCGGCAAGGTAATCCCCGGTGATGCTGGCGGGATTCGCCTCCAGCTCCGCCGGCGTGCCGTGCGCCACGACCGTGCCGCCGTGGATGCCGGCCCCCGGCCCGATGTCGTAGACATAGTCGGCCTCGCGGATCGCCTCCTCGTCGTGCTCCACGACGATCACCGTATTGCCCTGGTCGCGCAGGTTCTTGAGCGTCGTCAACAACCGGTCGTTGTCGCGCTGGTGCAGGCCGATGGAGGGTTCGTCCAGGACGTAGAGCACGCCGGTCAGGCCGGAGCCGATCTGGCTGGCCAGCCGGATCCGCTGGCTCTCGCCGCCCGACAGCGTCCCGGCGTTCCGGCTCAGGGTCAGATACTGGAGGCCGACGTTGTTGAGAAACCCCAGCCTCTCGCGGATCTCCTTCAGGATCGCCCGGGCGATCTCGTTCTTCTGCTTGGAGAGCGCGCCCGGCACCGCGTCGCACCAGGCCAGCGCTTCGGCGATGGACATCTGGACGATCTCGCCGACATGCTTCATGTCGATCTTGACCGCCAGCGCTTCCGGCCTCAGGCGGTAGCCGCCGCAGGCACCGCAGGGGCGGTTGTTCTGGTAGCGCTCGAACTCCTCGCGCACCCAAGCCGACTCCGTCTCGCGATAGCGGCGCTGCATGTTGGGGATGACGCCCTCGAACACGCGGCTCACCTCATAGACCCGGCCGCCCTCGTCATAGCGGAACTTGATCTTCTCGGTGCCGGAACCGCGCAGGAACACCTGCTGGATCTGCTCCGGCAGGTCCTTCCATGCGGCCTTCTTGTCGAACCCGTAATGCTTGGCGATGCTGTCGATCGTCTGCACGAAATAGGGCGACTTGCCCTTGGTCCACGGGGCCAGCGCGCCCTTGACGAGGCTCAGCGTGACATCGGGCACCACCAGCCGCTCGTCGAAGAAGAGCTCCATCCCGAGGCCGTCGCAGACCGGGCAGGCCCCGAACGGCGCATTGAAGGAGAACAGGCGCGGTTCGATCTCGGGGATGGTGAAGCCGGACACGGGACAGGCGAACTTCTCGGAGAAGGTCTGCCGTTCGGGGGTTTCGGAGTCCTCCTCGCCGGACGTCGAAGCGATCTCCAGGATGGCGATGCCGTCGGCGAGGTCGAGCGCGGTGCGGAAGCTGTCCGCGAGCCGCGTCTCGAGCCCCTCGCGCACGACGATCCGGTCGACCACAACGTCGATGTCGTGCCGGAACTTTTTGTCGAGCTCCGGCGGCGTGTCGAGGTCGTGGAACGCGCCGTCGACCTTCACGCGCTGGAACCCCTGCTTGCGCAGCTCCAGCATTTCCTTGCGGTACTCGCCCTTGCGGTCGCGCACGATGGGTGCGAGCAGGTAGCCGCGCGTCCCCTCCGGCATCGCCATGACGCGATCGACCATGTCCTGCACCTGCTGCGCGGTGATCGGCAGGCCGGTGGCGGGGGAATAGGGCGTTCCGGCGCGGGCAAAGAGCAGGCGCATGTAATCGTAGATCTCGGTGACGGTGCCGACGGTGGAGCGCGGATTCTTCGAGGTCGTCTTCTGTTCGATGGAGATGGCCGGCGAGAGGCCGGAAATGTGGTCCACGTCCGGTTTCTGCATCATGTCGAGGAACTGGCGCGCGTAGGCCGAGAGCGATTCGACGTAGCGGCGCTGGCCCTCGGCATAGATCGTGTCGAAGGCCAGCGACGACTTGCCGGACCCCGACAGCCCGGTGATGACCACGAGTTGGTCGCGCGGGATGTCCACGTCGATGCCCTTGAGGTTGTGCTCGCGCGCGCCGCGCACCTCGATGAATTTCTGCTCGGCCATCTCGCCCCCACGAACGTCAATCCCACGATCTAGGGGGCGACGCGTCGGATGCAAAGGCCCGCGCCCCAAGTGGTGAGAACATTAAGGGAACGCATAACAGGTATGGCGGGCCGTCGCCAGCGCGGCAAAAAGGGAAGCCGGAAGGCTTCCCCCAAGCCGGAAGGCAACGAGCCGGATCCGGTCCGGCCCGCTGCGTGTCGTATCAGCCCTTGCGGAAACGGCGGATCGCGCCCAGCCCGCCGAGGCCGGCCAGCAGCAGCAGGCCCGCCGCCGGAAGCGGAATGGGGGCCGGGGCGACTGCGAAGCTGCTGAACCCAGCGCCGATCGAGCCGAGCGACGTCACCGCCACGGGGCCGGACCCGGTCGGCAGGTTGAAGGTGAACAACTGCGACATGCCCCGGAAGTTCAAGAGCGCGATCGCGATGTCCGACCCGTCGGGAGCGGTCAGGATGTCCAGCCCGCCGACGCTGTTGAAGTTCAGCGCCGCGCCGTCGAGCGTCAGGCTGCCCAGCGTGTTGAGCGACCCCGCGTTGTTGTCGAGCGTCGCCAGCACGTCCAGACCGCTGTCGAGGACGTATTGAACCTGGGTGCTCGCATCGACCTGCGCCTGCGGGAGCGCATTCGAATAGGCATTCGCGAACACGGTCGGATCGGTGCCCTCATTCGCATCGCCGACATTGTAGAACAGGTCCGTCGCTCGGATGATCCGGGCGGGTTCGGCGGCGGAACGCTCAGGGAAGAAGACCAGGTTCTCCTCGTTCGTCGATACGATGCGCGCCGCGTCGAGAGCGTTGTTGAAGTCGAATCCGATCGCCCCCGTCGTCGTTCGCACCACCTGACCCGCGTCGTTGCTTCCGCTGGCCGCGACCACCTGGGTGGCGACGCCGGTGTCGATGTCGATCGAATAGACCACGTTGCCCGCATTCTTGTAGGCGTTGAAGCCGCCGGTGTTCGGGCGATAGGTGATGCCGTTGACCGACAGCGGCGCGCCGTCGAGCGTCAGGCTGATCGTCTTGCCGATGTCCGGTGCCTGAAGGTCGTCGATCCGGGAGATCGTCGTCCCGCCGGTTCCGAGAGCGTAGCCGATGCCCATGTCGACTGTCGCGGCAGCCGCCGCGGATATGCTGAAGCTTGCAGCCGTTACGGCCGCAAGCACGGTGAATGTCGGTTTCATTTAAGTACCCCTACCTAATGTGTTCGCGAAGCTGAGTATAGATGTTAACGAATAGTAACCCCATTTCGGCATCCCGGCACGGATCCGCCGATTTCGACGCCTTGCAGCGGTTTCATGTCGGCCATCGACCACAGAAGTCCGTCGATCGGGTCCCGACCGCCAGCCCGTGTTGACCGCACGGCCCCGCCTCCGCGACGGCCGCACCGCCGCTCCCCGGCCCCCCTGTCGGCCGGAGGGGACGGGCTCCGTTAGAGAAGGCCGAATGAAACGACACGGGGACCCTCGCGCCGATCGAACGCGGCGGGGGGATACTTGCGCCCCCGCCACCCATCGGATCGAAGGTCCTGAAATCGACGCCAACCGGCACGCTTCACATCGCGTGACCGTTCGGGCACAGGCCCCTGCGCGGAGCGCCGAAGGGGGCGCGAACAGGGCGCTGCCGTCCGGTCCCGGCATCTCCGATACCCTTCCTTGCGGCACCGCGCTCCGGCAAGAACGTCAGGCAGATCTACTCGCGCCTCTCCACCGCGGTCGATGTTGCCCGCACGACTCGCTCGAACCGGGTTCGGCAACGGGCCGCCTGGCAGGGCTTCCGATCGCGAATCGACTGCGCTACGCGAAGGGACCGAGCAGCAGAACCAAGCGAGTGACCCTGTCATGATCAAGACCGCCCCGACCGCCCCGGCCTCTTCCTTGCTGCGGACCACCCTCATTGCTGCGGCCCTGATCGCGGCTCCGTTGACGTCTTTCGCGCAGGACGGCTACGGCGGCGGAGGCTATGCTGGCGGCTACGGGGCCTGGTCGGGACCCTATGTCTCCGGCACGCTGGCCTTCGGGCACACCTCCACCTCATCCGACGCGTCCGGGCCGACGATCTCCGTCAGCGACACGGCGACCGCCTATGCGCTGGCCTTGGGCCGGCACTACCAGTCGGGGAGCCTCGTCTACGGCGGCGAGGTGGCGCTTTTCGACGTGGCGGGCGATCTCGGGGAGGTCGGCAACCGCTTCGGCGTCGACTACGGTCTGCGGCTGTCCGGCAGGCTGGGCTACGACATGGGCCGTGCGATGGCCTACGGCACTCTGGGCCTCGCGCGCGCGGACTTCGCCGGCGCCGGCATCAATACCGACGACACCGCGCTCACCCTCGGCGCAGGCCTCGACATGCGTGTGACGGATCGCATCGACCTCGGCGCCGAGTATGTCTACCATCGCTTTGGCGAGGTCGGGAACGCGGCCGGATCGGGCCGCGACGCGGACGTCGGCGTCAGCACGCTGGGCCTGAAGCTCTCTTTCGGCTTCTGACGGCGCGGCGATCTTCGGCGGGTCGGCATCGACCGGGAAAGCTCGAGGCGGTCAGCCCGCCCCCTCGCCGAACCGGATGCGGAGCGTGCCGTCGGGCATCCGGGTGACGACGACGCGGACGTAGGCCGCAGCGTTCAGGAGCCGCGTCGATTCGTCGTCGAAGGGCGCGCAGTCGCCACCTAAGGCCTCGCGGGCACCGGCATCGCCGAAGAGCGCGTCGGGCGCGTCATACTGCCCCGGCTTCCCGAAGCGGTGCACGTTCGCGCGGTCCTGCCGCAGGATGACGCAGGCATCCTCAAGCCGCTCCTCCGAGTAATTGAGAAGATCCTGAGGATCGATCCCCGCAGAGTAGCCGAGCAGGTCTGCTATGCCTCGACGGGCACCGCGGCCAGCCAAAGCGCGGCCAGGGCGGCGCTCGATCGTATCATGCGAAGACCCTCCGATCCTGTCGGTCCGAAGCTGGCAACGATGGGCCGAACCGCCAAATGAAGATCGCGTCAGAAGTGGATGGCGCGTCCGTCCGCGTCCAGCACGCTCTCGTGCATCATTTCCGACAGGGTCGGGTGCGGGAAGATGGTGTGGGCGAGATCTTCCTCGGTGGTCTCGAGCTGGCGGCCGATGACATAGCCCTGGATCAGCTCGGTCACTTCCGCGCCGATCATGTGGGCCCCCAGCAACTCGCCCGTCTTCTTGTCGAAAATGGTCTTCACCATGCCCTCGACCTCGCCCAGGGCGATGGCCTTGCCGTTGCCGATAAAGGGGAAATGGCCGACCTTGATGTCATGGCCCGCTTCCCGCGCCTTCGCCTCCGTCAGGCCGACGCTGGCGATCTGCGGATAGCAGTAGGTGCAGCCCGCGATGCTCTCGGGGCGGACCGGATGGACGTCGTTGCGCCCCGCGATCAGCTCGGCGACCATCACCCCCTCGTGGCTCGCCTTGTGCGCGAGCCACGGCGCGCCGGCGATATCGCCGATGGCATAGACGCCCTCGACGCCAGTGCGGCAGTATTCGTCGACGACGATGTGGGAGCGGTCGACCTTCACGCCCGCCGCCTCGAGCCCCAGTCCCTCGACGTTGCCGACGATGCCGACGGCCGAGATCACGGTGTCGAACGCATGCTCCTCGGTCTTGCCGCCGGTCTCGATCGTGGCGACGACGCTGGCCTCGCGGCGGTCGAGCGCCTTGACGCTGGCCTTTTGCAGGATCTTCATCCCCTGCTTCTCGAACTGTTTCTTGGCGAACTTCGAAATCTCCTCGTCCTCCACCGGCAGGATCCGGTCCATCACCTCGACCACGGTCGTCTCGGCCCCGAGCGTGTTGTAGAAGCTGGCGAACTCGATGCCGATGGCGCCCGATCCGATGACCAGCAGCTTCTTCGGCATATGCGGCGGCTCCAGTGCCGTCCGGTAGTTCCAGACGCGCTTGCCGTCCGCCTCCAGCCCCGGAAGGTCGCGGGCGCGGGCGCCGGTGGCGACGACGATGCTGGGCGCGGTCAGCTCCTCCTCGCCCTTGTCGGTCGTGACCGAAACCCTGCCCTTCCCGGCCAGCTTCGCCGCGCCCATGATGGTGGTGATCCTGTTCTTCTTGAAGAGATGC